>JBGSSW010000020.1:0-17309 GCA_041736805.1 Minisyncoccia bacterium
ACTAAGACCATCGTTCTTTAGCTTGTTAATAATTTCTTCTTTAATTTCTGCTCCAATTCGATAACCTTTCTTAGCCATATTCTTTGTATTAGTTTAGTAATAATACTTAGAATTGTTGTCTTAAGAAAGGGGTACCTTTCAAGGTTCTCACCAAATGATTCTTGTGAAATTTTCCTAATCGTAAAGCAATTATTAGTTTTTTCAGTTACATAAACTAAGTCTGACGTAATACTCTGTATGATTAGTGGAGAGTGTGTCGCGATAAGGCAAAATGAGTCAAATTGTTCAACCAGGTCATAAATAACAGAAACTAGCTGAGTAATTGCATTTGGGTGAAGGTGGGTTTCTGGCTCATCAAATAAAATTAAGGAATCATATCTAAGTTCAGCTAAAATTTCGACTACTATAAAAAGCAACAATCCTTGACCGGAACTGAGTTTTTTCTTGATATTAGGAAAGTCTGTTAAATCAAATTTTAAATACTCAGATTTGTTGCTACTATCTTGTTTTATGAGTTCTTGCAAGACTTCACTCTCTATAAAGTTTTCTAAAACCTTATAAAGTTTTGTGACTCTCTTTTTACGAGTAATCTTTTTTATGGAATCATAAAATCTTATCTCTAGCTCTGATTCATCTAATAGTTGACCCTTGTCATTTTTAAGACCGCAGTATTTATAATTAAAAGAAGTGTTACTTTTAGGTATTTCAAAATTATCAAATACGCTATATGAAACAGCTAAAACTTTACCAAAAAGTGGTGTCTTTGGTAAAAAATATGGAGAATGTCGGTCCGATAGGTTTCTTGCAAGTGATGTTAAAAGCTGAGTTTTTCCAGTTCCATTTTTACCGATTAAAGCAATAACTTTCTTCGGAATGTCGCCATTTGCTGAAAATGGAAAATTAATTTCAGTTGCACTATCGTCAAATAGTGGTGTGAATTTGTAGTTAAAGTTATATCTAAGTTTTTCGTCACCTTCACTGAAAGAATAGGAGATTGTTCTAGATAATCTTTCAGTATCGTCATTTCTCATCAGTGATTTTTTGAAGATATCGTCATCTTCAAAGTCCTCATATATCATTGGAAAAAATGCAGCGTCACGTAATGCTAGCAAGATACTGATGAAATTGTCACCCAAATTCTGGACAAGTGCCTGATAATAATCTTTATCTAAACCAACTGAGCAATATCTTTCGTCTAAAAGAGTAAATTCACTTGGAAGCTGTGTGCTTTCCGCTTCTTTCTCCATGATTTTTACTGCTCCTATTTCAATGCAGTTTTCTGGATCTGGATAATAAAATAAATAATATAAGGTGCGAAATCCAAAATCGTTCCAGTTATCTTTAACTAAAACAAAACTTGGAAATCGAGAGGGTTTTGAGTGGTTCTCTTTCTTGCTTGGAAAACTTCTGGTGCCTTGGCAAAATATTTTAATATCATTCTTCTTTACATCCATTGGCATATCTTTCAATGCTGAAGATTCCGGATACAGTTTGTAAACTGGTAATTTATTCTGGTAACCAGACAGAACAAACCTCACTTTGTCAGTTGAAAGCAAAGGTGTTAAAAATGAGACAGCACTATGAATTAAATCGATATGACCTTGGTACTTGGGAGAAACTAATAAATCAATAAACTTAACAAAGGTTTCATTCGATTCCGTTGCTAGTTTCAACCTTTCATTTAGTACATACTCTAAAGTCCAGTCGTCATTGAGAATTAAGTGTCTTGCAAAATCCCCAGCAGCATCAGAGTGTCTTGGGTCGTCCGAGGGCATACTTTCAAGTAACCATATCTCGGATATAAAGCTCACAAACATTTCACGGTCGTCAAAAATATACTCCAAGACATTTCCTTTTATGATTTCTTGAGTTATCAGCTTTTTACTTTCATCTTTTAAGACCATTTCCATATTTATAGGCAGTATACTCTTTATAATGCCTATTTCAATTTTAGCCAACAATAAAGCCACTCAATCTGAGGGGCTTTATTGTTGGCTGGACTTACTGCTGTTTATGAGGTGTATAAGCCTCTCAGTAGGTCTCGCTAGTCTGTGCGCCCACTAGGGATCGAACCTAGGACCTTCTCCTTAAAAGGGAGCTGCTCTACCGGCTGAGCTATGGGCGCATATGCTTTACTCTTTTCTTTATCGACCCACTCTCCTTAATAAGGGTAAACAGTATGGGGTACTGTTTACGCGTACCGGCTGAGCTATGGGCGTAGGAGTAAGTGGCAGCAATATACCATATTATATTGGTAAATCAAACGCAAATACGCCAGCGCCAGTAATAAATAAAGAGCAGCCAATACCAAAAAGAAGTAAATACGTCAGCCTGGTCGGTAGATAAGGGCTAGAGAATTTTTTGACCAAGAAAATCATTTTTATTGACAGCGCTATACACAGTAGAGCAGCTATTTGCGTATATATTCCAAGGGTAAACAGGATTCCGATAATAAGTTCGGCTAGTATAATTGCCGCGGTGGTGATTTTTCCAAACGGAAAAATCTTTAAAGATAATGGTATATAAAGAAAGGCTCGATACTTGAAATGGCGGTAGCTAAATAGCAAAAAAACTAAACCCACGATTACCCTCAAGATAAAATAGGCGAATAAAGACAAGAATTGAATAGGAAATGGATTCAGCATAGATTCTCTGGTAGTGTAACACGCATGAAGCAGGTAATTTTACACGATATTCGCAGCCACTATAATGTCGGGGCTATTTTTCGAACCGCTGACGGGGCTGGTTGTGAGAAGATTTATTTATCAGGTTTAACCCCCTCGCCGGTTGATAGATTTGGCCGGCCGGTGCCAGAAATACACAAAACAGCTTTGGGGGCCGAGAAAATAATTCCTTGGGAAAAGACAGAGAGTATTATTGAATTAATAAAAAAATTACAATCTGAGGGAGTTACTGTGATAGCCGTAGAGCAGGCAGAAAATTCTCTAAGCCTAGATAGTTTTGTGGTTCCCCCCTCAGTAGCTTATATTATGGGGAGTGAAACAGATGGACTGGCTAAGGAAATCTTAGATTTAGTAGACGTGATTGTAGAAATACCGATGTTGGGGGAAAAGGAGTCTTTGAATGTTTCTGTCGCGACTGGAATTATGTTGTATCATCGGTAGGTATGCTAGATAATTTTTCAACAAAAACAAAGGTCGGATTACTTTATCTAATAAGTGGCTTGAGTTTAGGTTTGGGATTTTTTCTTCCGATTGGATGGCTATTGGGTTTAATGGGGGTGTTTATATTTTTACTGGCTCTAAGTAAGACTGATTCATTGTGGTTGATGATAGCTGGTAGTTACTTGGCTTGGACTACCAGTCTGGCTTTCGCGGTCTCTATTTTTTGGAGTATTTATCCAATTGAGTGGATTGATTTAGGTCTTGGTAAATTAGAAATTGTGGTAGTAGGTGCCAAGTGGCTAATAACAGCCATAGTTTTAGGTTCGGGAGGAGCAGTATTTGGATTTTTATTCTGGTGTTCTAGAAGAATTTTTTCAGCTAATATTTTTATATTTTTGATTCCCATAGTATGGGTTTTGTCCGAGATAACTCAATCTTTTATCTATTCAGTTTTTGTTCTAGGTCCAAGTACTGTAATGAATATTTCAAACAGTGTTGGGTATTTAGGATATTTAGTTGGCGGACATAAAGGATTATTACAACTAGCTGGGCTTGGGGGAGTTTATATCCTGTCATTTACAGGCGTACTTATTTCAACTTTTACTTGGCACTATTTCAATAAACTATCATTTCGTAAATTTGTGGAGGTTTCTTTTTTAGCGATGGTGTTACTGGTACTGACCACCTTGCCTAATAGTAAAGATTCATATATTCCAACCCAGGGAATTAAAGTAGCGTTGGTTGAGACTGAGTTTGGGGGTAAAGATTATTATGGATTGCAAGATGAGTGGGAGTATCGCTTAAATTTAGTTAATGAGGGCATTGATGTGGCTTTGCGTACCGGGGCAGATTATATAATCTTGCCTGAAGATACTCGCTTTACGCAACCAATAGATGATCCTGATTCAGCCTACAAAAGATTTCACTTTCTTAACCCGGGTTCAGAAGTAATATTAATTGATACTTCCAGAGTAGTAATTAGAGATGGGGAAGCTGTATTACGGGCTTTTGTCTATGATGGGGTATCTAAAAAAATGTTCAGAGCAGATAAACAATACCTTACTCCCCTGGGAGAATACGTCCCTTATTTTTATGGTTATGCTTTAAGGTCACTGGGTTTAGGGGTTCAAGTCAATAAATTAAATGAAAATTTACCTTATCTTGCGGGACCTTTGGTTAAACAATCAGATTGGCCGGAATTTGTCCCCAGAGTTTTATTTTGTTTTGAAGCTTTAAATCCACTAGGGGTAAAGAAATTACTTCAGGGAGAAAAAGTAACATTTGTGGCGCATCCAATTTCACACGCCTGGTTCCATGAATCAGCTTTACTAAACAGACACCTCGATAGCATGTTAAAGATTCAAGCCGTCTGGAATAAAGTGCCTATCATAAGTACTGGAAATATGGCTAAAGGAAGTCTATATACAACTGAAGGCAAAATTATTAAACCAAATCCAGTTGCTCACGGGGAGCGCTGGCAAGTTAGTTTGATTGAGTTGTAGGTAGTTTAAGTAACTCTTCTTTTACTACTTCGGCGTCACTCCAGATAGTTTTTGTACCATTGGGTCCCATGATGTATGGGTCAGTTCCTTTTCCAGAAATAAGCACGTAGCTGTTGTTTGGAGCTTTTTCTAACGCCGTTGCTATGGCTGTCCGTCTATCCATAATAATTTCCAACTTCGAACTATCCCCTATTCCTTTGGACATTTGCTCAACTATTGTGAGCGGGTCTTCATCGTATGGATCTTCATTGGTAAGGATAACGTAATCACAATATTTTTCGGCCAACCCTCCCATCTCTGGTCTTTTCCAGCTATCTCTGCCCCCACCGGTGTTACCAAGAACACATACTTTATAAGTGTTTGGAAAGGCTTGGTAAAGTTTTTCTAGTGAGTCTGGAGTGTGGGCGTAATCAACCACGGCCGTTATTTGTTTAAGGGAGTTTTTAGGACTAAAGAATAGTTCAACTCTACCAGCAATAGGAGGGATGTCTCGGAGGGCCTTATCAATAGTTAAAAAAGAAATATTATAAGCCCTAGCTAGAGTGATAGCAGCAAGAAGGTTGTAAACATTAAAAAGACCAATCAGTGGAACTCTAATAGTGACATCGCCAAAAACCAAGCTGACGCTATCTTTATGTAGGGAATACAAAGATAAGTCTTTTAAACTATAGGGAAGTTTATTTTCAACTTCAAAATTTAAAAAATCTTGACCATGTTCATCATCAATGTTTGCTATGAGATATCGAGATTGTTTAGAAGATTTTTCTACTCTTCTGGCAATTGAAAGTTTTGCTTGTTTATATTTTTCAAATGAACCATGTGATTCAATATGTTCAGGTGTGAGGTTGGTAAAAATAAGAGCATCTAACTCGAGGAAGCGGTGGCGGTATTGCTTAGCACCTTCAGAGGTTATTTCAATAATGGCATAAGTACAACCGGCGCTAACTGCTCTACGTAAAAAACTCTGAACAAAAAAGCGCCCAGGCAGAGTCATTTTGAATAGATTTTTTTCTATCTCGTCCCCAATTTTAAATTTAATGGTTGATAGTAAGGCAACCTTATGTCCTTCGGCCTCAAGAATCCTAGTCAGTATTTCTGTCACGCTTGATTTACCTTTTGTTCCAGTAACGCCAATAACCGTTATTTCTCTAGAGGGATGCTTGTACCTAAGGTCAGCTAAGTAGGCCAATATAAAGTGATAGGGAGGGCGGACTTTATTTAAAATAGATTTCGGAAACAACGTTTTAAGCTTAGAAAATAATTCAGCCATATATTAATAGTATACGGACTATACCCGTATTTGCCAAAAGTTAGATTTAGTAGTCCGTCTTTATTTAAGGAATAGGGATTTGCTTTAAGACAGCTTGAACCAAAGACTTTGTATCACCCATTTTGTCTTCTTTCATAACATAAGTGCGAGCTTCTTTGGGGTCGTAACCAAGCGTAATAAGGGCATCAATAGCATCTATTTGAGAAGGGGACAGTAGAGAGTTGGTGGAAACAGCGGTCGAAACAAAATCCAAATGGTCAATTTTCCCTTCTAGGTAACTGACCAAATTACTAGCGGTTTTTTTACCAATACCTGACATCTTATGCAGGTGCTCTGGGTCTTGCTGATTAATAGCGCTTGATAACAAGGACACGTCAGCTTGGCAAAGGATTTGTAAGGCAGACTTGGGTCCAATTTTGGGAACATCTAGCAAAAGCTCAAAAAAAGCTAATTCATCGAGTTCGGTAAAGCCATATAAATCGAGGACATTTTCCCTGACTACCAAATGGGTATGAAAAAGGATGTTTTCACCAAGCATGAATTGTTGGCGTAGGGTGGGTGTATAGACCTTGTAACCAACGCCATTAACGACTACTACTAGACTATTTTCTCCTAAAGAAGCAATAATACCTTCAAGTGAGCGAATCATATTGATTTCATTGTACACAAGTCTAAGGAAGAATGAAAACACCTTGCTTTTTTGTCCTTAATACCTTATAGTGCTGGAACTTTAAATAAAACATATGCCGATAACTAAAGGAGCAGAAAAGGCTAATCGCCAATCAAAAAAGAAGCACATATTTAATGTGCGTCGAAAAAGCGTCATGAGTGATGTAGTTAAGAGTGTTAACAAAGCAGTTTTGGCTGGCGACTCTGCAAAGGCTAAAGAACTTTTGCCACAAGCCTACAAAGCGATTGATAAGGCCGCTAAGAGAGGAGTAATTAAAGATAACACTGCCTCAAGAAAAAAGTCACGTTTAACTGCCCGAGTAAAATCAGTTAAATAGAAAAAATCCCTGAGCTAATAAGTTTGGGGATTTTTCTATTCCAACCCAAAAAGTAGGATATATAGTGATATCGCTTCAGGAAGTGTTTTTTGTGTTTTTTTAGAATTTGTTGGAGAATAAATTGTTCTGGGGCTGTAAAGTTATAAAACAGTATCTTTATTCTCTTTAATCGTTTCATGAATTAGATTACCAAGGCCAGTTTTGAGTTTTTTCGTTAAATATAAATAACCAGAAACAGAGGCTATTAGCGCACCAGCGGTATCAATTATTAGGTCGGACATGGTGTCCATAAGTCCACTTTTCTGCATGGTAAAACCAAACAATTTATCCATAGTAAATTCAAAAATTTCCCATATAGCACCTATAGCTAACGCAAAAGAAAAAGCAAAGAAAGAAATCAAAAATGGACTAGCCGTAATCCGTTTTTGTCTGAACATAAATATTAAAATAATCACCCCAATAATACCGAAGCCCAGAGCCGAACCAGCATGTAGTAAAGTGTCCCACCACCAAACTTTTTCATAAAAATCACCAACCTCTCCAAGGAATAGGGTTGTGTAAATAAACAAAATAGCAAAGGTAATAAAGATTGTCGGAATAGTGAACTCAGTAGTATTGTAAAGGTGTACTGCGTATGCTGTAAGACCCAGAGTCACAAAGCTAATTAGCAGTGTTGGCCAGTCGAATTGTATAAGACTCACTAACGAAGAAACTATCAATGTCAGCCACATCAAATAGATATATGAGGGTACTTTATAGGTGCTAATTTTTTTCATATAGACTTTCAATTATCTGTACAAATACTGGGCTATTGGCAGCGCCAGAAATCGTGCCAGCGCTAGTCTCTTCATTATATGATTTATCGAACCGATACCAGACGAGGTCCCTGATGGTAGTATCGGACTTTAGAATATCAAAGGTCGCTTGAGGATAGCAACTGTCTAAAGGAACTCCGTCACGAACTTGGGCGTCACCGATGACAACAATTGGTTTATTAAACTGACTTGCCCAATTTATATCTGAAGCAGAAGCGTCTTGGTAGAGCCATTGACGAATATTCTCTGTCTCACAATCTGTTTGTTGGGGATCAATATAGGGATCCACCATCACAATGTGTAAATCATAAATATTTTGTAACTTACTTACTAAAATAATATGTTTCAATAGCTAGACGACTATAAGGGTAAATTTTTTCTTAAAGTGAAAGAATCGTCAAAAAAGGTGATTGAACGCCGTCCACTCAAACACTCAGATACTAGAAACTCATCACCTGATTTATTTAGTACATATAACCAGTCGTAGGTGTTTTGAATAGGTTTCTTTACCACGTATCCTTTGGAGTTTGAATGAATAGTTCTTAAATCAACTTCGTTTCCACTTACATATTTAACTTGTAAACGGTATAGAACATTTTTGTAATCAACAATCAAATCATAAGGGGCTGACTCAGTAAGCGGGATAGAAACATCAGCCCCTAGGGAAGTGAAGGTTGCTAGTGCTTGCGAAACAGCGATATCTCCTTTGTGTTGAGTAGTTCTCATCCAAGTAGGTTACTAACGGTAGGGGCAACCGTCAAGAGTGTAAAAAAATAAAAACCGCTGCGGAGGGAGAGGGATTCGAACCCTCGAAGAGCTTTCACCCTTAACAGTTTTCAAGACTGCCGCCTTCAACCACTCAGCCATCCCTCCGCACCAGCTTCTATTTATAGGGTATTCCCGTTAGCAACAGATACTACCAAATTAGTAGCGAAAAGTACACTAGCAATGTGATACAATTTTGCTAATGGAACCATTAGCACGAGCGATTACTTGGGAAGCTCCAGAACACCCCTATAATGATAAGGGAGGGGACTGGTTCTTGGCTTTAGCAATTGTAATAGTGGCTTTAGCAATTGCGGCGATTTTGTTTGGCAATACCCTATTTGCTTTATTGATTGGCGTGGCTGGAGGAGCTTTGGCAGTTTCTGCTGCCAAAAAACCATCAGTCATCCCTTTTGCTATCACTGTCCGTGGAGTACGAATAGATGATCGTCTTTACCCTTATTCAACTTTACGTTTCTATCATATTGACGAGGATGACGAAAATGGTCCTCAATTGTTAATTATGTCCAAAAAGCGATTTATACCAATTATGGTTCTGCCACTACCAGCACAGTATGTAGATGATGTAGAAGATATCATGAGAGATAAGTTGGAAGAAAAATTTATCGAAGAACCATTTTTTATAAAACTACTGGAAAAATTTGGATTTTAGGGTATGATGCTCCGACAAGTTTTATGAGCGGTATAAAACTTGTTGAAAAGTAGTTTGCTCCACTGTCTTCAGGGTCTTGCCTTGAAGACGAGAGTCAATTTAAAGTAATTAGACGTTTGCTCTACTGTCTTCTCGGCAAAGCCTCGAAGGCGAGAGCTGCACTCGCAGTACAAAAGAAAGTGAACTTTCTTTTGACTACTCGTTTGCTCTCGTAGTTTAATGGATAAAATGCTGGTTTGCGGTACCAGCGCTCCAGGTTCGATTCCTGGCGAGAGCACCATTGATATAGTGTTGGTTTGCAACACTTTTACAACACACCTTTCACGGTGTTTCCGAACTTTTGTACTTTTTATTCTATGTCCGTGAAAGTAAAAGTGCCCGAGACGAAATATTCGTTCGAGCACTTGGAATTGGGAGGAGGGTTTAGTCGTAGATGTGCGACAATTTGTAGCGTTCTTTTTCGTCCAGGCCACTATCCTGGGACTTATTTGCAAACGCAAACTGACGAAGCACCTATGTTTGACTCTTCCAAACTAGTCCGTGGGACCAATATGGAATCTCGGTTGATTTCTTCCACTCCTTTTTATTTTATACACCATTAAAGATCTTTCCGCAACCTCGGGCATTTTTGAGTTGAAATTATGTATTACTTTAGACAAAAAATCTCATCTAGCCTTTGAATAGCCATCTTAATTTCATATCTACGCAGAAACAGTTCTGAAAGCCACAAGTCACCTGCACACATAGCAGAGCCCCTTCGGGGGCTTTTGCTATGTGTGCTCTCGCAGCAACTGTGCCAATGTACAGTTGCGTCAGGAATCGAAAGTCGGAACGATGTGAGCTCGCGAACGAGTGGTAAAACAGTGTCTATACACTGTTTTACGGGTCGTGAGCGACATATTTTCAAAGAACGGAGCGACTATGAAAATAGTCGACTCCTGACCGAATTTCCTGGCGAGAGCACAGTCTAACGTGACCTATCGAATGGCCTAAAATAGCAATAATTTCATACCAAAAAAAGTTCGACTCAGAAAAGAATTCAGCTTGGGAATTTTCGTCTATATTTCAAGCTGTCCCTCTAGTGTGATTGAGAGGGTTCTGTTCTTATAACTCACACAGTTCTCACCACAATTTTAAAAGACCTTTAAGTAAAGGTCACGTACAATTAGTCTATATGCCAAATGGATTAACAACACAAGAAGTTAAAGAGCGTAGACGACTACTAGGCTCAAACGTATTACCAGTACCACACTATCGTTTTCTTAAACTTCTAGGGCGGCAGTTTCAGGGAACCTTCACTATTCTTCTTATCGTAGCCTCGGGCGTCACTTTTATACTTGGGGAACCATTTGATGCTTTTTTCATTCTAACAATTGTCTTTTTGAGTGTTGGGCTGAATCTTTTTCAAGAACACAAATCAAATGCGGCCGCCGAAAAGCTTAAGTCGTATTTGGTAAAAACGATAACTGTTAGACGTAATGGAAAGGACGAGGAAATACCAATTGCTGACATTGTACCGGGGGATATTCTCAAACTTGAATCGGGGGAGATTGTGCCGGCTGACGCTATTATCAGGCACACCACTGGTCTTCAAGTAGATGAAACTGCTTTTACCGGAGAAAGTGTTCCGGTAATTAAGACTGAAGTAAAAGGCGATAGTATAAGCGATGAACACAGACTTCTGCAAGGAATCATCGTTATTCGCGGTTTGGCCTATGCAGAGGTTACAGCAACCGGAAGCGCTACTCGTCTTGCCCAGATCGCTAAAACAGTATCAACGACTGAAAGTGTTAGTGAACTAAGTCGAGGTATCGACCGTATCAGTAAATTCATTTTGCGTGCAACAATAAGCACACTCGTCTTTGTGGTGATAGCAAACATACTCATTGACGGTAGTAGTGCGGATATTCCGAGCCTGCTTATCTTTTCTATTGCTCTCGCTGTCTCTGTGATTCCGGAGGCGTTGCCTCTTGTGATGACTTTTTCACTTTCTCGCGGGGCGCTACGACTTGCTAAGAGCCACGTTATCGTAAAACGACTTTCTTCAGTGCAAGACCTTGGTTCTGTTGAACTACTTTGTACTGATAAGACCGGCACTATCACCGAGAACAAACTTGTGTACAGCAATTACTATCTCATTGTAGATTCGCCATGGCACCCTCTAATTTTATCTCACCTTACATCCCATGATTTAAATGAGCGTCATCCTGAACCGTTTGATCGTGCCACAGAAGAAGCACTTTCAGATGAGCAAAAAGTACAGGTTGAGGATTTTACGCTTCTTGAAGAAGAGGCATTTGATCCGGTTTTACGAAGTAACGGTTCGATAGTGCAACAAGTTGACGGTACGAAAATACACATTCGCCGAGGAAGCCCTGAGTATTTTATTGAGCAAGGTTTGATTTCAAAAGAAGTTGTTGGTACGTGGCTTACTGATGAAGAGACCAAAGGACACCGAGTGCTCGGTGTTAGTTACGACCTAGGCGCTGGCCCCAAATTTGGAGGATTTGTATCATTTGTAGATATCGTAAAACCTTCAACAGCAGACACTATAGTATTGGCTCAAGAACTGGGTGTACTGATTACCATTATTACAGGAGATTCGAGATTAGTAGCAGAAGCCGTTGGGAAAGAAGTTGGTCTTGTAAAAAACAGTGAAGACGTTATAGAAGCTGCAACGTTTTTTGATTTACCGCCAGAGAAACAACATGAGCGAATTAACAGTGTTCGGGTGTTTGCTCGCACTACACCAGAACAAAAGCTCTCGCTGATTAGTCTCCTTAAAGAACGCTACACGGTCGGTTTTTTAGGAGAAGGTATCAATGACGCCCCAGCCCTTAAGGCCGCAAGTGTTTCAATGGTGGTAGCATCAGCTTCAGATGTGGCTCGTGAGACGGCAGATATTATCCTCCTAAAGTCAGATTTGCATGTCATCATTGACGGTATTCGTTTAGGGCGAGAGACACACGCAAACACGCTTAAATATATTCGAACAACCTTGGTATCCAACTTTGGTAACTTTTATGCAGTAGCAGTCGGCTCACTGTTTATTACATTCTTACCGATGCTTCCCAAACAACTCCTCTTACTTAATCTACTCTCGGATTTTCCGATGATAGCAATTGCGTTTGATCGAGTCAGTAAGGCCGAGATTGTGAAACCACAACGTTATGATTTTCGGTCACTTTATATTATTTTTATTACACTTGGCTTAATCAGTACGGTATTCGATTTCATGTGGTTTGGTCTTTTCTTCAGGCATGCTCCTGAAGTACTCCAGACTAACTGGTTTATTGCGAGTGTTATTACTGAAATACTACTACTCGTATCAATTCGTTCGATGTTGCCGATTGAAAAAGCAGGCTGGCCAGCCCCAATTATTCTCTGGCTTTCAGCGCTGGCGTTTATAACCACCTTAGCATTACCAATAATTCCATATACTGCAGAGTTATTTGGATTTACTACACCGACCTTTGCACACCTTGCACTTATCGTATCGTTAGCGTTGGTGTATCTAATTACTTCAGAGTTGGTAAAACGTCCGCTGGCTCGGTTTTTGAGCAATCAAAAATCTTAGATATTTCCACTTTATTTTAAGCCGCTTCTATAACAAGACCACGAGTGTTCGATTCTTGGCGAAAGCACAAATCATTCCGATGGAATGTTGGTCAGGAATCGAAGCCAAATTGGGTACCGACCCTGTAAGGGTTGAACTTCCTGGTGAGAGCACAAATCTTAATTGCCCCGAAAGGGGTTTTTAAAATACGGAATAGGTACTCCAATAAGTCGCTAGAACCTATTTCAGTTTTAGGAGTAGAAGGCTAATTGTTTGAGGAAGCATGCTCATGATATGCTAAGTCCATGTCACGGTTATTAGGTATTGATTATGGGCAAAAAAGAGTTGGAGTGGCTATTTCTGATGAATCGGAAAAAATGGCTTTTCCCCATAAAGTATTTACTAACGACCATGATTTATTGAAAAATATCTGTGCTCTTATAGTAGAAAAAAATATTACGGAAATAGTAATTGGACATTCGTTAGATCGTGTCGGGGCACCTAATAATATTCATGAGAAAGTAGTTTCACTTATTACCGACCTTACTCTTGAGGTTGGGTTACCCATACATCTAGAATCTGAACTTTACACTACTCAAGCAGCTCTTCGAATACAGGGACGAAATTCTATGACTGATGCTGCTGCCGCGGCATTGATATTGGATAATTTTTTAGTCCGTAATAAGAAAAAATAAATATGGAAAAAATATCATTTGAAGATTTTGCAAAACTTGAAATAAAGATTGGAACTATAAAGGCCGTGGAGATTGTTCTGGAGGCAGATAAGTTACTAAAGTTAACTGTTGATGTGGGAGAAGATGAAACACGGCAAATTATTTCTGGTATCCGCACTTTTTTTTCAGACCCGCAAGAATTGGTAGGTAAGCAGTGTCCTTTCATAACTAATTTAGAGACACGTACTATTCGAGGGTTTGAAAGCCAAGGAATGATTATGGCAGCCAGCCAGGATGAGTTTTTTGCCCTACTTCATCCCCATGTAGAGATGTCGCCTGGTTCAAAGGTTAGATGATAGAATATTCTTTGTAAAATGAGCTTGAGTAAAAGATTTGATAGAAATATTCAAAATGTCACTAGTAAAGCTAGTGAGTTAATAAAGTCACGCTACGGACTCTGGTTTTTGGGGTTACTTTCATTTGTGGAATCAACTTTGTTGATTCCACTTATTACCGACCCTTTTATGGTGGCTTATATTTTAGTACATCGATCGAGAACCTTTACTGCTGTTGTTGTAACTATCGCCACCTCTGTCCTAGGTGCACTGGTGGCTTATATCACAGCCGCATTTTTCATGGATTTGATCATGGTCTATCTGTCAGCTGGAACAATCCAAACTTTTAATAGTATTGTTGAGAGTTTTCGTAATGAGACATTTGCCTTAGCATTTTTAGGAGCAGTTACTCCAATTCCTTTTACACTTGCAGCTTTAGCGGCGGGAATGATTAAAGGAAACCTACTATTATTTTTGGCTGGGGCTTTGATTGGTCGTACAGTAAGGTATGGAGTTGTCGGGTATTTAACCTATCGTTTCGGTGATCAGGCGGTGAAGCTGGTTAAGAAAAATATCGTAGTCCTTTCAATTCTAAGTGTAGTGTTAGTAGGAATATATTTTGTAATGAAGATGTGAGTTTTTGGCAGTTTGGAATAAAAAACAGCGTATACTATTTAGATGAGGTTACTTAACACCTTAGCAGGCTTTTTACCGCCGCCAAGCTATATGGCCCTACCAAGTGTTGGTTTGGATATTTCTGACACTTCTTTGAAGTATATTTCTTTCAAACCATCACTCCGTCCTAAGGCGGTTAAAATTCTTGATCTTTGGGGGGATATAACTATTCCTGATAATGTCTTACAAAGAGGAGAAATTATTGATTCCAAAATATTAACCGATGTTTTGAGGGAATTTAAATCAAAAACAGGGGCGGAGTTTATTAGGGTATCCTTACCTGAGGAGAGAGCTTATATTTTTGAGACAGAAATAAAAAGAAACGTCCCGGTTAAAGAGGTGCAGAGTCTTTTGGAATTCCGTTTGGAGGAAAATGTCCCAATTTCTGCTCGCGAGGCAATTTTTGATTATGAAATTTTATCTCAAAATGAAAAAAGTCAGATTGTAAGAGTCGTCGTGGCCGCTTACCAGCGAGAGACTATTCTTAAATACTACGAAGTTTGTCAGATGGCAGATTTAAAACCATTATCCTTTGAGGTGGAGGCTCAAGCGATGTCTAGGGCTGTTATTTCCGCAACTGAAAAGGATACAACTATGCTAATAGACTTTGGGAAAACTAGAACTGGGGTAGGTATATTAAGTGAAGGTTCGTTGTTATACACCTCAACTATAGATATAGGAGGGGGACAATTATCACAGTCTTTGCGCAAGGTTTTGGGAGATTTGGCTGAATCAGAGCTTACTAAGATTAAAAATGCTAGTGGATTAATCAGAGAGGTTGATAATACGGATGTTTATGGGGCGTTGATATCAACCATCTCAGTTATCAAGGATGAAATTGCTTCAAGAATGCAATATTGGCACACCAAAGGAAACAACCGGGATAAAAGAAGAATCAAAAAAATTATTCTTTGCGGCGGTAGTGTCAATCTAAAAGGACTTCCAGAGTACCTAACTGAGTCACTTAATGTGCCTTGTGAACGAGCAGACGTTTGGGCTAACGCTTTCAGGACAGATCTGGTCATTCCACCAATCGATAAAAGACATTCTTATGGTTATGCCACCGCTATCGGTTTGGCTCTAAAAAATACTGTTTAATATGATTAATCTAGTACCAGCTGTTGTTAGGAAAGCCATCATAACTGAATATTGGTTTAGGGTTGTATCCGTCTGGTTTTTAATCGCCTCGATTATTAACATAAGTATTACACTTTTTGCCTTACCTGGTTATGTGCTAGTTACTTCACAAGTAAGTACTTATGCTCAGTCCGCTGCAGAAGCGGCACAAAGGGTTGAAGAATATGATTTTTCTGCCGGAGCCTTAGTGAAAGCAAATGTCCTGGCAGAAAAAATATTTGATATGCGCAACGTGGATAATTTTTCAGAAATTATCAGCTCTTTTGAAGAAATCCAAGGCGAGGACATTGTTATAGAAGGCTTCACTTTTAATCGTGATAAAAATTCTTTAGCCCCTCTTGTTATCGAAGGAGAGGCTAAAGACCGAAGAGCTTTAGCCGATTTTAAAGACAGGCTTTCCAAACTGGAAAATATTTCAGAAGTAATATTGCCAATATCAGACTTAGCAAAGAACAAGGACATTCAATTTTCTATGACCATTAACTTTAAAAACGAAAGTTAGACTATGAATAATAAAACTAAAAAAATATTTATTTTATCTTCCGGCATAGTAGTAGCCACTATTTTTGTGTTAGTTTTTGTTATATTTAAAATCCAATCACAAGGAGTTCATTTAGAAGAACAAATAAACACTAAAAGGGAAAATGACAAAAAGGAATTAACTTATATAGCACTAAAAAGGAAAGTTCTAGAAACTGAGTCACGGCGAGCCTTACTAGCAGATAGTTTTTTTAAGAACAAAGGCGATAGCATTAACTTCCTTGGTGATATTGAGTCTCTAGCCACTTCGGTTGGCTTATCCTTAAAAATCGATAAGTTGGAAGAATTTGTTGATACGGAAACGAAACAAGAGTCAATAAGAATTTATCTTACTTATTTTGGACAAAAAGATTTAGTCTTTAATTTTTCCAAATTAATGGAGGTGACTCCTTATCATTCAAGAATTGAATCTCTAGCAGTAAAAAAATATTCAGATAAGGAATGGCAAGGAGATATGTTAATTTCAATAACAATAAATTCACTATAATGGAAAACAGCTTTATAAAAAAAATGACTAGACGGATACTTCACGGCCGAAGAGAGGCTTTTTTTGATCGCAGCATTATGCATCCGCAGCGAGAATGGTTTATTGGGATTTTAGTTGGTTTTTTGATTTTAGGAAGTGGAGTTTTTTGGAGTGTAAATAACCTTATTAAATTTAAATTTGATAGTGTGACTGCTAATAATGATGGCGTTGAAGAAGAAAAAGTCATTTATAGAGAAGGGCTTGTTGAGGCCGCCTTGACCGATTCTGCAACTAGAAAAGAAGCCTACGAAAAACTAAAAGCCGTACTTTTAAATCGTTACGGACAAGCCGTTGTGACTCCTTCAGAACCTTTAGATACCGAAGCAGATACTCCTCTGATTGTAGAAGATATTGAAATTATTTCAGAACCAGAACCAGAACCGGTAAATAATGTTTCTGACACAGAGATTATTTTTGAGTAGATAATTAGCTCCTTTCGATAGGTCTTGCTAGTATGTGCAGAAATACTGACCTTCGCTCGAACCTACTTTGAATCGCGAAGTGATTGATCGCGTGCTTCGCACGCGCGGAGCGCGGGGTGGCTTTGTGCTTCTGCGTACGCATTTGGGCGCGTGGTGGTGCGGATTGCGCCTCGGGGCGCTCGCTCCACTCGCGTCCAAAACCAAAAACCTTCCAATTTTTCGCGTCCCTCCCCCGACCCCTTTCCGCTTTTTGAAAAAGGAAAGGTTTTTTGGTTTTGGTTCGGCGT
>JBGSSW010000005.1:0-20343 GCA_041736805.1 Minisyncoccia bacterium
CCGCGACATCGCTGCCTACAATGCTAAAGACGTAGTTGCTACCACAGAGTTGTATCGAAGATGGCTTAAATACTATGTTTTTGATCAAGAAAGTGAGGAAAATATTGACTTTTAGCTCAAAATGTGCTATTATATACTTAATAAAGTATTAAATATTACCTTGGGAGAAATAGCTTAGAAAGCCCGATCGCAAAGTGGTCGGGCTTTCACTTTTTTAAAAATCTTGACTACTCTTTCATTTTTTCGTACTCTCTGGGTTGCTTTGTATATTAAAAACCAGGAGGGGAGCTAAGTTATGGATATTCCAAAGGTAGTAGTTTTCTTGGGAGAAGACCCAAACAAAATTCAGGGTGATTGGATAAATCTGCAGCCCAATGTGGCTGGTATTGAAATTGTTGCGTATGTTGTCCCAATGGAAAACATTGCCCCGATGAGTAAAAGAAACTTCAACGGAGTTCCAATTTATGCTTGGGAAGATCCAGGGGAAAATCAGCGAAGGGCTAGGCAGTATTTGGATTTGTTCAGAAAAACCGATACTGACTACGTTATTCCACTTGGTTGGCCAAGGGAAATCCTTTATGGACAAGGTGATCTTGCGTACATGATCGCTATTTCGCCACTGCTTTTTCAAGTGTCAACGGGACAACTCCTCTCCAGAATAATCCATCGTAGAATATACGGAGATTTCAAACGTGATGTTGACGGCAAGCTGTTGTAATTGAATCACAAATCAAAGGTGTGCTTAGGCGCACCTTTTTTGTAGGAGGATAGATATCTTTTTGCTACACTAACCGTGTATGTCTAAAAAGGTAATGAAATTTCCTGAAAAATTTTATTTTGGGGCGGCCACAGCTGCTTATCAAGTTGAAGGTGCAATAGAGAATACTGACTGGGCAGAAGCAGCTAAAGATGGGCGTGTGCCAGTTTGTGGAATTGCCTGTGATCACTACAATCGTTATGAAAATGACTTTGATTTAGCAAAGGAACTAGGGCATACTGCTCACCGTTTTTCAGTTGAGTGGGCTAGAATCGAACCAGAAGAAGGGAAATTTGATATGGAGGCAATAGACCACTATCGGAAGGTGTTAAAAGCCTTGAAATCTCGTGATATTAAACCCTACATTACGTTATGGCACTTTACCTTACCGCTTTGGTTTTATATTAGAGGTGGATTTGAACGAAAAGATTCTCCTGAAATATTTGCTCGCTACTGCGCTTATGTGGTCTCACAGTTGGGTGATTTATGTAGTGATTTCTCTACTATGAATGAACCCAATGTATATGGTAGTAATGGTTGGCTTAGGGGTAGTTGGCCCCCCTTCAAACGTTTTGTTTTGACGGATTTGGTTTCAATTACAAATTCAGGAAGACAATATGATGCTGGTGAAATTAAGGGTTTAGCACCAGTGTTCTTATACTTTAGAGTAATGAAAAATCTTTCACTTGCTCATAATGAAGCCTATAAGGAAATTAAGAAGATTTCTCCGCAGACCGAAGTTAGTATCGTAAAACACGTGATAGTTTTTGATGCGAACTGGAATCCCTTCAATAAAATTAAGGCTTGGGTAGCAAATTACTTATGGACCCATCTACTTATGGGTCGAGTAGCTGGTCATTGCGATTCCATTGGACTTAATTATTATTTTTATACGCAATTTGGAGATAAAAGAAGATGGCGTAAGACTGATATGGATTGGAATTTTGCTCCTGAAAAAATCTATGATGCTCTGATGATGTTAGTAAAATATAATAAACCACTATTTGTTTCCGAAGGAGGAATTGCTGATGCTTCGGATGCGGGGCGAGCTGAATATATTAGAGAACAAGTGAGAGCTGTTTGGTTGGCAATAGAGGCTGGAGCCGATGTGCGGGGACACATGTATTGGTCATTACTTGATAATTATGAATGGGCCTTAGGTTTTGAAAAAAGATTTGGTTTAATCGAGGTAAATTATGAAACTTTGGAGCGAAAAATTCGCCCTTCTGCTTACGTGTATAAAAAAATTATCTTAGATAACGGTATAGTAGAATAAGGATTATGTCTTGGGTCTTTATTGCTACTATCGGGCAGCTGATTAATGCTGTGGTGGCATTTCTTGATAAATATATTGTCACGGATGACAATGCTTTGCCTCGTCCTTTTGTTTACGCTTTTTACTCTTGTCTTTTGACTGGTTTTTGGGCAGTCATTTATTTTTTATCTTATTTACCTGGCCTTTCTGCTTTGGGTGTACCTTCATTTGCAAACATTCAAAGCCCAACGATTCAAGTTGTCGGGATGTCTTTCTTGGCAGCCTATACTTTCTTTATGGCTTTGGTCTCAATGTACGAAGCTTTACGTAAAGCTGAGGCAGTAAACGTAATGCCGGTGATTGGGGCCGTCTCCGCCTTATCTACTTTTGGGATGAGTTATTTATTTCTAAATGTATCGTTATCTAGTAGCCATATTTGGGGAATTGTTGTATTGGCGTTAGGGACACTTTTGGTAGCCCAGACAATGCCTAAGCGTTTAATTATTTTAAACTTAATCCATAGTGGGGTGTTTTTTGCGCTACATTTTATTGCGATGAAAGGTTTATTTTTGGAAACGAGTTTTGACGATGGTTTCTTTTGGTCTAGAATCAGCTTTGTTTTATTTGCGCTATCATTACTGATGGTGCCAGCCTACTTCGACAAGATTTTTTCCCAAACGAAAGAAACCTCAAAAAAGACCGGTATAATAGTAGTAATTGCTAAGGTTCTAGCTGGAGTAGCCGCTTTTCTAATGTTGAAAGCGACAGATATGGGGGATGTGGCGGTGGTGCAAGCTTTAGACGGCCTTAAGTTTGTTTTTATTTTATTAATTACGGTTGTTTTTGGTAGTTTTCTACCAGACAGTATTTCCAAAGGTGAAACTAGACCTCAAGAAATTCTTCGCCATTTCCTATACGTCTCTGTAATTGCGGTTGGATATTTCATTTTATTCCTTTAGTTTTTATGAAGCATTTTAAAAAAATTATTTTAATACTCGTATTTACTCTAGCGATCTTGGTAATATTGTATTTTTTTCTTGCTCAAAAAGCAGTACCGGAAAAAATAATTTACGGAATGTCATTTAATACAATGTACGCAGAAGAACTGGGGTTGGACTGGCGCGAGTCATACGATGCAATTATTGATGATCTTGGAGTAAGAAACCTTAGATTGGCCGCTCATTGGCCAATGGTCGAACCAGAACCTGGAGTTTACAATTTTGAAGAACTTGATTATCAAATAAGGAAAGCGGAGTCTGTGGGTGCGGAGGTAATTTTAGCTGTTGGTCGTAGACTACCAAGGTGGCCCGAATGTCATGTGCCAGGTTGGTTGGGTGAATTATCAGTAGCAGATGCAAAAGAGGCACAGTTAAATTACATGAAAGCTGTAGTAGAAAGATATAAAGATAATTTGGCAGTAAAATACTGGCAAGTTGAAAATGAACCTTTCTTAGAGGTATTTGCATTTGAATACTGCGGAAAACTCGACATTGATTTTCTAGATAGGGAGATAAGTTTTGTTAAGGAAATTGACCCTACTAGGCCGGTAATCGTAACTGATAGTGGAAATTTAGGTCTTTGGTATGGCGCGTACAAGCGTGGAGATATATTTGGCACTAGTGTCTATGTCCATTTCTGGAATCCAGATCTTGGGCAATTTAGAACAGTGTTGCCACCTGCTGTTTATAGGATAAAAGAAAAAGTACTTTCTGTAGTTTATGGTAAAAAACCTACTTTTTTAATTGAGTTATCCGCAGAGCCATGGCTAATTGCTCCAATTGCCACCGTACCGCTCGAGACTCAGTTTAGTCGAATGGATTTAGCTAAGTTTGAAGATATTCTTGATTACGCAAAAAAAACAAGGTATGAGAGGCAGTATCTTTGGGGCGCTGAATGGTGGTATTGGCTTTTAAAACAAGATCGCCCAGAAATGTGGAATAGAGGAAAAGATTTGTATAAAGAGTAAGCTTGAGTTTAAATAAAGTTTAAAATATGTTAAATAAAATTTTGACTAGACAGACTACAGAAATTATAGACACCATTGATACCGCAACTGGTGAGGCTAACACTGTAGTAAATAATTATATTAGACCAGTAAGAGAGTCTATATTAAAGCGTTTTCCAGTTTTATTTTCGCTCTTGGGAGCTTTTGGTCTGACAGCCACTTTTTTAGGAATTGAGAATTCAATCTTAAAATATGAACTTTTTATTAAGTATCCGGAACTTATTCTACTTATTGGGGTCATTATTCTAGTTTTTACTGGTAGACTATATATGAAACTCGACTAAATATGAGCTTTTGGAGATATATTTTTTCATTTTTGTATGTAAGAAACTGGCATAGTGGCCAGATGGAACTGTCTCGTTCGCGCGTAGCACTTTTGTCTGCCACACTGTTTTTGATTATTTTAGCCGTGACCCTGATTTCTGTTTTACAGGCGCCAGTCGAATACCAGGCAAAATGAATAAATATTTAAAGATTTCTTTTTTCTTATTGTTCACATCCCTTGTAATCATTCTGGGAGTTTTTATTTATATTCAAATATTAAGCTAGTTTAAACAATTTTGTTACAAAAACCTTAAAATATGCTATAATTGCTCATATACAGTACTATTTGTTCCAATATTTTAGACAAGTAGGTTGTAACTTAAAGAAGTATTTTATTATAATTTCACTATGTTTTTAAGAGTTGCTATATTCTTTACCCTCATTCTTTCTTTGCCGACGATGGTTGGGGCTTCTTCAGTAGTGCGCACTGGAGAGAATATCTCCATCGCCAGTGATCAGGCAGTGGAAGGCGACTTTTACGGAGCTGGTAATAATGTAATTGTTTCAGGTGAAGTGTTGGGCGATCTGATTGTGGCCGGGATGAATGTAAAGCTAAACGGTAATCTTGGATCGGACTTAGCCGCCTTGGCTGGGGCTTTAGATATTCATGGTGTAGTAGGGGACGATGTAAGAATTATAGCCGGTGAAGTTACAGTGGGTGGAGAAATTAAAGGTGATCTTGTAGTCATTGCCAGCTCTCTTGAAGTCTTATCGACAGCTAAAATTAGTGGCGATCTTATATTTTTTGGAAGCTCTGCTGTTATTAGTGGTGAAGTAGGTAAATCTGTTTTTGGGCAAAGTGAAAAAATGCGAATTGACGGTGAAGTCTTAGGGGACGTTGATATAAAAACAACCGGTTTAGTTCTTGGTGAAAGAGCAAAAGTGGATGGAATGGTAAAATATTCAAGTTTAAATGAAATGGTTCGAGCTCAAAACGCACGTGTTGCAGGTAAGATAGTTAAGAATGATCCTGTCTTTGATAAAACAAATAGTTTTAGAGAAATATTAGTACCAATTTTAGTGACACTTTTTGCCGCCTTGGTTTGGTTCCTATTTTTCCGTCGTTTACTAGATAAAGTTGCTAGTCATTCAAATAATCACTTTGTCCGTAGTGCTTTTCTTGGTTTTGGAGTCTTGTTTTTGTTTCCGATCGGGATTACGATATTGATTGTTAGTAGCCTTGGGAGTTTATTGGGTGTCACCTTACTGTTTATTTACATCGCTTTAATATTAATAAGTCTATCACTGGCTGGTATAGTTGCGGGTTCATATATGGCAAAAATAATTACCAAGTCCCATTTGGTAACAATTCCATATATTTTGGCGGGGACAATAGCTATTTTTGTCTTAGTTTACATACCGTTAATTGGACCAATATTTCTATTCAGTTTATTTGTGACGACCTTAGGTTCACTGACAGTCTATTTGTATCGACTTGCTCGTTCTTCTTAGGTTATGAGCTAAAGTTTGTGTAATTTAAATTTAATTATTTATGCAAATACTTATAGAAGTTCTAAAAGATTTATTAAAGTTTTGCCTAAATCTTTTATCGATTGATAGAGGAGTTGAGTCGACTGTACAGCATGATTTGATTGTACCAAAAAAAGTTGAACTGATGACTGTCACCAAACCAACTTCACTACCTCCTCCGAGTCATTTCAATAATCACCTAAAGAAAAAAGAAATCTCTTCTTTTGGAGATAGAGCTTATGTTAGCGTAGATAAAACACCATTTTTGCTAAGACCAGTTTGGAGTTTTGACGGGGTTTTATTTAGTTTGTCGTACGCTGAACCAGTAAGGGTTCTTGGTTATGAAGGTCGCTATGCCAGGGTCTCAACTGGCGATACTTTTGGGTTTATTTTGAAAGATGAACTAACTACTAATCTAGAAAATATTTTTCCTGAATTTAAAACTGGTGAAATATACTCAGCCAACCATCCCGATACAAAGAAAGTTAGGAGAAAGATTGACGATGAGTTTTTTAGTAGTAATTTTTTCTTACCACTTCAATCTGTTGAATTTGTTACTTATCGTCTGGCTCAAGAAGGTAGAAAAATTACTTGGCCAAATATCAGACCTCGTTTGGCCGGAATGTGGTTTAATATTCTGAAAGGTCAGATAGGAATTCAGGTGGGTATTTATCCCAAAAGCGGTTCTTTAATTGAGTATCAAAGAGAGGACGGAAGCGGTTTTATCGGCTACACAAAATCAGTCCATGTAGATGAATCAATTATTATTCATGGAGTAGGTAGATTAATTGAAGGCGAGTATCGCGAGGAAGCCATTAGCAAGATAGAGTGGCAGGAATGGAAGGCTGTTTGGATTACAGCTTCTTAAAATACTAATTTTAATTGTGCTAACATAAGTAGTATGCAAAAGGTCGCTTTTTTTGATATAGACGGTACCGTTTTTCGCTCCAGCCTTTTGATTGAACTTGTTGAAGCCTTAATTAAAGATGGTTTATTTCCCAACGATGCCAAGGATGAATTTTATGAAAAGTACCAGGCTTGGCGTAACAGAGAGGGTAGTTATGAAGATTATATTCAAGCAGTAATCACTACTTTTCGCACTCACTTAAAAGGAGTTCATTATGGTGATATGGCAGATGTGGGAAGGAGTGTGGTTGCAGCTCAAAGTCGTAGGGTCTATCGCTACACACGTGATTTAATAAAGGATCTAAAGGCTGACAACTATCATATTGTAGCTATTTCTCAATCTCCGAAGACTGTCCTGGACGATTTTTGTCTACAGTATGGGTTCAATAAGGTATACGGGCGACTTTATGAGATTGGACCGCAAGATAGGTTTACCGGGGAAGTTATTGATGAACATTGGATAAAAAATAAAGCTAATATTGTGAAAAGAGTTTTTGATAATAACCCAGGCTTTACTTTGGAGGATTCTGTGGCTGTCGGCGACACAGAAGGAGATATACCACTTTTAGAGTCTGTTAAAAATCCAATCTGTTTCAATCCAAATCAACTTTTGTTTAATCATGGCAAAAGAATGAAGTGGGAAATGGTAGTTGAGAGAAAGGACGTTATTTATCACTTATAAATTTATTTCGTGTCTGTTAGTCTACTGGTAGTAAATACCCCAACTGTCATGATTAGACCAAGAACGACAAACATAAGATGAAAGGGTAAAAATAGTAATGAAATACTACCCACCAAAGCTCCTGTTAGGTTGGCCAAAGGTCGCATCAATCGAAAAAGACTAATTAAATTCGGTTCATCACCCTCAACATGTTTAAAGAAGTAACTTTCTGTAGTTACTTCAACCAAACTAGCTCCGATTCTACTTATGAACATTAAAATCATCCAACTAATTATTCCTAGCGATGCCATAACAGTAATGCTGGCAGAAGCAAGTGCAAGAATGACAAAACCAATTGCCATCATCTCTTTTTCACCGTATTTTTTATCGGCTAGATAACCAATTGGATATTCAAAAATAACAAAAGCGAGGAGTCCAGAAGCTAAAATTTTACTAATTACATCCCAGTCCAGACCTACTTCATTGGCTAGAAAAAGTGGAATATAGATTACTGCCCAAGTAAAGAAAAATTGAAGCAAAAACTGTGCAATCATGACTGTGCGGACATCGACGTCTTTAGCGGCATCTTTAAGCATGTTACGTACCAGGATTGTTTTGTACGGCGGATCATAGAATTGTCGAAAACGAGCTATCACCAATGTCATAAAAAGTAATCCAACTCCGGCTCCAACAAAGTAGACGGCTGATAAATTGTTCTCTTCACCAATAATTTGACCCATAGCTAAGGGTGATAGTAGAGCTGCCACACTCATTAAGGCCAAAATCATTCCCCGCTTACTTCCAGTTGAATTTTCGTTTTTTCCAATTAAAGTTTCTAAAAATATATCTATGTTTAGGTAGATTTGAGGAGTAAAAGCAAGGTAAATAATAAAAGCAAAGACAGTTAAGGTCGGAGTAATTGCCATCCCTAAGACAATTAGTGAAATGCAGATTAAGGCCGATAAAAAAAGCGTAGTCATTACATTACCAATTTTTCTTAGTATACGAGGTAAAATTAAAGATATAATAATAGCTATAGTTGCTCCGACTGAATACATCAAACCAACCTGTGCTTCATCAAGAAATTGTTTAATATACGTAGAACTACTGTAAGCAGTGACTAGTACTTGAAAGGTAAAAAGGATAGATATAATGTGGACCAGGGCCATGGTGATAGTGGGTGTGCCCTCAGTTTTAGTAAATGGGTGACGATAAAAATCCATAGTACTAGTGTACTATGGATTTTTATTGAATTTTTAGAATGACGTGGGTAATTAACTAGACCCCAATCAAAACCGGAATAACCATCGGCGTTTTTTGAGTTTTTTGCATTAGGAAACTACTAACGATATCAGTAAGTTGATCTTTGACCATGTCTAGATCAATTGGATTCATTCCTTCAGTCTCTTTTTCAACTGTACGCTTAATCAAAACTCGCGCTTCAGATAGCAGTTGTTGGTTTTCACGCAGATAAACAAAACCGCGAGAAATAATGTCAGGAGATTTACGCAACTTTCCAGTCTTACTGTTTACTGTAGCTATAATGACAAACATTCCATCCTGGGCAAGGGTTAGGCGGTCTCGTAGAACCACTTCTTGTTTAGTTCCAACTGTAAAGCCGTCAACCATCATTAATTCAGTCGGAATTTTTACTGAGTGACGAATTAATTCAGTACCATTTACAATATCTATAATAGTTCCATTGTCCGGCACTATGATTTTTTCTCGCGGGAAACCATTTTCTACTGCCGCATACATATGACTCTTTAGGTGATAATGGTGTCCGTGAACAGGAACGAGGAATTTTGGTTTAACTGTCTGATGTACCCAAACTAGTTCCCCTGCGTTTCCATGACCAGAAGAGTGAACGTGCGAACCTTTGTAGTTAATCACCTTCACATTCTTGCGGTAAATATTATCTTTAAGTTTTTGAACTGCAATTTCGTTACCAGGAATGATTGATGAAGACAAGACAACCGTGTCTCGCTCATTTAAGGTAATGAATTTGTGCTTATCGGTTGCCATGCGCATCAGAGCAGCGAACTCCTCTCCTTGAGCACCAGTTGATAAGATAACAATTTTATCATTTGGGTAATCACCCATGTCGTCAGCATTAATAAAGGTATGAGGTTGAACTTCAAGTAGTTTGGCTTGAATAGCAATATCAATATTAGTTTTAATACTCCTTCCTTCCATTAGGACTTTCTTACCAGTGGCCTCACAAGTCTTAATAATGCTTATCAAACGATCAAATTGAGAGGCAAATGTTCCAATTACTAGTCGGCCAGTCGCAGTTCTTATGATATTGTCCAGAGTTTCGTAAACCTTTTCTTCGGAAGTAGAGAAACCTTCTCGGTCGGCATTTGTTGAGTCACAAAGTAAAATTAGATTGTTATTTAAACCAACTTTTTCCCAGGCTGCACGTTCTTCTACAACTACTTTTCCGCCCTCATGCACAAGTTTTATGTCCCCTGTAATAACTACATCACCAAATTTAGTCTCAATACCAACTCCCATAGCATCAGGAATTGAATGAGTGACAGGGAAGGTTTTGACGCGCATTTTACCAACAGTGAAACTCTCACCTTCTTTAACAACCTGAATTGTAACCGGGTCCATATGAGGAAATTCCTCCTGTCGTTTGAGGATCATTAGCGAAGTTAGGTATTGAGTGTAAATTGGGGGGTTACCAATACGTTCCATAATAAATGGAATACCACCGATGTGGTCCAAGTGGCCATGTGTGACTATCAGAGCACGAATCTTATGCTTTCTTTCTTCCAGGTATTGAGTATTGGGAAGAATGTAATTAATACCAGGAGCATTACTTTCTTCAGAAACGAATTGAAAACCAGCGTCAATAACCACAATGTCATCTTTAGTTTCAACAATAATCATGTTGCGTCCAATTTCTTCTACACCAGATACAGGAATAACCCGAACGGTGTTTTCATCAGTAACTTCCGGAAGAACAGGATTCTTCTCATTTGTAAGAGTCATACGATGAGTCAAGACAGGAGCTGTGCTGCTGCGGCGGCGTTGCGGATGCCCACGCCTTTTGCTACTACGTCCACCTTCAGACTTTTTTGGTCCAGAGGAATGTGAAGTTGATTTGCTGTATGGTCTCTGTGTTGAACTACCATTAGTAGGACGACTTGTTCTATATCTTGAATTTTCTCTACGCACGAAGGGCTTGGCGGTAGGTGTGGTCGGTTTAGGGTTTTGATTTGTATTTGGTTCCATATATGTTTAATTAATTTATATCTTTCACTGAATCTTCTTTCTGAAAAAATGGCCATACTACTTCACTTTTGGCATACCAATCGGAAATATTCATAAAGCGGTCCGAGGGCTTACCGAGTAGTTTTATCGGGGGAAGTACTATGTCCTTGTCTACCACATAGGCTATGCTCGGGGCGAATAGAAAGATAGCTGGAGTTTCTTCGCTAATTGAGTTACTGATTTCGCTGAGTAAGTTTTTTCTTTCGGACTTGTCTTGAGAGTTTTTTGTTTTATCAAGCAATCTGTCAACTGTAATATTTGTATATTGTGAAATATTTAAGCCGGGGTCATCTTTTTGGGATGAATGCCAAAAAGGATATAAATCTTGAGTGCGGTTCATATCAAGGCCGAAAAATAACACTTCAAAATCTCTAGTTCTAATTACTGATTGTACTAAACCAGTTTGATCATATTGTTCAACCTGAACATCAACTCCAAGCTTACGCCAGTCTTCAGCAATAATACTGACTGTTTTTTCAAACAAGTCAGTGTTGCTGGTTTTGATAGTAAGACTAAGAGTAACTACTTCTTTAGCTATTTCTTTTTCCCAAAATCCAGCTTCATTTTGCTCCCAATTACCTTTAGTAAGGATTTCCCTAGCTTCATCGATAGAGAATGATAGAGGAATGTTTTCAGTTGTGCTACTTATAAATTCTAGCTCATCAGTATCTTCAAGTATAGGTTTATCGGTGGGGACACCATATCCGCCCAGCACTTCATTAACTAGTCTTTCTCTATTTACAGCAATATTTAAAGCTTGTCTTACGGATTTATCTCTAAGTGCGGGAGAACGATTCTGATTTAAGAATAATCCAAAAATTCTTGGTAGGGGCTCAGTGATAATATTTATATCGTCGTTATCTAGTTCAGAAATAGTTTTTACTGGTAAGTAAATTGTACTAGTAATTTTATTTTCTAGGAAAGCATTTTCAAGTAAAGTTTCATTTTGGAAGAAGCGCAGTTCTATTCCAGATAGATTAGGTTTTTGGTCATTATTACTAGAGGGTGTCAAAGAGTAACTACTAATTAAACCTGAAGCATCTCGACTAATATTTTTAATACTAAAGGGACCAGAGCTAACTGGTTCTGTGTTGTATTGACTGAAGGGCAATTGCTCTATCGGTAAGGAACCCCAAATGTGTTTAGGCATAATGCCGAGGGTAAAATTTTCTATAAATGGTGAATAGGCCTCATTTAGAATAACATTGAACTCAAAATCACTAACTTCTTCAATCGTTACGTCGCTCCAGTTACCACGATAAGGACTCTTAAGATTTGAGTCTTGTACTAGATTGATAGTGAAGATGGCATCTTTGGCTGTAATAGGTACGCCATCTTGAAATTTTTTATCTTGACGTAGTTCTACCTGATAGACCTTGCCATCTTCAGAAACAGTAATGCTTTCGGCGAGCTCGGGTATAAGATTCCCAGATTCATCAATTTTCAGTAATCCACTATACAGTAAGGCAACAGTATCTTGGTCGGCTCTGGTTATTGCGAGTGCTGGATTTACAAAGCGTGGAATTCCAACGATACCTTCTGATAAAACTCCTCCGCGTGTTGGTACAACAGAAGAATAGTTACTATTAATTGAATACAGAAAAAAGATTCCTGAAAAAATAGAAACAAAAAACAATAGTCTAAGAATAAGTTTGTCGCTTGGTTTGCGACTTTCAATTAAACCTAACAATTTGTCGACGAGAGAATATTTCTCTAGCTGGAAACGCATATGTTTATGGACGCAACAAAGAAGAGTAATTCAACCAAGTTGGTCAATTAGTGACGTAAGATTAGTAAGTTACTGGAAGACTTATACAACAAGTATGTTCAGAAACGTAGCGAGGACAAATAGAATGGCTGTTCCGGTTGCAAACTTGAATAGGAAAAGCTCTGCTCCGCGACGCTTATGGAAAGCGGAACTAAAATTGTCACCACCGAATGCTCCCCCGAGACTTGAGCCGCGCTGCTGAAGCAGAATTGAGGCGATAAGTAAGACAGAGAGAATTATTTGAACGTAAGGCAGTGCCGGTTGCACTGTTTGTATGATTTCCATGTAACAAGGATGATATCAGAAATGGTTCCGGGAGGCAAGAAGGTAAGAAGGTAGCAAGTTAATTTGAATTAAATATTAAAATTGTAATTAACTTTTGGGCAGCAGAGCCTCTTTTTGACAGGGGCTAAGGGTGAAGTATAATGTGACCGCTACGTGGGTAGATTGAAACGGATTTTTTACGTAGTAATAGTGAAAAAGTTCAAATCTTAATAGTTTCCTTTGTGAAAATTTAACAATCAAGTTATGTCAGATAGTACTAAAATCAACGAGAGTCCAATTAAGCCTTTAGGGGATAGAGTTATTGTGAGACCACTTGCGGAAGAAGAGTTTGGTGCAGTATCACCTTCAGGCATAATAATTCCCGATACAGCAAAGAAAGAGAAGCCAGAACAAGGTATTGTGATTGCGGTAGGGGCAGGAAAGTGGGATGAAGATGGAGAAAAGCGAATTGCTATGGATGTAAAGGTTGGAGACAGAATTATCTTTTCAAAATACGGTTATGATGAAGTGAAAATTGATAATAAGGACTATTTCATTGTTGGAGAAAATAGTATTCTCGGAATTTTTAACAGCTAATTAAAATTTAACATTATGGCAAAACAAGTTATTTTTGGTGAAGAATTAAAGAAAAAGTTACAGAGGGGTGTCGATACTGTAGCCAATGCGGTTAAAGTTACCCTTGGACCACGAGGTCGAAATGTTATTTTGGACAAAGGTTATGGCGGGCCAACTATCACCAACGACGGTGTTTCTATCGCTCGAGAAATTAGCTTGAAAGACAAATTTGAGAATATGGGAGCTGAGATTGTTAAAGAAGTTGCCAACAAGACCAATGAATTGGCCGGAGACGGAACCACTACCGCTACGGTTTTGACACAAGCTTTGGTTAGAGAAGGACTACGTCAGACTACGATGGGCCTAAACTCAATGGCGGTTCGTAATGGAATGGAACATGCCTCGATTGATATTGTGGCGGCCCTTCATAAAATGGCTACGAAAATTAGTTCAATTGATGAAATCAAACAAGTGGCGACTATTTCAGCCGAAAGCGCTGAATTGGGTGAAAAAATTGCGGAAACTATCGACAAAGTGGGTAAGGATGGTGTGGTGACTGTCGAGGAGTCACAGTCGTTTGGCATTGAAACTGAGTTAACTGAAGGAATGGAATTTGATAAGGGTTACATTTCTCCATACATGGTGACAAACCCTGAGCGGATGGAAGCTGAATACAAGAACATTCAAATTCTGATTACTGATAAGAAAATTTCTTCAGTCCAAGAAATCCTACCCTTGTTAGAAAAAATTGCCCAAACTGGCAAGAAAGAACTTGTCATCGTGGCTGACGATGTTGAGGGTGAAGCTCTGGCAACTTTGGTTGTAAATAAACTAAAGGGCGGCTTTTCAGTTTTGGCAGTTAAGGCCCCAGGCTATGGCGATAGAAAGAAGGAGTTGTTAGCTGACTTGGCGGTTACCACCGGAGGACAGGTAATCTCAGAAGATGTTGGTCTCAAACTCGAGAATACTGAACTAGCTCAATTGGGTAGAGCAGATAGAATTGTTTCTACTAAAGACAATACTGTAATTGTTGGCGGGGCTGGAGAGAAGTCAGAAATTAACGAAAGAGTAAAAGCGCTTAAAACTCAATTAGAGGGAATGTCTTCAAAGTTTGATAAAGAAAAGTTAGAGGAAAGAATTGCTAAATTAACTGGCGGAGTGGCAGTGATAAGAGTTGGAGCAGCGACTGAAATGGAGATGAAGTATCTTAAGTTAAAAATTGAAGATGCTGTTAATGCTACCAAGGCAGCGATTGAAGAAGGAATTGTTCCAGGCGGCGGAACTTCATTAGTAAGAGCTGCTGCGATTGTGGAAAAAGAAGTTTTGACTAAGAGAGATTTAACTAATGAGGAATTAGTTGGCTACAACATCGTTTTAAAGGCCTTGGAAATGCCGCTAAAACAAATCGCTGACAACACTGGTAAAGTAGATGGAGCGGTTATTGTGCAAAAAGTAAAAGAGGCCGGTGGTAATGCTGGCTATGACGCGGCAAAGGGTGAAATGTTAGACGATATGATAAAGGCAGGTATTATTGACCCGGTCAAAGTAGAGAGAGCTAGTGTTCAACACGCTGTCTCGGCCGCGGGAATTCTGCTTACGACAGAATGTGCAGTGGCTGATGAACCAGAAGAAAGTAAACCACCTATGCCAGATATGGGTGGAATGGGCGGCATGGGTGGAGGTATGTATTAAGAAAGTGGAATAAATAAGCAGCAAAAAGCACGGCAAGCCGTGCTTTTTGCTGCTTAAAATGAGTATTATGTTATAATAAAAACAGCTTAAAAGGCTGAATTTGATTTTACTTTTTAAATTTAACTAGGTATGAATTGGACAATTATTGCAATATTAGGAGCGGCGGTATTTTATGCGATTTATGCGTATAATAATTTCGTTCGTTTAACGCAAAGAACTAAAGAAGCTTGGGCCGATATCGATGTGCAACTAAAGCGTCGTTATGACCTTATCCCTAATCTTATTGAGACAGTAAAGGGATATGCTGCTCATGAAAGAGGTGTATTTGAAGAAGTAACAGCTGCCAGAGCTAAAGCAACACAAGTACATGTAGACCCAAGCAATATCACAGCTGAACAAATCACAGCGATGGCTGGAGCAGAGTCTGCTTTGGGAGCTTCACTTGGTAAGTTGCTAGCCGTCGCTGAGGCTTACCCAGATTTGAAAGCTAATCAGAATTTTTCTCAACTACAAAGTGAATTAACTGATACCGAAAATAAGATTCAGGCCGCTCGACGTTTCTACAATGGCAATGTTCGTGATTTGAAAATTGCTTTGCAGTCATTTCCTTCAAATCTTATTGGTAATGCTTTCAACTTCAAGGAAGAACAATTCTTCGAGTTGCCAGAAGCTAGTCTAGAGCGTGAACCGGTTAAGGTTAGTTTCTAAACAATCATGTCTGAAATTACTCGGGTTTATTACAATAAACTCATTCGGGACAATATTCCTGATATGATTCGTGCTAAGCGTCAAAAATGTGAAGTTAGACAAATTTCTGATGTTCAGGAGTTTCAGCAAGAATTATTTAAAAAAATTAAAGAAGAAGCTACTTCGTTGGCAATGGTAAGGACTAAGGAAGAATTTCTTAGCGAGTATGCTGATTTAATGACAGTCTTTGAGACCATAATGAATCAGTTAGAAATTACCAAGGAAGATGCAGATATGGCTGTAAAAGAAAATCAACTTAGAAAAGGTGGTTATAAACATAAGTATTTCCTACTTTGGTCAGAAGATGTTGGTTACGAATCAAATGAAAGTCCGCAAGGAATTCCGCTTTAATATAAAACAGCCCAAATTTTGGGCTGTTTTATATTAACATCCTTAATGTATGAAAAATATTATATGCATCACTACCTGTGTTCTAACCCTTCTGTTTTGTTTTGTGTCTTCTGTTCAGGCTGAGAATATTAGTAATTTTACAGCTGAGTATCACATAGATGAAGACGGAACAATGAAAGTAACAGAGGAGATTGTTTATAATTTTGAGAGCGAAGAACGACGGGGGATTTTCCGTATCTTAGAGCTTACACACCCGCAGCCTGCCAGTGCTTGGTATAAGACAAGACAGGTGGAGATTTCTGTAGATTCAGTAACCAGGAATGGTCAACCAGAACCTTTTGTAGTCACTACTTCCTCAGATGAAATTGAAATAAAAATTGGTGACGCCGATGTTTATATAAGCGGTGAACATACTTATGAAATAAGCTATACCCTAAAAGGGGCACTGTCTTCTGGATCAGAAGGAGCCGAGTTTTACTGGAATGTCACCGGTAACGGCTGGGAGGTTCCGTTTGACGCCGCTACAGTATTAATAACAAGTACTCCAAGAGGGATGCTTACGTCTCAAGTCGCTTGTTATATGGGTCCAAGTGGCAGCACTGATATGTGTTCGGAAACAACAATAACCACAGGCAGTGTGTCATTTAGAGCTGAGGGGTTGCTTCCAGGAGAGGGACTTACTATAGCTGTTGCAGTAGATCCAACGCTCGTAAATGTGACTAATACAGAAACTACTTCATATCTGCCGCTTGGACTCAGCTTGGTCGTCCTTTGGCTGCTATATCTCAGTAGGTCTGTCTACAAACACCATACTGGTAGTCGAATTGATAAGCCTGTAATTGCTCAGTACGAGCCGTATGCGAATTATTTACCTATGTACACAGGCGTTCTCTTTGACGGCCGCCTTGATGCTCATGATATTACAGCTGGCATTTTGTACTTAGCGGAACAAGGATTCATAAAGATAAAAAGACTGGAGACAAAAACGTTTATTGTTTTTGAAACTGTAGATTACGAGATTACCTTACTACGCCCACTTTCTGATATTCCCACCACCTTTCTTAAAAAGCTAAGTGAACTATTGTTTGATAGTGAGGCGATTCCTCCAAAGAACATATTGCTATCAGATTTAAAAAAGAATCAAATAGCAAACTTTGCAGTCGTTCAAGGTTTACAAAAAAGTCTGACTGAGGATTTGCGTACCAGCGGCATTTTGACTAACATATTGCCTGCTTGGTCAACCAAGAAGACATTAATCGCTAGTCTGGCGGGAGTACTCTTTGGTAGTTTTCTTTTGGTGGAGAATGGTTTCATTGTCGTAATTATTGCTCTTGTAGGAACTATCATAATTTCTACCTTAGCTTTAATTGATAGACGAACGACAAAGGGGTACGAGATAAGAAATCACCTTGAGGGATTCAAATTATTTTTGTCAGTCACTGATAAAGATAGATTTGAGTTTCATAATGCGCCAGAGAAAAGCCCGGAACTGTTTATGAAGTATCTACCTTATGCTATTGCGCTTGGGGTAGAGAAAAAGTGGGCAGAAGTATTTGCAGGCATCACGATACCTCAACCGAACTGGTATGACGGCGGCTCTATTGGAACTTTCTCAGCTGTCGCTCTTACTAATGATATGGAGTCATTTTCAACTAGTTTTTCAACTAGTTCCGGCACAGCTGGTTCTTCAGGTGGAGGATCGTCAGGAGGCGGGGGAGGGGGAGGTGGTGGCGGAAGCTGGTAAAAACAAGTTTATTCAATTGGGTTTTTTGCGGTATACTACTATTCAATATGGCAACATTATATACACATCAAGGAGAGAATGTTAGGAAGACCTGGTTTTTAATGACCGCATTTTTTATTGCGGTTATTGGAATTGGGTATTTCGTTTCACTTTATCTTGGTAATTCTTACATCCTTTATATTTCAGTCTTTCTGGCTATCGTCATGAATGTGGGCAGCTACTGGTATTCGGATAAGTTGGTCATAAAAATGACTGGGGCTGTCCCTGCTACTAAAGAATCCCATTCAACTCTTATAAACGTAGTTGAAAATCTTTCCATTACCGCCGGTTTGCCGATGCCAAAAGTGTACGTAGTAAATGATCCAGCCCCCAATGCCTTTGCGACTGGACGTGATCCAGAACATGCTGCTGTGGCCGCCACTACTGGTCTCTTGGCCATATTAAATCAAACTGAGTTAGAGGGAGTAATGGCCCACGAGCTTTCTCATGTTGGAAATAGAGATATGTTGGTATCAACTGTAGCAGTAGTGCTGGCAGGCTTTGTAGCCATCCTAGCTGACATTTTAATGCGTTCGATGATGTATGGTGGTGGTAACCGGGATAATAATCGCGGGGGACTTTTCTTGGTCCTTGGCATAGTCGGTATAATCTTGGCTCCAATTGCCGCTCAAATGATACAAATGGCTATTTCACGCAAGCGGGAATATTTAGCCGATGCCTCTGGAGCCCTACTCACTCGCTACCCTGAAGGACTAGCTTCAGCTTTGGAAAAAATTCAGCAATACAGTCAACCAATGCGACGAGCCAACAATGCGACTGCTCACTTATTCATCAGTGATCCCTTTGGGAACGAAAAGCGTGGCTTAAAGCAAAAAATTTCTGGTCTGTTTCAAACCCATCCACCAGCCGCCGATAGAATAAGAATACTACGTGAAATGGGTAAATAGTCATGCTTAGAGAAGAGATACCAGACCTTAATACTCTTGAGCAAAAATTAGATGTAGTTTTTGATTCCTTCTATCAAGAATTCTTGGAAAAGACCAATGTTCGCCGACTTTCTGTAGCTAAAAACTTATATAGTCTTTTTATTAATAGCCAATTATTTATTTTGGCCTTGGTGCTGTATGCCTTGTTTGAATCTGTTTTTAATGAATTCATTCTCGTAATTATTGCTATTGGTGGTGCTGTTTTCGGAATAAAGTCAGTATTTTATTTAGTAATCTGGAATCAAGAAAAAAAGAAATTTTCGAGGGAATTTAACCAAGCCCTGGCTCCAATTTTTGACGCTGTTTTTAATCAAAAGGTTAGTTATCTAAATGACGATGTGCAAAAGAAACTTACTATAGAAACTCTCAAGGAATCTGAGCTTATTTCAAATTATGATTTGGTACGCGCTGACGATGTCTACTTATTTTCGGAACCGTCGCCTCTAAGTGTTAGAGAGTTAGTGGTTGAAAGAAAGGAGTCCGATGGTAAAAATAGTCACTACCGAGTGATTTTTACCGGGGTATTAGTTGAAACGAAACTCAAAAGAACTTTGACTGGGACTACTTTCGTCTCTACCGAGGGAGATAAATCTGGCTTCGGCCTCCACAATTTTTGGACCAAGATTTTAAGTAATGATGGAGTTGAGGAGACAGAGTTAGAATGGAATGAATTTGAAAAAGACTTACATGTTGCTACTAATAATGGTATTGAGGCTAGATATATAATGACTCCAGATTTTATGGAAGCTCTCCATAAATGGTGGCTGGAACACAAACAAAATATTCGCATTGTCTTTAAAGACAATAAGATGGCCATGCTATTGCCAGAAGTAGAGGTAAAAATTGCCACCATGACTACTTCAACCGAGGCAAAAATTATTAAAAAAAATATTTTGGCCGTGGTTAGACCACTTTGGCGAACAGTTACCTTACTGGAAAGTGTAAAACTATAAATAGGGAAGTGGGTATGATATAAATATCCAGTTGCAATCAAATGGAGAGTGAGGCAGTTTGGGAAACTGCCGCAAGACCTTTTGATTTAGTTTATGAACTTGTGAAATAAACTAGCCAAAGGTGTACAGCTTCTGTAAGAAGGGCAGTGTGTGATGAAGAAAGGAGACATAGACGACTATTCTGAATTTATGTTTTATACTTTGTTAAATAAGCAATGTTGAGAGGAAATTAGTATAAAAATGAAGGCAATATGGAGAGATGGCAGAGCGGATAAATAAGTCTGGGAGACTTATTTATCCGAGCAGAGCGAGGTGGGCGAATGTTCAACCGCTCTGCAAAACAAATATAAAATAATAATGGAGAGATGGCAGAGCGGTTGAACGCGCTACCTTGGAAAGGTAGTATTGGGGAAACCCAATCGGGGGTTCGAATCCCCCTCTCTCCGCATCATCGAGCTAGCTCGAGGAACCTTATTTTAAGTAGTATTTTAAAAGTGTAGTTTCGATAGTGTTTGAGACACCGGAACTTTTAATAGTGTCTGGAGTGTCTCGTGCTTTGTTCGTTATTGGTTTTGTATCTTTAACTCATACCTGCACTTCAA
>JBGSSW010000012.1:0-19177 GCA_041736805.1 Minisyncoccia bacterium
TATAAGACAATTGGCTACTATAACCAAAGACGGATTCACTCCGCTTTTAAGCTACCACCGGCGGTGTTTGCAAAGAATTATCAACTCGAGGTATCATTAAAAGACTTAGAAAAGGTGTCTTAATTTTGGGGTACCTTCCATATACCCATTGTAAGCAGAGTGACTTACATATGACCAACCTTCCCTTTCTTCTTCTACCACTATAAAAGGACCGTCCTTTTCATTGACTGAGACTGACACACAACCATCTGCTTCAGTGTATTCTTCAAAAGTAATATCACCTTCTCCTTCAACGTCATTAGTAATTACCATTAACCATCCTTCAATCGGCTCTTCATTAGTATTGTATTTACAAGCCGTAATGACTTCTCGGTGGCCTTCGTACTCACACTCACCTTCGTCTTCGTAATTTGAGGCACTATCGTCGTCACAAGAGAGTATTGGAGTTGGGGTAATTTCAGCATTAACTTCAACGTCAACTGTTATCGGCGATCCTATTGCATTACCTCCCTCCCCATCAAGCAATTGAATGCTGACGACATAATTACCCGCAACACTGTTACTGTAACAAAATGCCTTGTTTTGATTTATAGAAAATTGACTGTCAGTAGTATCAGAACAAGTACCATTAAGATTTCCGCCATAAACTACTCCAGTAACACTATTATCAGAAACTGAAATATAAGTACCAGCAGTAGTACCGCTAGCTACATCAAAAATGGTTGAGATTTTGAAATTACCTTTTTCATTTACTTCCAAAGTTCGTGAGACAGGATCACTAGTAATCCCGGTGCTCGCTGCTTGAGCTATAAAAATAGACGCTGGAAAAGCGCTTAATATTACTGCTAATGTGGTTAATATTGCCCAAGTCTTGGCCAAAGTACTTGATTTTGCAAATATGGTGTTCATAACTATATAAATGATTATTAATATTAATTTGATCAACATCACGTTCATTGAACTTCCCACACGGAGCTAATTTACCCCTTGTTATTCGTTATACTACACCCTGCACATATAAATGCAAGTTTATGCAATACTTTATCTAAAAAGCAAGATTATGGCCCTTTAAACTAATTCAAGGCCCTAAAAATTCAAAGTTATCTTGGTCTCACTTGTACTCGGCGCATTACTGGCATCTGGGTACACAAGTCAGAAGAGATGACTGAACTACTAGCCATATCTTTAAAGACAAAAAGCCTTTCAATACCTTTACGCATTGTGTCTCTCAGTTCACTCAATTCCTTCATAGAGTAATCCCTTTCAAATGCCCAAGGGAAGACAGCACAAGCATGAAAACGCGGCGGTTCAACTGAAATAATCTGACCCAAGAGTCTAACTTTTTTACCAGTGCGCAATAAATTAATTTCTTCTAGATGCAGCTGCGAAATATTAGTTTCAAAGCTTCGGCCATCTAATCCTTCAAAGAAAATCACCTCATTTAAAACAACGGGTTTAGATTCAGACTGACTAACAAAGCCAACCAACCTACCGCGCTCTGGACTTTGCCATATTTTTTCTTCAATTCTTTCTTGTGAGGGATAGCCAGCAGAAAAATTACCCATCTGATTATCAAGGAAAAATCCCACTCCAGCCAAATGCATCAAAGAACCCCCCGCGACACTAAGGACCAAACTACTAGTAAAAATCTGCCAAAGTGGATAACGATAACCATTCTTGGTCTGACGTAAATTATAAACCGCCAGCAAAATCATAATAATGAAAATAGAAATCCAAAGATATGGCAATACTTCGATAGCAAAAGACCAAAAATTTTCGTGCGTCACCTCATATAAAGAAAAATGTCTTTCAATCAAAGCAAAAAGTGAGACCGCTACAGCCAAAGCGCCAAAAATTGCTGACGCAAACCACAATCCCCAGACTAGTAGTTCTCGACCACTATAAATCCACCGTGAATTCGGGGCTAGTGATTCTGTTTGCAGGCGATTTAAAATTTGCGTCTTTAAATCTTGATTGTTATCAGGTAGTTCCATATTAGTTATATACGTATATTTTTGGTATTTAATTCATTGCGTAGCTTCGTTTTGCCCCGATGAAGCAAGGTACCAACAGAACCAGGTGGTATTTTAAGAATATCTGATATTTCATCATACTCTTTATGCTCAAAAAATCTTAAAATTAAAACTTCCTTATATTTATCTTCAATTGAATCCAGCGCTCGGTTTACTTCAGCAGCATTAATCTTATAATCGAACTTAATCTCTGGGCTTTTTTCATCTGAACTAATTAGTTCCAAAATCTCTTCTGAGTCAATAATCAGATGCCCTTCGGGACGAACGCTTTGTTTGCGATACCAACTAATTGCTTCATTATGAGCAATTCGATATATCCAAGACGAAAACTTTAATGAATTATCAAACGAATTTAAGTTCTTGTAGGCCTTAATAAAAATATCTTGGAGAACATCTACCTGATCATCATAATTTCTGACCCCCAGTCTAGAAATATAACGTTTTAATTTTTCTTCATATCTTTCAATTAGATAGCCAAAAGCACTCTGCTCGCGCAGGGTCACTTTAACAATCTCCTCATCTGATAATGGTTCTATTGACTGGCTCATTAAAAATTTGCTTTCCTGTCCTCAATTCAAAGCGACTCTACTATATTACTACGTTACGAACTGGTTGGTGTTTCAAATATATATGCCAAATTACTCTTGCAATTTTTCGTTTTTTGTGACATAATAGTTAAATGAGTGAATTCCCTATTCGAATCAACAAATACCTAGCCGAGCAAAAAATCGCCTCGCGGCGAGAAGCTGACGTGCTAATTGAACGCAATCAAGTCCTAATCAATGGAAAAGTTGCTGTTTTAGGTCAGGCTGTTAACGAAGGCGATAAAGTAGCCGTCAAAGGTGAAACTAAGAAATACGTTTACCTAGCCTACTACAAAGGTCGGGGGATTATTACCCATTCTCCGGCAGAAGGTGAAATTGATATCGCTACTCGCCTCAAGAAAGACTACAGCATTACTAATGTTGCTCCTCTCGGAAGACTAGACAAAGATTCTGAAGGTCTAATTATTTTAAGTAATGATGGTCGTATCACTGGTCCAGTCTTGAATCCCGAACTAAATCACGAAAAGGAATATGAAGTCACTGTCGACAAACCAATTACTGGCATGTTTACCAAACTAATGGCCCTGGGTGTAGATATTGAGGGCTACCGCACCAAACCAGCGGTTATCAAAACGGCTCCAAGAAGTGATAAGAAATTTAACCTCACTATCACTGAAGGTAAAAAACACCAAATTCGTCGCATGTGTGCCGCTCTCGGTTATCAAATCAAATCCCTAAAAAGAGTCCGAGTTATGAATATAGAAATTGGTACTCTCAAGCCAAACCAATACCGAAAAATAAATGGAACTGAACTTAAAGAATTACTCAAAGAATTGGGGGTCTAAAAACAAAAGCCGCCTGTCCCTAGGGACAGGCGGCTTTTGTTTACTCTTAACTTCCTTTCTTTCTATCTCCTTCTTTCAACTTAGCTTTCCGCAGACGAACGTTGTGTGGAGTAATTTCTAGATACTCATCTCCAGCCATAATTTCTAGACCAGTCTCAATTGTCACTACCTTAGGATTTATTAGTACAATCGCATCATCAGAACCCGAGGCTCTCATGTTGGTCAGCTGCTTTCCCTTGGTAGGATTGACGGTCATTTCTTCACCCTTACTAGTGTTGCCCACGACCATTCCTTCATAGACTTCAGTACCCGCTCCAATGTAAAGCTGTCCTCTGTCTTGCAGACCAAATAGTGCAAAGCCCAATGCCTTACCCTGAATCATGGAAATCATTGAACCGACTTGTCGTTTCTTAATTTCTCCAGCGTATGGCTTAAAACCAAGAACACGTGAAGCCAAAATTCCTTCACCCTTAGTATCAACAATAAATTGATTCTTGTAGCCCAAAAGACCACGAGTTGGTCCTTCAAACATCAGTCGTACCTGATTTTCATGCATCACCATATTGGTCATAATGAAAGCTCGATTACCAAGACGCTCAATCACGGCTCCTTGGAATTCTGACGGGACATCAATAGTCACTTCTTCAAACGGCTCAGATTTAACTGCGTCAATTTCTTTAATAATTACCTGCGGTTGAGAAACCGACAATTCATAACCTTCTCGTCGCATATTCTCAAGCAAGATAGCAATGTGCATTTCCCCCCGACCACGCACTTCAAAAGAATCACCTTGTGAAAAATCAACCTGCAGGCCAACATTAATTTCTAGTTCACGTTCTAGTCTTTCCCGAATTTGTCGTGAAGTAACATATTTACCTTCCCGTCCAGCAAATGGTGATGAGTTGGGCATAAACTGAAGGGCGATGGTTGGTTCGTCTACTTTAATTGAAGGCAAGGCTTCAGCGCCTTCAGAATCGGACATCGTGTCTCCAATATTAATATCCGAAAATCCGGCAATCATCACAATATCTCCAGCAAAAGCTTCTGGGGTCTCTAGCTTGGCAATCCCTTTGAAAGTTGATAATTTTACGATTTTTCCTTTCTTTACTTCACTTTCCCCTTCATGCATAACTATTAGCTGTTGGTTAGCTTTCATTGAACCTTCATAGATACGGGCTACCGCTAGACGTCCTAAGAAATTGTCATAGCCGAGATTAAAAACCTGCGCTCGCAAACCTTCGCCAGCAACATAAGCGCGAGCGGGTGGGACTTGCTCAAGGATGACATCTAAAAGTGGTGAGAGGTCTTTTAGTTCATCTGACATCTTGCGCTTGGCTGTACCGTCTCGTCCCACCGCATAAACAACAGTAAAGTTTGACTGGTCGTCATTAGCACCAAGTTCCAAAAATAGTTCAAGGACTTGTTCCTCAGTTCTATCAGGATCAGCTGCCGGCTTATCTATCTTATTGATAACCACAATTGGCTTTAAACCAAGTTCAAGAGATTTTTTAAGTACGAAGCGTGTTTGCGGCATTGGACCCTCTTGAGCATCCACCACCAAAAGCACTGAGTCAATTGAGCGCAATACCCGCTCTACTTCAGAACCAAAGTCGGCGTGGCCAGGAGTGTCCACAATGTTGATTTTAGTATTTTTGTATTCCACCGAAGTATTTTTGGCATAAATAGTAATGCCCCGCTCTAGTTCAAGCGCATTACTATCCATGGAAGCCCCTTTTTCACGAGCTCCTGTTTGCTCCATCAGAGCATCAGTGAGAGTGGTTTTGCCATGGTCTACGTGAGCAATAATGGCAATATTGCGAATCTCTTTTGACATTTGTAAAAATTTAAATAATAAAACTCGCTTCGTAATAAACGAGAAGAGCGCACACAAAAATGGGCGCGCCCAGAAACGTCAAACATAATACCTACAAAATAGAGTTTTGTCCACTCAAAGCCCTTGTCCTAACTAGTTTACAGGCTACTAAAGCCGTCTTTTCCTTTCTAGATAATTTCTTAATTACCGCCTCCCTTTGGAGAGCTTCTCCGCGAGTTAAATTATCTTCTTGATACACTAACTTTACCGGTCGGCGGGCTTTTGTATATTTGGCTCCTTGGGGACTCGAATTATGAGTAATTAATCTTTTTTCAATATTATTTGTTACCCCAGTATAAAAAGTGTCATCAGCACAAACTAAGATATAAACGAACCAATCTTTTTTCATATTATTACTTTCCTCCAAAAGCTAGATAGGCATACCAAGCAAAGACACTCAAAGCAATTAATATCATAAAAAATTTAAGCATATTTCTTTCTAATCAAGTCCCGCTTTCGCCAAGTTAGGAGCATTAGAACTAGCAAAAGGATAATTCCCAAAGGATAGTAAACGTAGGTTGAGCCAAACATTGAGAAAATTGATTTACCAAAAAATTTCTGAATAGTACGAATATCTTTCAGGGTCCTGAAATAACCTGGTGTAGTTGGTTGGTCCCCAATCGTAAGTTGGTACAGGCCAAAATTTTCAGGGGTACTAACTTCCACTCGATATATACCCGGACCAATCTCAGCTTCAAAAACTGAACTATTTAAAAGACTTAAGCCAATAACCTTATCTTTTTCCTCAACCCATTCAATATCTTTGGCCCGAAGACGACCAATCTCCACGACACCTGCATTTTTATTATTTTGCTTTACCGCAATTAAAGAAAACGGTATTGGTTTATTAGTCACAAGTTGAGAAATTCGTAATTTAAGGGTGGTACTAACTCCAGTGGTAAATTCATACATTTGAGGGTCACCAGTAAGTTCACCGAGGTACTCAGCTTGGATTTCGATATCACTATCAGCCACGAAAACTTGGTAGGGTATTATAGTCGTATTTACACTAGGATTGTAAGCCTGACAAGTTGTCGTAAAAATAAAGGCAAAAAGAACAACTACTAGACTTGATTTCATCCCCACATCATAACAAAAAAGCACCGCGTCCTAAAGGACGCGGTGCTTAATTGTCTCCCTACTCACCTCTGTGCCAATTTCTTTTTTCCAATCGATGTCCCTTTTGGGGTCGTTCTATCCCAGCTTCTTTTAGTATTTACCTAGCCGTCTTATAATCGTTTGCTTGCCTAGCAACTATCAAAGCCTCTTTTTGTTCATCGGTAAGGTCTTGCAGTCCTAAATGAATCCCAGCCTGAGCCTGATGCTTCTTCATGCCAATTTGCGGTAGACCTAGATCGTCAAAAATTAGTCTGGCTTCAACAAACTTTCCTTCACTTCTTAGGTTATGTGCTTGCTTAAACAGTTCAAAATCTGCTTCCGTTACTACAATGTCATAAAGTGGTGTTTCTCTAGCCGCCTCCCTAAAAGCGGCAAAGTCTCCTTTAGTAACCGCTTCATGGATAGCTTTCCTTGAGGCCTGAGCGGCAGCCCTGAGTGATTCGATTGATTCTTCGGTTAAACCAGCATTCACAAGTACATCTCTGGCTTTACTAAGCTCACCTTTACGTTTTAAATCATGGGCTTGTTCGAAGGCACGTACTTGCGAAGAAGAAAGTCCAGCTCGATTTAAATAATCCGTTCCCATAAATGCCTGTGCTCCTGTAGTAGTGACAGCAAAGGCAGCAATGGCGATTAGTAGTGATTTTGATTGCATGTCGAAATTTTAATTATCTAACAAGTTGAGTATGAGGGATGACCCCCATACTTTTATATACGCAATTAGATAATTTTTATTTCAACTAGTCAGTTTCAGTAAAAAAATTCCAGAGTTTGACGAAACTTTGCCAAGTTGTACCACTGTAATCAATTGTGCTTGAACAACTGTCCATCACATAATCCATTCCTTTCAAGGAGGCTCTAATCCGATAATTAGTACTAGTGGCTCCGAAGTGGCATCCTGACACAGTTAATTCTTTTGAATTTAATTCTAAAGCCTCTTGTGTGAAATTTTTATCCAATTCTTTTCTTAAACCACCTTTAATTGAGCCTTCTTTGACAATTTTATCACCGCCAGTTGGGTTATCAAAAAGGGCTCGATAAGAACCATCATCAAGTAGTTGAAATGACAAACAATTTCTATCTTCCTTGCACTGACCGTAACTTTCCACAACCAACACTAAATCACCATAGATGTTTTCAGTTGAAATCTCAGGTAACTTAAAAGTAGTGGCAAAACCAGCTACGTACAAATAAGCTCCGGCAAAAATACCAATGGTTAGAGTAATCAAAATACTGATTTTATCTTGATGGGTCATATTAATTCCAATTATACTCTACTAAAGATACTAAAGCCTATAATTATAATCAGTTTGATTATCAACACCCCTACTTTAAATAACTAGGACTTTTAATAATTTGGTGTATAATAACTTTGTCAGCAGATCATTCTGACAAAACCCGGTCTCTTCGGAGATCACAAAAGAAGCAAGTCCTGGTTTGTGTTTACACAGCTAGGGCTTTTTTTATTTTGAAATTCAACCATATGCACTGACGACTTTAATCTCCCCTTGCGTAAAACAGAGTTATTTGCTAAATTGTTCGTATATGCGAACTTTTATAAATAAGGAAGCTCGTTCTTCACCTGTCCGCGAGGACTACATCCGAGCCATCTATTTACTACAAGAGAAAGGCAGCGAGCCCGGAATTGTCGAGATAGCCAAGCGATTGAACTTAAGCAAATCGACTGTTTCAGAGAGAATTAAAGAAATGACAGAAGCTGGACTAACCATTTCTAAACCATACTCTTCTGTTTCCTTAACCAAAAAGGGTTTAACGATTGGTAAGAAAATGACTTACAAACATCGTTTGATAGAAGTTTTTCTCTACAAGATACTGCATATGCCCAAAGAATCTATTCACGCTGAAGCGGAAAGGCTTGAACATGCCTTTAGTGACGAAGCTATCGCTCGACTGGATAAATTACTTTGTCACCCCACCCATGACCCACACGGTTCCCTACTACCTAAATTATCAAAATCAGACCTACCTTAAAACTTATACTTAATCAAAATGAAAAAAAATCTTGCCTTAACTATTTTAACTATGGCTGCGTTTGTAGCTATTTTTGCCTTTGTTTTTCAAAATATTCCTGATAAACAAATCAATATCGAAACTGAAGCTGATAAAAAAATTGTCGCTTTGAGTACTTTTACTATTATCGCTGATATGGTGGCTGAAGTGGGTGGTGATAAAGTAGAGTCAATTTCCCTGACCAAACCCGGCGCTGAAATTCACGGCTACCAACCAACCCCTGACGACCTCGTGCAAGCATCAAAAGCTGATGTCATGTTTGAAAATGGCATGAATTTGGAAATTTGGACTACCAAGTTACGCGCCAGCATTCCTAATGTTCCGGTTATAAAAGTAACTGAAAACGTAGAAGTTAGACTAATTGCAGAAGATACTTACGCCGGTAAGCCAAACCCACACGCCTGGATGTCTCCGGCCCAAGGTTTAATTTATGTTGAAAATATTAGGAAGGCTTTGACTGACATCGCTCCTGAAAACGCTCAATACTTTGCTTCCAGAGCAAATACCTATTCTGAAAAGATAAAGGCTGTAGATACCAAGCTGGCAGCAGCTCTTGGCTCACTACCTGAAAACAATCGGGTTTTGGTGACCTGCGAAGGAGCATTTTCTTACCTGACTAATGACTATGGTCTTGATGAATTGTATTTGTGGGCTATCAACTCTGAGTCACAAGGATCACCACAACAAGTAGTCAAGGTGATTGAAGCAGTCAAAGCCAGAAATATTCCAGCTGTTTTCTGTGAAAGTACAGTCGAACCCAAGATTCAAAGTGAAGTGGTAGCTGCAACCGGTGCGAAGTTAGGTGGAGTTTTGTATGTAGACTCACTTTCTTCAGCCGATGGTCCAGCTTCAACTTATCTTGCCCTCCTAGAACACACCGCCAACACGATTATTACTGGGCTAACCGAATAGCATTTATGGATATTGCGATAGATTTAAAAAACGTCAGCGTTAAATACAACGAGAATATTGCTCTCTCTAACGCGACAATTCAAATCCCTTACCATTCATTTACTGGAGTTATTGGTATGAATGGGGCCGGTAAATCTACCCTTTTCAAAGCCATTATGGGGTTGGTTAAACCAAGTGAAGGCACTGTAACTATTTGCGGCGACGACCCATTCACTGCCCAAAAACACGGCCACGTCGCCTACGTACCGCAAAGCGAACTAGTTGACTGGGACTTCCCCGTTTCTGTCTACGAAGTAGTGATGATGGGTCGAATTGGAACGCAAAATATTTTTAAGATGTCTACTCCTCAGGATCACGAAGCAGTGAAAAATGCTTTGGAGAAAGTGAACATGTCCAAATTTGAGAAACGCCAAATCGGCGAACTTTCTGGCGGTCAAAAAAAGCGGGTTTTTGTGGCTCGCGCTTTAGCTCAGGGCGCGGATATTTTACTTTTGGACGAACCCTTTGCTGGCTTGGATGCCACTACAGAACGTTCATTAATTGATTTATTAGTCGGACTTAAAAATCAAGGCAAGACTATAATCTTAGCTACTCACGACCTGATGTCACTGCCAGAGACCTGCGACCATGTAGCCTTAGTCAAATCTACTATTATCGGTTTCGGACCAACCAAAGAAATATTTAAAAGTGAGCTAGTTGAAAAGACTTTTGACGGAATCCTTAATCACGTTAAATTTAATTAGTATGGATTTCATTAACTTCTTATTTGAGCCACTCCAGTACGCTTTTATGTTTAAGGCCGTGGCTGTTTCTGTGGTGGTTGGGGTTGCTTGTGCTATTTTATCTTGTTTTTTAGTTCTTAAGGGTTGGTCTTTGCTAGGTGATGCTATTTCTCACGCTGTCCTACCAGGGGTTGTCCTGGCTTATTTACTAGGCATACCTTTTGGCCTGGGGGCGTTTGTTTTTGCTATGCTATCTGTTGTCTTAATCGGCTTCATAAAGAATAATACTAAGATTAAAGAGGACGCCATTATGGGGATTGTTTTCACAACTCTCTTTGCGCTTGGATTAATGTTAATTTCCAAAATAATTAGTTCGGTTGACCTCACCCATGTCCTCTTTGGTGAAGTCTTGGGAATTTCCGATGAGTCGGCTTGGTACACTTTTATTATCCTTGCCCTCGTAGCGATAGTAATTTTGACCTTCAGACGGACTTTCCTGGTCTTTTGTTTCGACCCAACTCACGCTCAGTCCCTCGGTCTACCGGTTACTTTTATTCACTATGCCTTTCTTTCTCTTCTAGCCGTAACCATCACTGGTTCGATTCAGACAGTGGGAATTATTTTAGTGATTGCTATGTTAATTACGCCTGGTTCAACTGCTTTTTTGCTCACAAAGCGCTTTCCCAGCATGCTAATAATCGCAGTTACTATAAGTGTTATTAGTTCTCTAATTGGAGCGTATTCAAGTTATTACTTCAATATTGCCACCGGTGGGACAATTGTCTTTGTCCAAGGCTGTATTTTCCTTACTGTCTTTCTCTATCAAACCTTTAGTAAAAAAAATAAATCATTGCAGTCAAAATTGGTCTAATTAGAATTCAATAACTTCACTATCCATAATCTTCACGAATAGATATAATTATCATTAATTATGTTGGCTATTATTTTATACACGCTATTATTTGGAGTAGTAATGGAGTTTGAAATTAACGTAATTTTACAAAGCAATATTGGCGGGATGTTCGGTGTCTTTTTACTCTACACCTTTATTGGTGTCGTTACTTACTACACTTTTCCCTACCTGATTAGGATTTTTGGAAGCAAGCAAAAAGGTTTTTGGTTGTCACTGACTATTCACGCTTTGTTTTGTTTGTTTATTATTGAATGGGGCTTCATGAACAACACTCCTTGGAGTGTTCCCCTTTGGCTTGCTCCAATTGCACAACTGGGCGTGTTTGCCTGGTGGGCTTGTATTTCAGCGATGCCCTATGTACTAACACAACCAGCCGGAAGTTCATCTAAAAGAAGTATTTTATTTATTTATGGTATTTATGCGCTTATTTCTTTACCCCTTTCGATTATTTTTGGTATAGGACCAGTTATTTTCTTGCAGCCGCCTGTCTATCTGAGTTTCTTTTATTTTTATAGAAAATTTGCTCAAAAATTAAATCCTATTAATCCAGCTTTTAATTAAAAGCTTTTCTTGTGTCACTGACAAACCTAGCCATTTCTATATCTAAAGTAGTGATTTTATCTCCAGCATCGTGAGTTGAAAATTCAATACTCACTTTCTTATAAGTATTTGACCAAGTAGGATGATGGTTGGCTTTATCAAACTCAGGCGCTACCATACTCATGAAAGAGAAAGCTTGGTTAAAATCTTTGAAAGTAACCTCTGCTTTTAGCTTATTATCACTAACAGACCAATCTGGCAGGTCTTGAAGTTCGTTATTAATTTCTTCTGGATTGAGGATTTTATATTTAGACATTAAGTTTAGTATAACAAAACTACGAAAACTTATTTATTGACTCGACCATTTAACAAGTTTTCAGTATCTCTCTGTGTGCTGTCTCGAGTCATAACCACGTTTTTAAGCTTTTAAAATCCATTACCGGCTTCAAGCCACCTTACTTCCTCTGGTGTCGATATTCTTCCGAGTGACGAATTCCTATGCGGATATCTGCCAAACTCATCAATAACTGCCTTGTGTTTTATCTCGTAACCTAAAGTTTCTGTATTTCCGTATTCCTTAAATATTTTTAAAGCTTTTTTATGAACCTCAGCTGACTCACTATGCATATACGGCATATAGAAAAATACTCTTCGTTCTTCATTAATCTTTTTATCATCTCCGACGGCTATAGCTTCTTCAGCCAGCGATAGCGCTAGCTCGTCGCCTTTAAAAGTCTGGGCTTCATTACGAAACATATTGCGGGCTAACTGATCAAGTACAATAATTTCAGCCAAACGTCCCTCTGGAGTCTCACACCAATCTTTTGTCTTTCTTTCTAAGATATCCCAATATATTTGCTCAAATCGTTTTTTAATCAAGGTATCAAAGGCGAAGTCTTTTTTAAACCGTTGCCCTGGTGTGATTTCCTCGAACCAAAATTCTAAAATTTCAAGATATTTCATATTTATGCTTAGTATAACAAAACTAAGAGGAGAAGGGTGTTTCATGTTTGAGTGATAACTCTAAAGAATTATGGATTGTGCTAATCACAAACAAATCTGTAAGTGCTTACCCCACCGCCCTGCGCACACAACAAACCCCTCTTTTTTAGGAGATATTATAAGACGGCAAGGATTGCTCTCTTCAACCAAATACTGATTTCAAAATCACATTAGACTTGCACGCGCAACACAAACACCAGCCTTGATCACGTAGCCTGATTGCCCTTATATAAACTTCTCATTACTTTCATTTATTTTTTCTGGAAAAATCTATTTTGTCCAAAGTAAGAATTGCTTCGTCAGACATAATAGCTTCAGGATTTTTATTTTCAATAATTGCTCGCTTCGTGGGTATGCCAAAATTTGTCCAGCCTGTCCAATACATGACATAGACTGTTTCTGGATACCGCAACTTCAATTCTTTGAAAAACACCTCGCTATCAAAACCATTTCTAGCATCGGCTCCCAATTCAGCCAAGCCTAAAGGTTTCCCCAGAGCCACTAATTTATCGTAGTTACCATGATTATTTAGCTGAGTTACACCGTCATTGTAATAATCCATACCCACTATATCTACATATGCCTCTCCCGGATAATAAAAATCAGTATCTTTCACGCCATTTTCCCACATACTGGCAACGGGTGAGTATACCCAGAGGAGATTGTGAAGTTTTTTCTCTTGGGTAAAATAGTGAAACATGTGAATCCATAATTTATTGTATTCTTCTTTCGAAGCACGGTCATTTTCACCATATGACCACCAGAAAAAATCCCCATTCATCTCATGGAGAGGCCTCCATAGGACTACCACGCCTGCCATTTGTAATTGTTGTAATCCAGCCGCTACTTTATCCAGATCTTGAAGCCAGCGTTTATTTGCCTCTGTCCCGAGAGTAAAGAGATCATCATACTTGTGTCCACCCAAGCTAAAATCTCGAAGACCGCCCCCAGTAAAAGGGTTGGATGGACTCATAGAGATCTCTACCAGTCCACCTCGTCTCCAATATTCAGTAAGTAACTTATTGGTATCAGTATAATCGTCTGGCAACTTTTCCCATCCATAATCCATACCTATAAATGCAGGCAATTCCCCCGTTTGAGATTCGAGGTTTTCAAAGTAGCGTGAATAGTTATAATTAAGAGTTTGACCTCCTTCATTGGCGTGCCCGACTTGTTGACCAATGAGTATGTTCACGCTCTCTTTCTTAGATAATGAGTAAAAAAATTTCAAAACGTTCCTCGTTTCTTCACTCGCCTTTGAGTCGGCAGTCTGCACAAGTACTAAATCTTTTTGAAGAAGATGTTTGGGCCGTGCCGCCATCGGTGGAAGAATCTCGTCACGAGATTCTTCCAGTTGAATTAGTGGATTCCGACTCGTAATTATTGCACCTACGAGTAGTAGACCAACACCTACGGCGCTAAAGAAAAAAATCACACTACTTCGCCTGAAATTTTGTCGTTTAACAAAGTAATAAGACCCCCACAATGCTCCAATAGCAATACTGAGAAATCCAATTGAAAACGGTAAAATCAGTTCTGGCCCATGAACACCCAAGAAAAATGCGCCGAGAATATATACTATTGTAAAAATTATTCCAATAGTTTTGTCCATAGTTTCTATTTTAGTAACTGATTAGGGGATACATCAAGAGCTTTCGCTAACCGCTCTGGCTGCATAATTGTAACATTATTCTTTCCATTTTCGATGGCACTCATATACCCTCTGTCCATATCAAGCGCTCGGCAAATGTCGCCTTGCGACATTCCCTTACGAGTCCTTATCTTCTTTATATTCTCCCCTAATTTCTGACTTATCAACATGATTATAATATAATAGATATTGCATTTTAAAACAATATTGAACTATGATGCAATATATCGGCGGAAGCAGAATTAAAAATTCTTATTTTCTTTCTGCGGAGAGAGGGGGATTCGAACATTACAGTTTCAGTACCCTAATTGGCTAATTTATTTCGCAAGCTCATAATTTAGCTCAATCAGGCTTCGAATCCGTGCAACGCTTTTATTTCATAAAAGCTGCACCCCTCTCACCATGTTCACTACGTTCACTGCGGGCTTCCTCGAGTTAGAACAGTGGTCGGTCAAGCCCTGCTTGACCGATTTAGTAATATTCAGAATACGATTTGATTGTTCCTCGTGCGCAAGAAAAAGTGACAAAAGTTACACATATCTGCTTGTGTTACAAAGTTACAGTCTTCTGTCACATTTTGAGATATACTTTAATTATGAATAATATTCACTTCACCCACGAACTCATTAAAGGAAAAATTGCAGAACTAATCTTTGCTCAAATGATTCGTAGTACGGACGCCTACACTATTCTTGAATTTGGTTATGAAAAAACCTTACCCTCATTAGCACAAATGCACCCCAAAAGTCCTGCTACTGCTGAGACTATGGAAATTATTAAACGTGCACCCGACTTCACCATCATCAACCACAAGTCTAAAGAAGTACATTTGATTGAAGTGAAGTATATGAACAAAATCTCTAAAAACCGTGTTGTACGGTCTGCCAGAGCAATCGAAAAATCATGGAAACGTGCAGCTTTGTTTATTGCATCACCTGATGGGTTTTATTTTGATACTGTTGAAGATGTAATTACTGCTAAAGGTGAAATCAAGCCATTTAAACACCCTAAGATAGCTGCAAAAATACAAGTTCAATACATTGAACTTCTGAACGAGTTCATAGAGGCTAAATAAACGAACTTACGGTAGTGTATTCAATTCCTTCGCACCATTTGATTTTGGCAGTAAACTCGTCCCAAATATCTTGAGTTATTTCTTGTTTGAGAATCCTTTTTGCACCATGATTAATATTACTGTTATATGAAAATAAATCATTCTCTAGTTCATGCAATTCTTTACAAAACTGATGCATGTCAGGACCCGATAGTGTTGGGTGTTTTTCCTTCATTTTCCAGTAATCTTGATTCAAGATAATATATCGCTTATTCAGATTATCTATAAGTTCAATTAACTCTGCCGTATCTTTACCGTGCTTATGCAGCAAGAGTCCAAGGTACACTAGTTTCTCTATCACCCGTGGATGACTGTATCCATGCCCTAACGACACTTTGTCGAAATGATTTTTTACTAGTTGAATATATAACTCAATAGCAAATTTCGGATCAAACACTTGTTTATCTAAGTTGCTATCTATCTCACCGATAAGCGTTTCTTGAACAAGTTCCAAATTAAACAGATGAGTACTATCAACCGACTCTACATTGTGGAAATACCAACTCAATGTATTCATCTGGGTACGATACAAGCCGCTAATGTCTTTTTCAAATTTATTGCTGAGAAAGTAAATAAGTCTTAAGTTGCAGTCTACTGCCTGAATAATTTGCAGACCCATTTGCTTGTTCTCTAAGCCAGCCTCCCTTGCGAAATCGAGCAAGTAATCACTCCATCGTTCTAGTAGTGACATAAAGTTATCGTACGCCTTTTGTTTTTCTTCACCACCTTCCAGACCTACTACAGCATTACACACGAGAGTAAGCCATTCATTAAACCCGAGATATAGTTCACTAGATGTAAGACTCATCTCACTTGAGATTGCCAAAGCTAGCGTACTTTTCTTGAGACCCTTGAATAAATCTTGCCAAAAGATTTCCTCATCAGGATACTGGTTCCAGCCTGTTTTTATCTGACTAAGATAAACTGAAACAGCCTGCTTGATTAAGCTTTCTGGTTGATTGTTTTTGACACAATGCACAATAATTCGATCAAGCACATCATTGACTTGGTTATGGTTGAAGTGACTGTAATCGCTACTAATTACTCCATTAGATACTTTAGCTAGTGATTTAAGTGATTCCCAGATCCAGTCACGTTCATTGGACTCAGTAAGCTTGTCGATAAAACCTATGTAATAACTGAGAACTAAACTCAGTATCGGGTTTTCACCCTGATTGTACATATTACGATCTGCATATTTAAACTGTAATGCAGTACTGATGATACTTTCATAAATTGCGAGAAGGTAGTAAATATTTTCTTTACGCTTCTCTTGAATAAGGCGATGACTGATTGATTCGAGATACTCTAGTATCGACGAGGTAAAATTTTCATCCTCAAATGTGTATGTTCCCCAGAAGTTAGCAGGAACACACATAATTTGTTCTCTACGCAGTCGCAAGTGCTCAAGATATACGTCATGTATGTACTTTAGTGTTAAATTGAAAGAGTTTATTTCATTTTTTGATAGTAGTCGTAGACCAATTTCATATAAATACTTTACATTCTCCAGTGTAGTAGAACTCCATTGAGGATACGCTTTATACTGAATAGCCAGCGTTAGTTTTTCTTCTCGCTCCTCTTCTTTATATATCTTATTTTGAATCTTTGCCTGCTTTTCTAGTTCACGACGTACGTATCGTAATTGGTAGAACGCATCATCTTTAATCTTAGTTAATGTAGTTTCAGGGTTAATACGCTGACGAAGTTGTTTGTATAGTGAATAAATTTGTAGGAACGCCAAGAACAAGATCCCAAGCAGAATTTCTAATGTATCTTTAAATCCAAAAACAGGTACTTCTACCGATGCGAATGTAAGTGTGACCAGACTCCAAAAGATGTACTTCTCATTCTTGTCCTGAATGAATTTGTTAAGGTACTGAGTTGAAAACAAATCAGCTGTACTTTGGAGGATGAAAGTAGAAAACGAAAAGACAATAGCGATTGATGCCCCTATCACTCCCGCCACAGCCAGCCCCACACTGACTAACTGATCTGCGGTGAAATGCAAGTTATATAGCTCAAGTAGGTAGTGAGTTCCACAAAGGAGTACTGTGAAGACAAAAGCCTGGAAATAAAATGTGTCCAGAGTGCCAACCGCTAACTTTTTCTTTTTTAGAAACCAGGCACGAGCTAATTGCTGTAAGCGGTAGGTTCGCAGTAAAAATCGCTGTTCTAGTGAAAATTCCTTGTTTTCTGTCTGTTTTTCTTCCATAAAGTCATAACGCCCCAATCCTGAGAGTATGTCAATTATACTAGAAATAAGGGTATTTTTAACGTAGGCAGTCAATGGATTCTGTTTTGTAGTAAAATAAGCTTATTATGGAAATAATACTCTTTGATCTCAATCTCAATCAAGTTGACGAGACTGTTTTGGATAAAAACATTAAATACGAGGTGTTGCGTATTACCGACTTCAAACTCCACGGAAATCAGAAGCGGCCTACGCTGAAGCAAGGTAAAAAAATTGTTCAAGCACTTGAACAGTCAAAACCAGTCCGTACATACCACCACCATGTCGACATGACAAAGATAGATGAGAGCACCGTCACATCAAAGCTTGATATTCTAGGATTTTTGAACGACGACCCGCATTTCGACGCATATGTTAAAAAAGCTCAAGCAGCTGGAAAAGATGTGCTTCTGGCGTTCCCTAAAGACGGAGTGCCGATTTATCTTGGTGACGATGCTGTTGAATTCATGGCCGGTACGCCAGCTTATAGAAAAACTAGGTTTGTGCAAAAGAAAGACAATGGTGTATAATTTACCTATCAATCAATAGATTGCTTGTGTACAAAAGCAAGTAGTGTATCGTCTCACGACCATGCCTATTTCGCACAAGAGATAAGAAGTTTTAACGCTACTTATTTCGTGTGTGGAAATAGGCTTTTTCTATACCCATACATTTTATTTAAGTAAGACTTAGTAAAATGAAGAAACTACAATGGCGTACGGAAGTACGCATGGTGGATGAACTTATTCCCCAGACGATTAACCCTCGTACTATTTCAGACAGGCAGATGTCTGATCTTAAGAAGAGTCTAAGGAAATTTGGACTGGCAGAGATACCGGCCATAGATGCTGATGGCAAAATACTAGCAGGACATCAGCGAATTAAAGCGTTGCAGTTGCTCGGTCGTGGTAACGAACAAATAGACGTTCGTGTTCCTAATCGTAAGTTAACCAAAGCTGAAGCGGACCAATACCTTATCTCATCCAACAAGCTAGGTGGTGATTGGGATTTCGAAGCACTTAAAAGTTTTGACCTAGACCTGCTCTCTGAATCAGGATTTGAATATATCGACCTAGCTGAATTTTGGGACAAGGATCTGGAAGCAGAAGACGATGAGTTCGACGAAGAGAAAGAGGCTGAAGAGGCTAAATCTACTGATATTCAGTCAGGTGACTTACTAATTCTCGGGAAACACAAACTGCTCTGTGCGGATTGTACTGATAGCAACGCCCTCAAAGTCTTATTTGGCGACGAGCGCACCAGCATGATCTACTCAGATCCCCCATACAACATTAAGCTCGATTATGACAAAGGAGTTGGTAACAAAGCTAATTATGGTGGCAATGTCGATGATGATAAGAGTCCTGAGTTGTATAAAGCATTTATTAGACAAACCCTAGAGGCCGCCTTGTCTGTATCAACCAAAGATACACATGTGATGTATTGGTGTGACGAAGCTTGGGTTTGGATTTTTCAAACCCTATACAATGAACTTCGTATTAAAAACCGACGACTGAACATTTGGTTGAAAAACAACGCTTCCCCAACACCAACTGTAGCCTTTAATAAAGTGCTGGAGTTCTGTGTGTACGGAACACTTGGTTCACCATATCTGTCAAAACAAACCCAAGATGTGACCGAAGT
>JBGSSW010000015.1:0-9758 GCA_041736805.1 Minisyncoccia bacterium
CGAGGACAACAAATCTGACCGAGTCCTCTTTATGTTTGAATGCCCGAATAAGTGTTTACCACGTCGGGCATTTTTTAATGATGGTCAGGAGTGGCGGAGTAAACCGCATCTTTGTGTTCGTTGTAGTAGTCACACCACAACGGAAGTGACTGACGATAAGAAAAAGATAATTACTACGTACACCTGTCAGAGTTGTAAGCATGTAGAAGTAGATGAGTTTGAACGCTCCATAAAAGAAGATGACTATGATGAGAACTTTGCAACCGACCGTGACCGCTTTTGCCTGGCTGATGAAGAGGGTCGGAAGTTTCAAGATATGAAATGGAACATGGAGCGAATGGCAGCTCTTGGTAAAGAGTTCGATGAAAAAGAAAAGGCTCGAGCTAAACAACTTGAGGAAAATCCTAAAGGGTTTCATCTTGATGGTTCATACACCTGCTCAATTTGTCGAGAGCATACTCCAGCTGGAGATAACTGGTGCGACAAGTGGGGTATCAAGTGTCTCGTTTGTCAGTGGGCTATTGATCATCATGAGATACCTGCCTCAATCGCAAAGAATGAAGATAGCTGGTATCGCAAGTATGACTTCGAAAGATACTTTAATATTAGGAGTCAGACCCTTAGTAAATGGGTACGCAACGGATTGGTTAAGGCCCGTACTATTAGTAAGTATGGGAAAGGAGTACATTTCGAAGTCTATTTGATTAAAGATAATAAGGATTTTCTACCACCCAAGAAACTACTTGAATCCAAACGTGGAAAGTTACCTGATCAGGGAGAGAACGAGTCGCGGATGTATCCTTGGTATTGTTTCGGTGACCCAATGGAGATAATCAAAGACTACAAAATCGCTAACTACTTACGCATTGTGCCTCCTGAAGAAATGGAAGCTAGAGAAGCTGAGAAGAAGCGCAAATGGGAAGCAAAGCAAGCCCGAAAGGAATTGAGGAAAAACATCAAGAAACCTCGTAAGAAAAAATGAGATAAAACAAAACCTCGGCATATCCGAGGTTTTGATAGGGTGCGTCATTTCGATCGCCACTTGTACATGCCTTTCTGAATCACTGAGTCCTGTGCATCGTATCAAGTACGCGGGCTCTATCTACTTTTAACATCTTTTACTAACCCTTCTTCTTTTTGCGGTTGTACGGCGATTGGTTGGTTGGCTTCAGCGATACATCTTCATTGCTCGCCTTGTTTGCAACTGACGCTGGGGTTCTTTTGAGCTTAAGCGCAATGACTCGAGTCGGGGTATTGCCCTTAGCGAGCTTCTTAAGTTCTTTCACTTCTTTGTCTTCCCATTTTTTGCCGGAGTTTGCGGGTTTCTTTGCCATGGTTGGTTCTTGATTAGGCACTAATAATGTTCGACCTACCACTATTATACCGCGATTTTCATGCGTTGTGATTAACTCCATAATTCAATCTTTATCCTCAATGTATTCCCATTAGATATAGAAATGGTATAAGGATGTAAATATGGAATTGGATTTTTCGGTAATGTGTTCAGCGATCTCAGACGCTTTTGTTTCGTCATTGTCTGATGCTCTTTGGACTATCATCAAATACCTCTGGCCATGGTATGGATTATTGATCGTGCTTGGACTTGCCACTTGGACAGTTTGGGAAATCCGTACTCGCTATACAACTGCGAACTTCCGATCGCAAAATGGATTTACACCATCCTTCAACAGATTTGTTGGGAGTGGTACCTATCTAGGACTACAGACTCTAACATTCCTCATTCTCTCTACTATCTTTGGTAATCTGGTGTACTGTCTCAAATGGCCCTTAGTTTTACATGCCTTTGTTTTCCTCAGTTCAGGCTTACTACTTAACTACATTGGTTTTTGGGTTTACCTTAAGGAGCCTGGTCAAAGGCGACGTAAGTACCGTAAAAAGCGCTCTTAGCGCTTCAGCAGGCCCGACCCACGTACCTAAATTGACCTAGCTTAAAGTGTCCAAAACGCCCTTACAAGGCCTCACCTCTGGGGTACTTAACTCACCTAGCCCGCAAAACATAAAAGCCCAACACTCATTGTGCTGGGATTTTTATATTCTAATTTTATATCCAATTGGACCTTATCTCTTTGGTTCAAAGATAACTGAGCCACTATCAAACGGAAGCATTAGGACCAACTCCTCTTTTTCGGTAAACATATAAGCTACTGGTTCTGATAGCATTTTCTGAAACTCCATTTCTTGTGATCCTTCACAATACATCATCGTCATCATAAATTCGCTCATAGAAAGCACTCCATCAGTTACAGTGTAACTTCCTCCAAATCCATTACAATCAGTCTGACCACTTACACTGCCCTCTGCATCAAAAGTAAGGACAAATAGACCAGCTTGCTTTGGTGAAATAACAGTACCATCATTCATCCGTGTCTCCCTCCAAACCCAAGAGTAACTGAGTAATGTGCTACTAGAAACATCTAACGCATCTTGTTTTGGATTTGGATTACCAAGCGTATCTTTTGTCATATCAGTAGCGGTTTCCTGACCTGGCTCTCCAGCCTCTCTATAATCAAGCGTTTCAACTGCAGGTGTGGTTATAACTGAATCATTGTTGGATAATTTCTCTTCATCTCTACCAACTAACATTATTAGGCCTATGGCCAATACAGCCAGACCAACACCAAAAATTAAATTTGTTCTATTCATAAGTAATTAAAAAATATTATTAAACTTCTTTCTCTCTACTACGTAGAATTACTATATAAGTAACAAAATATAGGGTTAGTAGATTTAACGCCCAATTTTGTGGCATATTAAATTTACAATTTTGTTCGATTTTTGCTTCTGGTATAATCTCAACTATGAAGTTTCATAAAGATATTCTCGTCATAGATTTTGAAGGAGTAAAGAAGCCTGTACAGGTTGGCGCGGTACTTCTTGATAAAGAAACGTTAGAAGAGAAAGGAAGCTTTTCATCATACATTTATGCTGACCTTGAAGGCTACATCAGTCCTAAATCTGGCATTACCCAAGAAGTAGTAAATGACGCCCCAAAGCAAGACGAAGTTGGTAAAATGATCTTTGATAAATTTGGCCCAGACATTTTTATTGCATCTTTTGTACAAAATATGGACATTAATCATTTTCAGACTCTACTCTCTGCCGCAAACGTTGACTTCTTAGAAGGGAAAACCGATTTTAAAAAGTACGATTTTCATATTTTAGATATTTGGCCAATCGCTTATGTACACCTACTAAAAAATGGATACCGAGGTGGTATTGGTTCCGAGGAAATGTTTCAAGCTTTTGGAGCTACAGCTAGAGGTTTTCATGACGCGCTAGAAGATTGCCGAATCGCTGCTGATGTACTAAGGAAAATAGTTACCTAGTCACTTTTAACTGCAAAAGCCTTAACTTCCTCCCACACGACCAACGAAAAATTGGGTTTCTTTGAATATTTCAAGGTAATTGCTTACTGACAATTTTTAGTTAGTTGTGCTAATCTTAACGATAATTAGACTTACCTCTTACTTAAAATAACATGCGTGAAAATATTCAGCGGAAGAACTTTGAGGAACCAAAACCACCTATAGAAGAACAGGAATTGACGTTTGAGACTTTTAACCAAACGATAGGGAGTGCAAATGAACCAAACTATTTGATACCAGACGAAACTATTGTTGTAGACGATGTGTTAAGTGAGATAAAACTAACCCGAGCAGACTTTGACGAAGAAGCAGTAATTTTAAGAAAAATAGCACAGGGTACTTCGGCAAAAAATCCCACCCCAGATGCTGTCGGGAGGAATATTTTGGCTAACATGCCAAACAAAATGAATTCGACTGAGTATGATACGGAAACAATTGTTGTTGATGATGTGCTAAGTAAAAGATTATCTAGAGCCGATTTTACACCCGCTGCCATCGAAAAAGCTCGTTTAAAAAATAATAATTATATCTCTGCCGAGGAGAAATTTAACCCGACCATCCCCGACCATCAACTAATTGAAAAAAACTTGCGCGTAGGTGGTAGTGAGAAATCTAATCTATCAGTACCTGATTACCAACCCCACAATACTAAACTAACTAGAAAAGACTTCCCTGGTACTGGTAGTGCTGTCATGCCTGAACTTGTCTTCAAAAAAAATTTTCCCGCCGCACCCAAGAAAAGTTTCCTTGGTAGATTGGTACCAAAATTTATTTCGAAGTTTTTTAGTAAATAAGAACTAATTATAAAAAGTTGAAGGCCCAACGATGCAAAGCATCGTTGGGCCGACTTCAATCACAGGAGACAGGCAGTGTCTCAGGAACGGGATATAGAACTGGAGCGAACTCCAAAACACCTTCCCGAACTTGCTCTTGTAGTCTCCGTCGAATTCTTTTGCTGCGTAAGCGACGGACCGTATTGCGAGTTGGTGTTCTGTGACATGGTACCGGAGCCATTTTTTCTCCTGCTGGGGTTGAACAAGTGACCAAACTTAACTCTAAACTAAAATTAGAAAAAAAGAAACCTTAGCGTTGTTAAAGATAAAGAAGACCAATCTCTTCTACCTTACTACTTAATCACACTAGCTACGGCCTTCACTAAGCCCGGAGTCATAACTGGAGGAATCACATTATCAACGGTGGGTTTTTTGATTAAGCCAGCAATCTTTTTTGCGGCTGCCAACTTCATTTCATCTGTAATATTTCTTACTTTCTTATCTAAAGTGCCGCGGAAAATACCTGGAAAAGCCAAAGAATTATTTATTTGATTAGGAAAATCAGACCGCCCTGTCGCTACCACGTATGCCCCGGCCAATTTAGCGTCTTCAGGCATAATTTCTGGAATTGGATTGGCGAGAGCAAAAACAATGGCTTTATCTGCCATAGCAGAAATGTGTACTTGAGCAATTGTCCCCGGACCAGACACTCCAATGACAACGTCGGCTCCAGCCACAGCATTCATTACATCACCCTGTTTCTTTTCTGGATTAGTAATTTCAGCCAAACTTTTCTTGTATCCCTCGAGCCCGCTCCGACCTTTATAAATAATTCCTTTACTATCAGTCACAATTAGATTAGTTATTCCGGCTTTCAAGAGCAGGAGAGAAACGGCTCGACCAGCTGCTCCAGCTCCAACAATCACTACTTTTAGTGACTCTAGTTTCTTCCCCACTACCTTAGAAGCATTTATCAACCCAGCCAAAACTACTACCGCAGTACCGTGTTGGTCATCATGCATAATAGGAATATCTAGTTCAGCTTTTAATCTTTCTTCAATTTCAAAACATTGCGGAGCGGCAATATCCTCAAGGTTAATAGCGCCAAAAGTCGGCGCGACCGCTTTAACCACTTTAATGATTCCTTCTACATCATGGACATCAATTACAAGTGGTATGCCGTCTATGTTGGCCATTTCCTTTAAAATTGCACACTTACCTTCCATCACTGGCAAAGCTGCTATTGGACCAATATTACCAAGTCCCAAGACAGCTGAGCCATCACTAATTACTGCCACAGTATTGCGTTTCATCGTATACTCACGAGCGTCTTTTGGGTGCTTGGCCAAATGACTTGAAACCGCACCTACTCCCGGAGTGTACATAGTGCTCCAGTCATCTTTGGTAACCAACTTTCCCTTAGAAACAACCTCTAGCTTCCCTTTTAGTTTTTTATGTAAAGCGAGTGCCATTTTGGCATAGTCTTTTTTGACTACTATCTTTTTTTTGGGAACTAATTTTTTAGCAGACATGGTAAGTGAATATTTTTTATTAAGTAGCCACTAGTATACTGCATTTGAATTTAAGAAAAAAGAATGACCCAGAAAGGAAAAGACGAAGTCTTTTCCTTTCTGGGTCACATCCATCTTCAGAACCGAGGTGGGCGAATAAGGTGATCTGCTGGCAACTTTTTGATTTCATTACCGAGGGTGAGAGAGACGACAGGCTTCCCTTTCAAACGCTCCTCTATCGCTTGATTTGCTAAGTCGATAAAACTGACTGCTTTTGGTTGAGAATCAAGCTTGGTTGCTTGAGGTGGTTTTTGAATCTCTCCCAAGGGGTTGGCTGAAACTGTTTCGGTAGCGGCTGGGTTGATAGCCACTTTCTTAGCTCGACGCGCATTGCGATATCTGTCTTTTGCCATTTTGATCTCCCTTTGCAGGCAAATGTGTAGGGTAAAATAACCATCTATCCAAACACTTAAATACTACTAAAATACTAGTTAGTCAAGAAAGTCTGACTGACTAAAAAATTATAGGCCCTGGGACAAAGACATTAATCTTTGTCCCAGGGCCTATCTAAAGTTGACCATTTCAATCTTTTGGAGTCACTTGAGGGTGATTTGCCGAGGTGGGTAAGAGCTGATATTTCAAATACTCAAGAAAAAAATCGCTAGTGACGTCAGGTGAACGCGCCGTCCCGTTGTGATAAAAACGGATTTTGATTTTGTTTTTTCCGTCTCTAAAAAACGGCCTCAGGAAATGGCTGGTTGAGACTCCTACCCACTCCAACTCACACCAGTTGCCCCCGCTGCTCGTGGTCCGATTGAAAGCCAAGGCCCCATCACGATTACAGAGAAATAGTTTCCCTACCGCTGGATGTCTAGCTTGCAGGTGTCGTGGAGACAGAAGAGGTACTGGGCTAAACATTTTCTTATATAAGGCAATTTCATCATTCACTGTATCAATTTCCTTTTTCAAAGCCTTCCGCAACCTTTTCCATAAGTTAATCTGACTGCTTTTCAGTTCTCCAACTGGAAATTCGGCTTTGAAAATAGCATAACGTGGTATTTTTGCTCCTCGGGCAAAAAGGTACTCAAATGATGATTCCTTAACAACAATGTCTAGTCCGACATATTGTAAGAGTAATTTGACTACCACACTATTCGGAAACAAGTTAAAGCCTAATTCAATTGGACCAGAATGTATGTTCCTTACGAAACCATACTTAGCTGCTTCGTCGCTAGACATGACTTTGCACTCCTTTACTAGATTAATGCATGTGTCAAAAAACTAATTCCTCAAGCTAAATGAATCTCTGATTTAATTATTAGCTTAATAGTACTTTTTTGCAAATATATATATATATATATATTTATAAGAATATTTTGTTATGATTAGCTTATGTTACCCACTGACCTCATCTCTAATCACTTTCGTCTCGACGAGCCACACAAAAAGGCTTTAAAACAATTAAATATAATTACTATTGAGGATTTGCTCCTTCATCTTCCTCAACGCTACGAAGATATTAGCAATATCCAGGCAGTTGGTACCCTACAAAAAGACCAGGACGCAGTAGTCTTTGGACAAATCGGTGGACTAAATACTCGCAAAGCCTGGAAGAGTCGGCGGCCAATTTCTGAAGGCTGGGTAGAAGATGGAACCGCTCGCATCAAAATCATGTGGTTTAATCAGCCGTACATTGCCAAAATGCTGACTGACGGAATGTATGTAAAAGTGGCGGGTAAAGTAACCGGTAGTGAAGGAAAACTTTACTTAGCTAATCCCGAAGTAGAAAAGTTGGACAGTCTACCGATAGACCGACATGATTCAATTTTTAAAAACACGGAAAACCTAGATGAAACAATTTATCCAGTCTATCGTGAAACAAAGGGGGTTACTTCTAAGTGGTTCTTCCACAACGTGCAAAAATGTTTTGGGGCTGGGATTCTTAATAAAATAATCGACCCCATACCAGAAGAAATTTTAAACCGCTACCACTTGCCAACACTCACCACTGCCCTACAATGGATACACACTCCGAAAAAAGCTGAGCATGCCGAAAGTGCCAGAAAACGTTTTGCTTTTGAAGAAGTTTTTTATATTCAAACCACCAAGGCCAAAGAGCGAGCCATGGTTAGTGCCGCCACTAACTACCAATTCAAGACTGACCCAAAGCACATTGAGGCTTTTACCAAGCGTTTTCCTTTTGACCTAACTAAGTCTCAGAGTAAAGCCATAGCTGATATGCTTTCAGACTTCAATGGCAATCATCCCATGTCTCGCCTACTGGAAGGCGATGTCGGTAGTGGCAAGACAGCTGTAGCCGCGACCGCCGCTTATGCCGTAGCAACTTCTAGACCGCCCGAAGGATTGGCTTCAAAGCTACAATTTGGCAACCTGCAAGTAGCTTACATGGCCCCTACTGAAATCTTAGCCAAACAACACTTTGAAAGTTTTATTGAATATTTCAAACACTTACCAATTCAAATTGGACTAATTACTGGTAGCGGTTGTTTTAAATTTCCTTCCAAAACCAATCCCGAAAAGCCCACCAATATCTCTAGAACACAGCTACTTAAGTGGGTGAAAAATGGTGAGATACCAATTTTGATTGGTACACACGCTCTGATTTATAAATCAGTCGAGTTCAAACATTTGGCTCATGTCATTATTGATGAACAACATCGTTTTGGGACCGGACAAAGGCGAGCCTTGGCCAAAAAGGATACTCGTATGCCTCACCTACTCTCCATGACCGCCACCCCCATTCCCCGCACCTTGGCTCTGACAGTCTATGGTGACTTGGATATTTCTCTGCTTGATGAAATGCCTAAAGGCCGCAAACCTATTATTACTAAAATAGTAGCTCCCAGCGGTATTGAGAAAGTCTACGACCATATTCAATCCGAACTCGACTCTGGGAGGCAAGCTTTTATTATTTGCCCACGTATCGACGAACCAGACCCGAGTAAAGAAAACGCTCTCCAACTAAAATCAGTCAAACAAGAAGCTGAGAGATTGAAAGAAAAAGTTTTTAAAAAAGCTCGGATAGATATCTTGCACAGTAAAATGAAACCTGCAGAAAAAGAACTGGTGATGAAAAGATTTCTGGAACATGAAATAGACATCCTGGTCGCTACCTCAGTGGTTGAAGTTGGAGTGAATGTACCAAATGCCACCAACATCATTATTGAAGGAGCTGAACGCTTTGGCTTGGCGCAACTCCACCAACTCAGGGGGAGGGTAATCCGCGGTACTTACCAAGCTTATTGTTTTGCAGTTACTTCCAAAGACACAACCGGTAAAAGTGGCAAAACTCTCGAGAGACTAAAAGCTCTCACTACCGCTAAGAATGGATTTGAACTGGCTGAATATGATCTAACTATCCGTGGTAGTGGTGACCTCTACGGCATGAAGCAGTGGGGACTAACCGACCTCGGCATGGAAGCAATTAAAAACCTCAAGCTAGTAGAAGCGGCTCGCACAGAAGCCAAGAGACTAATTGAGGAAGACTCTGAACTAAAAAAGCACCCTTTAATTGCCAAGCGAATTAGCTTACTGAGCAAGGAACTGCATTTGGAGTAAAGTTGACAAATATATAGAATTTTGTAAGATGCTTTTCTCGGTGCGACGTGTAGTTTGTCGCAAGCAGCCCCAGTCGGGTGTAAGCGACGTCGCACTGAGACCTTTTCGTTCTTCTAACTGTATGTAACATCCCTTCTACCCGAGGTGTAGCACAACAAGGGAACAGCCGGCAATCTGCGAGATTGCCGGCTTCTTCATTTTTAAAATTTAAGTTGCTAACTAAAAAGGCTGGAAAAGCTTCGCTTTTCCAGCCTTTTTAGTTAGCAAATTTCACCACACCCCAAACTGCTTGACAATATCCTAGAATATGCTATAGTTAAAGAGTCACTACTTTTGGTGACGCAAACTGGAGAAGTCCATGCCCTTGACTCACCACCCGCCGCAAGGCAACCCTCTGAGTGCGATGCACAACGAAATGTACTACACCGTGAACTTCGACGACACGACCGACGCCGGCGCGCGCTGCTCCACCACGCTGGTGGGCGACGCCACTGCGGCCTGAACCGGCG
>JBGSSW010000013.1:0-26988 GCA_041736805.1 Minisyncoccia bacterium
ACTAAGACCATCGTTCTTTAGCTTGTTAATAATTTCTTCTTTAATTTCTGCTCCAATTCGATAACCTTTCTTAGCCATATTCTTTGTATTAGTTTAGTAATAATACTTAGAATTGTTGTCTTAAGAAAGGGGTACCTTTCAGGGAGTATCACCGATATTGCAGATTTTGTGCAAATCGTTAAGTAAACGATCTTCCTTTCTTTTTAAAGAAAGGTCGTTTCAATTATATAGCGAGTCAGGCAGGAGGTGCTGTGGAGATATAAATACTCGCATCCCCCAACCTCTCAAACACAGTTCGCACCACAAGAGTATTTCCATTTTCATATTCCTTTCAGTCATTGAAAATTAGGTCAACATCCTCTACGACGTCGCCCTGGCGGTAAAAGAGCTAAAATCTCCCCTAAATAGGGGAGATTTTAGCTCTAGTCAAAAGACGCCTAGAGCGAATCTTGGTTTAGTTTTTAGAATCTAATTTTAGGGTAAAAATATAGTATGTAGTTATTACTTCAGATAGCTATCAAAATAGATGGCATGGCACGTGTAACCACCTGGACTCTTTTGTAAATAATCTTGGTGATATTCCTCAGCTGGCCAAAAACGTGTTAGTGGCTCAAGCGTAGTGACAACAGGATCATTCCACCGGCCAGACTCATTTACAATACCTATCATCTCCTCCGCCGTATCTTTTTCCTCCTTAGTGGCAAAAAAGATTGTAGAACGATATGAAGTACCTCTATCATTTCCTTGCTGATTTAGAGTTGTTGGGTTATGGATTTGAAAAAAGAAGTCGAGAATATTTTTGTAGGCAATAACTGAAGGGTCGTAAGTAACTTCGACTGCTTCAGCATGACCTGGGTGAGATTCATATGTCGGATTAGCATTTTTTCCGCCAGCATAACCTGTCTCAGTCTCGACAATGCCAGGCTGGGTGCGAAGTAAGTCTTCAAGTCCCCAGAAACAACCCCCTGCTAACACAGCCTTTTTGTAATTTTGTGACATAAATTATTTATTATGCATTTCAAGCGAAATGCCATTGATACAATATCGATTGTGGCGTCCAAAATCTCTTTCTCCATCACCGGTTCGTTCTGGACCATCAGGAAAGACATGTCCTAGATGCGCCTTACAATTACTGCAATGAACTTCTGTTCTTCGCATACCATGACTATGATCATGTATGAGGGTGACAGCCTCTTTATTTATTGGATCTGTAAAAGAAGGCCAACCTGATCCGGAATCAAACTTAGTTTCCGAGTCAAATAGCTGCGCGTTGCAAACTGCGCAGTGAAAGGTTCCATCATCGTCAACATGCAACAGATCGCTGGAGTGGGGGGCCTCGGTACCACCCTCGCGAGCAATTTTATACAATTCAGGGTTAGTTTTCTTCAACTGTTTGTCAGATATCATACAGCTGGGATTTAACATAGATAAACAAAATCAATTCAAAGATAATTTGAAAACTTAAATTATACTAATTTTTTACACAATTACTATTTTTATAATTTCTTACTTCCCGATGTAAAGTTTACTTTACATTTAAAATTTTAGCAACTGTGGGCCTACCGCTATTTCTACTACCTGTAATCCTGATATTCTTGATATAAAAATATGGTAGCACTTATTGATTTTGCCTGTATTGTTAATTCTAGAAAAAATCCGGATTATAAATACTCGTCTCCCCCAACCCCTCAAACATAGTTCGCACCCCAAGAGTATTTCCTAATTCATAGTCCCTTCACCCTTGAATTATAAGGTCAACATCTCTTAACAGAGACTGTACACCTTGTCACCATTTTTTGCGGAAAATGCTAGGCAAGGTCTTGCGAAGAATTTCCCAGACTCTCTCACCCTACGACGTCGCCCAGTTTTTAGAGGTATATTTTGCAGGTATTTTGACGATATTTTCTGTGCCTACCTCCATAGTCGAACCTGATATAATTTACTATATGATTAAATATGGATACACAATTCTTTACGTTGATAATGTAGAGGAAGCAATTACTTTTTACATAAAAGCTTTTGGCTTTACACAAAAACTTCTTACTCCAGAAAAAGACTACGCAGAACTAGAGACCGGAGACACAACGCTAGCTTTTGCTTCCCACAGTGTCGCAGAATATAACGGGGTTGCAATTACTAAGTCAGATCCATCATCCTCATCTCCTGCGTTTGAAATAACTTTTGTAACTGATGACATCAAGAACGCTTTTAATCAAGCAGTTGGGGCGGGAGCGGTGGTTGTAAAACAACCTGAACAAAAACCTTGGGGACAAAAAGTTGGCTATGTAAAAGATATAAATGGATTTTTGATTGAGATTTGCACACCGATAAAATAGTAACGCGCTATGACAAAGGGACTTAAAGAAAGAGTGCTAGTGGTTTGCTAAGATAAAATTGCCAAGAAAGATTCTTCTGCAGGCATCTCTTTCTATGCTTTCTTTCAAAATAAAAATGACGACCCTGGGCTCCTGATGGAAGCTGCAACTTGGTGGATTAAAATACATAAATTAGATCACTTTGAAAAAGATTAAAAGTCTCATCCTCTCTGAATAGCTATAAACAAACTCTGCTTCCTCTAATCACCCAACCGTTATCTCCTCAAACTGGTTCCCCTTGAAGGATAGTACGTCGCCCCAGTGTCCAGAAGACTCAAAAAATACATTTATTTGTTTTTTGGTTACCAAATAACGATTTGCTATAATACCCCTAGGGGGGTATTATGTATATGTATGAAAGAATCACACAAAAAATTAGTCCGTCGTCTTAAAATTATCGAAGGTCAAGTACGTGGACTGCAAGGCATGATCGAGAAAGACACATACTGCATTGATGTTATCACCCAAACCTCAGCCGTGAAGCAGGCTCTTTCAAATATTGAAGACGTTTTGCTCGAAGAATACTTGTCACACTGTGTTGTGAATCAAATCAAGTCTGGAGACGTAAAGAAGCCGGTGGGAGAAATACTGCAGGTCTATAGGCTAAAACGAAAATAGATTATGGAACATCATCACTCAACCAACAGTGCGGTTAAAATACATCATGCAGCACCCACAAGTATCTGGTCATACTGGCCAATTGCACTGATCTACGTTGTAGCCGCAGTCGTTTCTTTATACACCGTTCAGTTCCACATGTACCCAGACTATATGTCCCACCTTATGGGCTGGGTGCTGGTCTTCTTCGGCCTCATCAAGTTGTCTGACGTGGTTGGATTTGCTGAAGGATTTGCTAAATATGATCCTCTGGCGAAGCGAAGCATTGTATATGCACAAGTGTATCCTTTTCTAGAAATCACCCTGGGTGTTCTCTTTATTCTCCAACTCGTTATTCTTCCAGCGACACTCATCACTCTATTCATCTATAGTGCTAGTCTCTACGGGGCCTTGCAGTCAATGATGAAAAAGGAGACCCTGCACTGTGTCTGCCTTGGTACATACTTCAAGCTTCCGCTCTCGACCGTCACGATAATCGAAGCTAGCTTTATGATACTGATGTGCGTCTGGATGCTTGTGATGTTTAACAGTATGACCATGATGGTCATGTAACATGCTTAAATTATGAAAAATCAATCAATCGCAATAATTATTGGGCTCGCAGTATTAGTAGTTGGAGCAGTTGCCTATACTTTTGGTACTAGCAGATCAGGCGACTATTCAATGGGTATGAACATGGGAACGAATACTCAAGATGATGTACCAGCGGGTCAGCACCGGATGCCTGACGGTTCACTCATGGGCAACCCAAACGCTCCGACCAATCAGAGTGACGGGGGGGGATGGGAATGATGGAAGGAATGGATCATTCAATGATGGTGGTCAAAAGTGAACGGGAATTTCTTGAAGGTATGATTCCCCACCACCAAGAAGCAGTTGATACAGCTAAAGAAGTTATTGCTCGTGGTGGTTCAACACCTGAAATTAAGAAGCTAGCGGAAGCTATTGTGGTAGCCCAAGAGAAAGAAATCGCCATGATGAAAGGATGGTACCAAAGTTGGTACGGTGAAGAGTATATTAATGACCCTAAAGCTTACAAACCAATGATGAGTGACCTCTCAATATTAAGTGGCGCCGCTTTGGATAAGGTGTTTCTGGAAGATATGATTATGCACCATATGGGGGCGGTCATGATGGCGCAGAGCGTCCAGCCATACATTGAACACAATGAAATGACGGCTCTAACTAAGGCAATTGTGGAAACTCAAACGGCAGAAATACAGTTGATGCGCCGAATGATCAATGGTCTTTAGCCTCGGGAGACTACAATCATTCACCAAAGCACGTTCGAGCTGAAGCTAGCCACCCTAGACACAAATCCTCAAACTGGTTCCCATCGAGGGTCGATAGCAGCCCTAAATAACAAAACATATCCTCATTAATAACGGTTCTGGACACCAGTTTGTTATTGACTAGAGATTACGCAGTAAAAGTAGGGGTGTACCCACCAACCTTTCAAAACATTTTTAAACCTATCTATTGCAGCTTTATCTTATTCCTGTATCACACGATAAATCCTTAGTAAGTACGGTGTCTTTCTCAACAGTAATTTCCTCCCAAGCACAACTAGGAAATGGCTGCCCTCCGAGGGCTTGTATTCGATACTTTCCCTGTGGGAGTAGTACTGTGTAATTACCTTCTTCATCACTTTTTACACTAGCAAAAAGTGATTTGATACTATCTTTCTCGATTACTTGCACAGTAGTGGCGTACCCCTTATCTGCACAAGCTAAATCTGGAGGTATACGCATGCCCGGACAAATTGGACCAAGTAACACTTTACCAGTTACACCAGAATCAACTGATAAGACACTAGATGCTTCAGTATCAATTAATTTTTTTGGTTCTGTTTCCTCGACAACCTCAACTTTGTCAACAATAGAAATTTTATCGCCAAGAAATTTTGGCTTTCTATCTAAGACTAGATCTATTATCGCTTTTTCATTGGCTAAAATTTCTCGTAGGTAATTACGAAACAACATATGTCCAACATCAGCGTTAACTCCATAGGCATCGATGCCAAGATGGCGAGCAATAAAAACTGAACGTGGTAAATGAAATGACTGTGTAGTTATTAGTATGGAATAAACAGAAAAAACATCCCGAGCACGGTACATTGAGCTATACGTGTCAAAACCAGCGTTGTCCAGAAAAATATCTTCATCGGGAACACCTTTCTTAATAAGATACAACCGGACCGGATTTACTTCATTATAATCAACGGTACTATTGTCTCCTGAAACCAAAATCTTTGATACTTTTCCAGCCTCATATAAACCTATCGCCATATCTGCTCGATCTATAAATATTGGCGACAACCTGCCTTCGGCTGAGACTGCTGCTCCAAGCACCAGCGCTGTTTCCGCGACCGGAGCCTCAGAAACGCTATCGTATATATAAGACTTTGATTCTGTATAAATATAAAGGTTTGATATTAAGACAAACAAAATTAGCAATCCAATACACCACCTAGTGGTCATGAAAATACGTCTCATTTAGCCAGTATACTCCCTATTTTAAACATTTACTCATAACTGACAATCCTATCCACGAATTAGTTTAAGAAGTGCCAGTAGCACTACTGCACCAATGACTGCGACTATAAAACTGTAGAGATTGAAACCACTAACGCCTCCTTGGCCAAAGTAATGCATGATGTATCCACCCAAACTAGCTCCGATAATACCAACTACGATGTCGAGAATTAAACCTTGTTGCCCATCGGTCCCCATAATCATTGACCCAATCCAACCTACCAAAGCTCCAAAAACTATCCAAATTAAGATGCTCATATTATTTTATTTTTATTAATTACTAAATGTTATCTTGTTCCTCAAGTCCATTCTCTGCCACACGGTTATCTAGTGGACGATTCATAACCACAAGCTTGATAATCCCCCAAGCAATTACCCAATAGACTCCCATAGCTAGGAGGGTGCTCCATTCAAATATAATTTCCCCTACACTGTTGGTGTCGAATACCAACCGAAACGGCGCAAGTGGGATAGATGAAAATGTATAGATGAAACTAGTAAAACCTGCACCAGCGTTTGCCCCTAATAACTTAAGAATAAATCTAAAAAGTAATAGGGCTTCAAGAACATAGAATATATACCAAATCACTCGAGTGACTCTATATAGCGTTTGTTCGTTGTTCATACATTTATTTCTATTTATATTTTGTGATAATGATTTTGTCTTGAATCTCTACCCTCCCTCACTTGATGGAATGTTCACCTCAACATTTAGACCTTCTTGTTTTACTTCTTTTGTTCCACCTTTGAAAAACCACACTAGTCCAAAAATTACTAGGGCTAGTATTATTACTAAAATGATTGTGTTGACTCCTGAATTATTTGAATTATCCATAATGTTTAAAGTTAGTTTTTAATTTATATCTCTAGTGGATTCGTTTTTAACACCGCTACTTGTAACAAGCGACAAGCTTAGCTCCTTCAGTAAAAGATGGTGTGGCACCATTAGTGATTTCACCCATACGACTAGTACCTAGACTAGTCTCGGCACAAGCGACCATTTCTGGTGTTACTGTGATTGATTCAGTATCTATACCAAGTGCATTAAGTAATTTTTTCTGTCCCTCAGATAAACTTGAAGCTTGAATGGTCGTACCCCCCTCTGCAACTACATTACTCGTACTTTCATCACTAGATTTGGTTGTTGGATTTGTTTGAGTAGTTGGAGTGGATGGAGTGGCCGCTGGACCACTTAGATATGTGTCCCCGACAGAACTAAACCGTCCTACCATAAAACCAACAGCAAAGACGAGTATGACAAGAATTCCTAACAATAGGTTTTTATTATTCATTTTACTTTATTTTATTGTCCTGAACACTAAAGAGAACGTGTTCAGATTAATATTGTCGGCCCATATTACTTTGGCCTCTCAATAGTATTATTATAACACTTTATTGCTTACATATCTTGTATACTACATACATGCCAGCACCGTCCCCCACCAAAACAAAGGCCCTATATCTTTTTGGATTATTGTTGTTGATTATTATAGTTGTTATTTTTAATTTTAGGAACCATGCAACAGTGCCTACATTACCTAACAGTCCCTTATACTTAGACATGTCAGTATCAATTGACGAACGAGTAGATGATCTCTTGTCTCATATGACCCTAGCGGAAAAAATTGGACAGATGACTCTGATCGAGAAAAATAGTATTAAAGCCGCGAGTGATATTGGAACTTACTCACTAGGCGCTCTCTTGAGTGGCTCAGGAGCTAAGCCGGAAGAAAACACAACCTCCGGTTGGAGACAAATGACCGACACGTACCGAGCTGAGGCCGCAAAGTCTAGGTTAGGCATTCCTATCTTGTATGGTTCAGATGCTATTCATGGGCATGCACACGTTCCAGGAGCAACCATCTTCCCCCACATGATAGGCCTCGGTGCTGCTGGAAATCCTGAGCTGGTAAGAAAAGTGGCTGCGGCAACCGCTGACGAGATGTCCGTGACTGGTGTTAATTGGAACTTTGCTCCCAACTTAGACACTCCGCAAGATATTCGCTGGGGTCGTGTCTACGAAACTTTTTCAGATGACCCCGCTTTGGTTTCAAAACTGGGGGCCGCCTATGTGGAAGGATTACAATCTGATATAAACTCACAGGTACTAGCGACTCCAAAACACTTCATTGGGCTCGGCGGCATGGGTTGGAACACATCACTGAATGAAAATTTCAAAATAGACCAAGGGGTCACACCGTCAGACAAAGTTGCGCTAAAAGAAGTTTATCTACCTCCCTTTGCTGCAGCGATAGACGCCGGTGCTTTGAGTATCATGGTTGGGCTAAACACTTGGGGTGACGAGAGGATGGTCCGGCAAAAATACCTGTTAACTGACGTACTAAAAAAACAACTTGGGTTCAAAGGATTTATTGTTTCTGACTGGTACGGAGTTCATGAAGGGACTCGAAACAATTTTTGGGCGACAGTTTCCGCAGTAAATTCCGGTGTGGATATGGTAATGTTACCTTTTGATTACGTGACGTTTATTCGCCATCTGAAGTGGGCGAACAGACTAGGAATGGTCTCTGATGAACGTATCGATGATGCGGTGCGTAGAATTTTATACACAAAGTTTTCACTTGGTTTTTTTGATACGGATAACAACGACAAATCCGTAAAAGAGATTTCCAACGCGGTGCACCAAAAATTAGCTCGTGCTGCTGTAGCAGAATCTCTTGTCCTACTTAAAAACAAAGGTGCTTTATTGCCAATCACCAGCTCTACAAAAAAGATTCGTGTGGCAGGAAGTGCGGCAGACAACGTGGGGAAACAAATGGGAGCATGGAGTATAGAATGGCAAGGTGTTGATGGTAACTGGGTACCTAATTCAACCTCAATTCTAGAAGGTATTAAAGAAATTGCAGGGAAAAATACTTTAGTTGAATTTGAAGCCAAAGGACAATTTACAGAAAATTCACAAAAGGCCGATATTGGTATTGCTATTGTTGGTGAATCACCTTATGCCGAAGGATGGGGAGACAATCCATACCCTACCTTAAGCGAAGAAGACTTGGATACTATCAAAAATCTTAAAAATAACAGTAATTCTTTGCTTGTAATTCTAATTACTGGACGCCCACTGATAATTACTGGTGAGATTGCTAACTGGGATGCCTTAATAACGGCTTGGCTACCTGGCAGCGAGGGAGGCGGGGTGGCTGATGTTCTTTTCGGGGAAAAACTTTTTACTGGAACTTTGCCTTTACCTTGGCCGGCTAATATTAGCCAACTACCGATTAATACAACTGGAAAAACAGCCGATGATAGTGTTCCCTTATTCCCTCGATACTTTGGACATAAATACTAAATTAAAATTTACAGAAAAAATAGTGAAGTATGTAGGCTTTTAAAAATGATTTATAGCTATTGCACAGCAATATCAAAATTAGTAATTTCTGACTCGACGCTACTACTTAACTTAGTATATAAAGCTACCGCTCCAACATCTTCATTATCTGCTTGAACAAAAATTGTATGTGCTCCGTAAGTCTTTGCAAAGTTTTTCAATTCTGTAATAAGTTGTGTCGCAATACCCTGACGACGATATTCATTCAAGACTGCTAAATCGTAAAGATAAATTTCACTATATTCACCATCAATTTTGGGTAAGACATGGGCCGTCAGTCCCCCTACCACCCCACCATCTTCTTTTTTAGCCACCAGCGCAATGTAATTTTTGTCTGCTAAGACTTTTGAGAGATAAGTATCACTTGGTTTATTTACGTTCCAGTCACCAACCTCTTCAAAAGCAACGGCAAACACCTGTCTTAGTTGTTTTAAAGAATCAATATCTAAAATGTTAACCCTTTTATAAACATATACCATAAAAAAATTATACCATTTAAAAAACTAAGTCTGGTTTATAATCAAAAAATAGCGCTGTTTACAGGTGCTATTTTTCGTCCAAAGAATCTATCGACTTAGTTGGTGTCTAGCTCTGATTCAATTTCTATACTGCCATCAACTCCACTTGAGGCAGAATCTTCCGATACGATGTCAGCATCTGACTCTACCATAGTATTTGCTTCATTTTCTTCATAGGACTCCGAGGTTTCACCATCTTCAATAACAACTTGATCTTCGTCCAATTTTTCATTTTCTTCAACAGTACCGGCGACATCGTCTCCACCCACTTCATCAGATGAACTAGCTCTGACTTCAGCAAAAATATCCTCATCTACGATATCCTCTGTTATTTCCACTACCTGATCCTCTACTATTTCAATAGTTTCAGTTGCTATAGAGGCAACGCCAGTAGTACTACTTCCAACCTCACTACGGCGATTTAGTTTAGGTCTTTCTGCTACCGGCAATTTAAGTACTTCATTATCAACAGCAACTAGTGTGTCTTTATATTTTATTAAAATTTGTTTAAGGCGTTCAAGCCCGCCTATAAGCTGGGCTCTTTGTTTATCAGTCAAAGTTACTTTTTGACCAGCATTGGCAGCTGCATTAATAGAATCTATCCGGGCTACTATCATTAGCTGAGCTTTTGCAGCATTTTCTGGTGAAAGTGTACCAGCAGACACCGAAGTCTCTAGTGAAGCTAATTCGTTCTCCAGCTGAGTAACTTCATCCGCTACAACAGTGACGTACTGAACAGTACTGTAACCCAAAAATAGCCACCCTATAGCTAGAATAGTAATTGTACCAATACCAATAATTATTTTTTTATTCATTTTCTTTAAGTAATTTTTTAAGTAATAAGTACACTATTCCTGAGCATTTACTTTAATTAGGAATTAAGAGTCCCGGCAGTCCTGGCTGGGTAACCCCGCTGTTCTGTTGCTATTTATGACGTTTTATTACGTTATTTCTTACTAAACTATGAAAAAGGGTTGTTAAACATTTTTATTCCACCCCAAAGGGCTACCTTTGGGGTGGAATAAAAATAGTGGAAATTTCAAGGGTAGCTACAGTTTTACTTTATTAATTTTAATATTCCGAATTAGAACGGTATTATCTGATTGTATATCTGGATGCCGATACTGTCCTACTTTCAAGTAGTGTTGATAATTATTAAGCATGTTTGGACCTTGATAGAAAAAAGTCGGGTCTTCTGTGTCGTCAACATAAACCTTAACCACACCGTCCTCGCTCTGTGACCATTTGATTTCAAAAACTAGTTTATACCAAACATCTTTTCTAATTTCCATAGTTACGAATTCCCTCTTCACTTCCATCTATTCCAGCATTAAAGGCAATGGTATCTCTGCCGTCTAAATTACCATAGCCCAAAAGGAGTGGGGTGCTCTTAGTTTCAAAGTTTGACCAATCCTCGCCCAAATTTAAGTCTGGTTGTTGATGCCAGTCGGCGATTAGCCACCAACGATTTTCAGGTGTGCCTGACACAAAATCTTTATCTAATTTAAATTCCCACTCGTAGCGAACGGTTTCACCAGCCACGTAAGGATAGTCCACTGATACCTCGGCTCGAATACCATTATTTTTTATCTCTTGGTCTGGATACAATCTAAGTGACAAATAATCAACTCCTGATTCGGATCCTGTGGCTATATTTTCTAAACTTGGAATCTCAATACTCGCATATTTTAATAAATCATCTGCTACAGCAGACCTTAGGTACTCAAGCTCCAATGTCCTGTTTCCTTCTGTCTTATCAGAATGAATTGATACTTTAATAATAAGTAAAATTAACCCCACAAATGAAATTAGAGTACACAGGATCAGGATTTTTTTCATTACTAACATTATAACTAAATTAAAGAAATAAATCGCCAAAGTAAATAGAAAGAGTCCAAATGAAGACTTTATAACCTTACTTGATTTTACTGCTATAATCTAATTTATGTACACTTATAATATTTTATTGGGAATTGCTGGCTTACTGATACTTTGGGCTGTAGTAAGTTATTTGTTTGTAATTAAAATAGAGAAACCTGCCTACACTGTAGTTGAAAATAAAGGGGGTTACGAGATTCGTGAGTATCAGGCTTATATTGTTGCTGAAACCACGGTGGTTGGTAACTATCAAGAAGCTTTGGGTAAAGGATTCCAAATTATTGCAGATTATATTTTTGGAAACAACGTAAGTAAAAGTAGCATTGCTATGACTTCCCCTGTACTAGAAAGTCAGAATTCGGAAAAAATTTCCATGACCTCACCCGTACTTAATACTGAAAATAACTCAGAAGAAAGAGTCATCGCTTTTATCTTACCTTCAAAATATACCTTAGAGACACTACCGATTCCAAATAACCCACGGGTAAATATACGTGAAGTAGCCACCCATAAAGTAGCTGCTTTAAAATTCACTTGGTACCCTACCCAAAATAGAATTGAGAAGAAAAAAGCCCTATTAGGCTCTTTGTTGGAAAAAGATGGTCTTGTAGTAAATGGAGACATCCAAGTTGCTCAATATAACCCCCCTCTTTCTATGCCGCTTGTACTACGAAACGAAATCTTGATTCCTATTGATTAGCTTTAGTGTCGCCATTCTTATAAATTAAAATTGTTTCTTTAACGTCGCAAATTAACGCTTTAAGCCCAGTATTTGTAAGTTTTGATCAAGATGGAATTTAGAGATTAGTAGTGCTATTATTCACCCATGAAAACAACTTACTGGTACATAATTATCGTTATCGTTATTTTTATTGGTGTAATTGCCCTTAGTAAACTAGGGCAAACAAAAGAAGACCCTGCTGTTTTGGCTAGTTACGACAGTTTTGCTGAATGTTTAAATGAGGCTGGGGCAATTTTTTATGGCACTTTCTGGTGTCCTCATTGTCAAGAACAGAAATCTTTGTTTAAAAATTCTGCCAAAAAACTTAACTACGTAGAATGCTCAACCCCTGACGGACAAAGTCAAACAGAAATTTGTAAAGAAGAAGGTATTACTGGTTACCCTACCTGGAAATTTACTGACGGTAGTGAATTAAGTGGGGTTCAGCAATTTTCTTCTCTAGCAGAAAAAACTAACTGCCCCCTTCCTTAACACATGAATAGTACTGTAGAAATTTTTAATCAGCTTTTGGCTACTGGGGGGATATTGCTATTTCTATTTAGCTCAATATTATTAATTGACTTATTGACCAGTAGAGTAGCTGCCCGAATAATTGGTGCTTGGGGAATTTTAATTGGTTTCTTAGTTACAACCAGCTCTAGTATCGTGACTTTAATTTATTCTGATGTTTTTGGTTTTGTACCTTGTGGCCTTTGTTGGTTTCAAAGAATTTTTCTCTACCCGCAAGTACTCCTGCTTGGTTTAGCTATCTTCTACAAAGAGAAAACTGCGGCTAGGTACGGTCTGGCTCTTTCTATTCCAGGTCTAGTTTTTGCTTTATACAACCACTATCTGCAGATGGGCGGAACCCAATTTATTGCTTGCCCAGCCTCCGGCATAGATTGCACAAAACGCTATATGTTTGAATATGGATTTATGACTTTCCCATTACTTTCAGCTATTTTATTTATCTTTCTCATCATCTTATACATCTATATATTGAAAACAGAAGCTGCTTAACATGTCCAATCAGTTCTGGCTTGCAGTTTTATTTTAAAGTGAGAAAATAGAAATATGAATACATTCGAAAAACCCACCTCAGAACCAATTTTAGATGCCGAAGAACTTAAGACTGAGCTGTCTGAATTACTAGCAGAACAGGCGCGTCTCGAAGCATTAATTATAGAAACTAAAGAAAATATTGACGTAGAACTAGGTTCAGAAGACTATATAGATCATGGGTATACGGCAAGACTTCGTGAAGAAATTGAACCTAGGATCAAAAAGATTGAAGATGAGTTAAGAGAAATGTCTGACCAGGGAGCAAGCCAAAGAAACCTTAACCTATAAAAAAGCGGGCCCAAGGCCCGCTTTTTTATAGGTTACTACTTTTTAAGACCTTATCTTCCAGCCTCGTTTAAACAATTGAGTAACAAGCGTTCCCAATCCAACTAAAAGACTCAAAATAATAATCAGCCCTATAGCACTATTTGCTTCACTGACACCAATCATGCTGCTGCGAATGCCATCAGCGAAATAAAAGAAGGGGTTTAGTCTAGTGAAGGTAGCAGCTAATTCTGGCAAAAAAGTAACTGAATAAAAGATTCCACCTAAATATGTTAGCGGGGTAATAATAAATGTATTCATTACCTGTAATTGTTCAAAACTTTCAGCCCATAGTGCTACGATAATTCCTAACGCCGCAAAAATTGAAGCTATGCTAGCTACGTAGAAAATAAATTGCAGCGGATGGTTTAAGGAAACGGCCCCAAACACTAGTCCTACAGCTAAAATTAGTAAGGCCACCATCATTGCACGCATGGCTGCACTACCGACCAAACCAAGTAACATCTCTAAGTAGGAAAAGGGAGTAATCAAAATTTCTTCTATTCCCTTAGTAAAGCGCATAAAATATAAGGCTGATGAAGCGCTCGCAAAAGAAGAATTGATAACTGACAACATTAGGACACCGGGGAAAACAAAGGATATGTAAGGTACTCCTGACACTTCTTTGATTTGAGAACCAATTACCATTCCAAAGATAAAGATATACAAGGCAGCCGAAACCATTGGCGCTAAGAGTGTCTGAACCATTACTCTCAGAGTACGAGTGACTTCTCGTCGCAACATTGTATATAAGCCAATAAAATTTATTTTCATATTACTCCCGCATTACTAGCTCTAGTAATCTTAAGGTACGCTTCCTCAATACTGCCGTATTCCTGAATCAAGGATTCTTTGGTTCCTTCGGCAATAATTTTACCGTGATTGATGATAGCAATTTCATTGCAAAGATACTGAATTTCTTCCAAATAATGAGAGGTGAGGATAATGGTCTTACCCTGTTCATTTAATTCTTTTAGGTAAGCCCAAAGATCACGCCTTTGTTCAACGTCTACGCCAGCTGTCGGTTCATCCAAAATAAGTAGGTCGGGGGTATGGATAAGTGCCCGTCCCAACATAGCTCTTCTTTTCAGTCCCCCAGAAAGTTTTTGGAATTTAACATCTCGATGTTCACTTAGGTCAAATCTGTTAATCAACTCTTCAATCTTAGAAACTCTTTGCTCTTTTCTAATTCCATAATAACCGCCCATAAAGTCCATTAGTTCAGCTGGAGTAGCAAAAATATCAACGTTGAACTCTTGTGGCGAAAGACCAACTTTTGTCCTGGCTAATTTATATTCTGTCACTACATCGGTCCCGTCAACTAGAATTTGACCCTTTGTCGGTTGAGAAATTCCTGTAATACATTGAATAATAGTACTTTTACCGGCTCCATTGGGACCCAGGAGACCAAAAAAACTGCCTTTGGGTATAGATAAGGAGACTCCATCAACAGCCAACTTAGCCTTATCTCCACTTCCATAGATTTTGGTCAAGTTCTTTATTTCTAGCATTGCTATTTGTGACATGGTGGTAAGCATACCATATTGAGTCTTTACTGTTTATGTGTGACAATTGGTTTATAAATATAAATTATGGGAAAAGAATCACAAAAATATAACACGTATCCGGAACCAGAAGGTCAATATAGAGCGAAATTAGATGGATTTGAACCAGAGCCAGAACCTGATTCTAGTCAATATATAATCCCGACAACCGCACAAGAAACAACTCCTTCTGCCGTACGGGAAAATGTGGCTACTACAGATGAAGCCATTGATAGGCTTAGTGGTAACCTTGCACCTAAGGTAACCGATCCAAATAGAGTGGGAAATATTTATGCAAAAGATGGGTTAAGAAGCTCCCCGCAAAGAGAAAATATTGCTAATCCTTTTGAACAAGAACCCGCCCCAAGCTGGAAAGACCCATCTAAATCTACAACCACTAAGACACCAGAAAGAGGGTTTAAAAACTTTTTTAATAAACTACTTGGAAAAGAATAACAATTAAAAAAACGGCAGACAAAGTCTGCCGTTTTTTGTTTTTAACCACCTACTGCAGGGGTAATAATTTAAGTAAGTTCTGCATCAATTCAATCTCATTCTCTTGAGTGGTAATTATTTCTTTTGCTAGGCCCTCAGTTTGTTTTGAAATAGATAGTTTCAAGACTTGGTTGGCCGCCAAAATGGCTGCTTCATGATGTAGTATCATGTCCTCTAAAAAAGTTCTTTCCAATTCGGCTCCAGAAAGCTCACTTAAATTTCTCATCATCGCGGCGTAAACACCAACATCTTGGTAATCAACTTCGTACCAAGACAAATACCAAACTTTCATTTCTTCCACTTCTATATTTTGCTTATCAATTATTTGTTCAGCTAAATCATGTACCGGCCGTAATTTTGTTCCCTTACCAATAAGCTCGGTAGCGGCCTTGACCGCTTCTTCATGATGCGGAATCATGTGCTCGATAAAGTCTCTTTCTGACTTAATTGAGACCTCATGATTGAAGTGATTCATCTCCTGCAAGGGCTTTTCACTACCTAAATTTGTGGCCAATAAATAAATTATTACAATCATTGATAAGAGGGCGGAGGATAAGTAAATATACTTTTTCATAGACATCTAATTAAAGCATGCTCAACTCATTCAAGTTGGACCTTATCTTCAACCTTAGTTGAAGAAAATCACTGTCTTGATAGAAGAAAAGTATCTTTTTCTCCTTGAGACTACTCCCGACTGGTTTAGACGTCTTAACAAACTCCAAAAATGTTTCAGCCATATCTTCATCCGCATTCATAGTGGCATATTCACTAACAAAACGGCTGTCGTTTGCCTTATAATATTCCTCCATATAAGAGAAACGCGCATTTTCTGATAGATCTTTAATCAAAGCTACATGGTTTAAATCGTTTTTTGTCCAAAATTTATCTTTAAACTCTGTTAAAAATTCATCTCTTTCAAATATAATTATATGAGCGTACTCATGAACAAATAATTCAGCAAAAGAATTTTCATTGTTTCTGTCTCCTGATTTAAAATCTTCTTTGTTTACTCCCATTACCCAGTTGTTTATCCCAGAAATTAGCTCCACAAAAGCATCTACGTTAGTAGTGTTGTTTTTATACGTTCTCCATTCCTTAATCTTATTCCCTATCTCTTTTTTACCAATAACTGTAGTGAAAAGTTCAAATATTTTTTTATCTGTAAGATCCATATTTCTCGGCTGGCCGATACTAACCAAGTCTCCCTTATCTACCAAATAAGTAGCTCCGGTTCTAATTGGAAATAAAACTAATTCGTATGGTATATAACTTAAATCAACTTTAGTTTGTGTTTGGACTCGCTTATTTAAAATATTTTGCAAGCGCAAAACCTCAGTCAGTAGTTTTTGAATTTGTAATAATAACTGAGTTCTAGTTTGAGCATCAAAACTAGAACTAGCCTCAACAATCCGAACAAATGGACTAAAGATTATTACTGTTAACAACAGCAATAAGAGGGTTTTTTTGAGACACATAGTCTAATCATACCCTAATTGGATATGAAAGAAACATTGCCCCAAAACTAAGCTTTCGACAAGTAGATTGAGACCGCATTCAAGTCGCCATCTGCTTTAATAATGCCTTTATCTGATATATAGAAAAAGGCGCTGCCAATTGCAAACTTATGGAGTCTAATGTTTGAGCTATTGATTATTGGGTTTTGAGTAAAATAAGTTCCTCCAACGGTTTCACCGTAGAAACCGTCTTTAGAATCACTTTCAAACCAAGCCGGTTGTTCATGTTCGCTACTCCAGTACGTATCTTGAGTATAATAAGCTCCCACTGTGTTTGGTAGGAGAAAAAATCCAAAAATTGTATATAGTAATAATTCTTTCATCGTCAAAAAGTACTACTATTTTAGGAATTGTCAAGTATTACTTAAACCTTTTTAAAATTCAACACCAAAATAAAAAGTACCCATTTAGTATGGATACTTTTTATTTTGGTGCCCAAGACTGGATTTGAACCAGCATGCCCGTGAAGGCGCTACCACCTCAAGGTAGTGCGTCTACCAATTTCGCCACCTGGGCAAACAACGAATCTGTGGCGGTAATTATGCACGAAACTAAGTCACTATTCAAGGTAAGGTTAAAATAATAAAAGGGCCGAACTTCGTTCGGCCCTTTTATTATTTAGACTACTTAATCCTTTTTCTCTCCCGCATTTACTTCTTCAACCGAAACCTCCTCTGCTTCAGTAGCTACTTCCGTATCAACCTCAGCAGCAGCCTTAATTTCGGCTTCAGCCGCTTCCTTTGCCGCCACAACCTCCTTCTCCTTAAGTTCAGCATCTTCTAAGGCCTTAGCTTCGGCGGCCACTCTAACGCCTGCTTCTGTCTCTGATTCTGTCGAAAATCCTACCAAAGTCATGCGTCGCATTTGTCGCTTAATTTCACGGGCAACTTTTTCCCGGATGTAGTAAAGCTTTGCACGTCGGACCTTAGCTCGTTTAACAATTTCTAACTTATCAATTAGTGGTGAATAAAGTGGATAGATTTTTTCTACTCCCACTCCACTAGCTACTTTACGAACAGTAAAAGTTGCTCCTGGTTCATCACCATGTTTCCTAGCTAGGACCAACCCTTCAAAAATCTGAATACGGGTCTTACCTTTATCTTGAATTTTTTGATGAACACGAATTGTATCCCCTGGTCGAATACCGAGTTCTTTTCTTTCGTTCATATTGACGGGTGAGATTGTCACCCCTGTAACTGCTGTTTTCATAATATAATAACTAAACAATAGGCCGTTTAAGCGTGCCATAATCTACCACAAGCTTCCCTACTCTGCAATACGCTCGGCCGCCTGTTCAAACTCTATCGGCAAAGGAGCAATAAAACGTTCAGTTTGTCCGTGCGGCAAAATAAGCTCAAGAACGTGAGCATGTAGGGCCAACCTCTTTAATTCTAAGTTGTTTGAAGTATTAATTTTCTTTTCTCCGTACAAGGTATCCATTACAATTGGACGATCTATTGCCCTTAAATGAACTCGTAATTGGTGGGTTCGTCCAGTTTGTGGCATTAGCTTGAGATAAGAGAAAGCCTCTTCTTTATATTCACCTGAACCAATTCTCTCAAAATGTGTTAGCGCATCACGCAAAGTTCCTTTTGCCCCACGTTCAGCTGAGCGTTTTTTAAAATCTTTACTGTTACGACCAATCGGGCGATTGATAGTCCCCCATTTATCGTGAATCATGCCGTAAACAAAAGCCCGATACTCTTTCTTAACCTTACGGTCGTGAAACTGAGTCTTCAAAAAAGCATGCGCTTCCGAGGTTTTGGCCAAAATCATTACCCCAGAAGTTTCTCTATCCAATCGATGAACCACCCCAGAACGCTCTAAAGGTGTTCCGTCAGGCTTAGTAGTAATTTCTCCTACTCCTTGCGCTGTCGGTACTCTAGCTAAAAACCATTCAACTAAGGTGCCTTTTGCTCCAGAGTGCCAATCTTCGTGCACCAACATTCCATATGGTTTATTAACCACCAAAACAGTCCCGTCTTCATAAATAACCTCTGGTACTGCCAGATTTTTATTTACCAATTCTCCTTTCTCTATTTCCATAGTCCTTGAGAATACTCTGAAATTCATCTTTTGTAAAAGCTGGCCAATAAGTTTTAGTGAAGAACAACTCACTATAGATTGACTGCCAGATTAAAAAATTTGATAGCCTGTATTCCCCACCGGTACGAATAATCATATCTGGATCAGGCATTTCATTAGACCACAATAGTTTTGAAAAACTTAGCTCATCTACTTCCTTACCAGCTGCAATCGCTTTATTTACTGCTGACAACACCTCAGCTCGGCCGCTATAAGAAAGCAAAACCCAAACGGTTAGTTCATACTCTGCTTCAGCAGACTGCTTTTCAATTTTCTTAATGACATTTTGTATACCTTCATTTAAATATGAAGGGTCACCTACAAAACGAAAGCGAACTTTTTTTAACTCTGATAAGTTGTGAGAAAAATATTCCAGTGCGGCCGATTTCAAAAGCCCCATCAAAAAGCTGGTTTCTTCTTTTACCCGCTGCCAATTTTCAATAGAAAATGCATAAATTACTAAATGTGGAATACCTTCATCATGAACCATCCTTATTACTTCTTTACACACTTCATAACCTTTTTTATGTCCCATAAAAGCGGGTAGCCCAGCCTCTTTGGCCCAGCGTCGATTGCCATCCATAATTATACCGACACATTTGGGAATTAGGAGTTCTTCTTTCATACTCTATTTCAACATTGAAAAATCGTCGTAGGTTACACTTGCGGTTCCCCAGTCTACTGAAACGCTGTCGACAGCGGACAAAACAGAGCCTTCATGTAGGTATTCAACAAAATTTCTAAGTACTTCTGGTTCGCCTTGAGCCACTACTAAAACGCTGCCATCTTCTTTATTTCTTACATAACCCACAACACCCAAATCGCCAGCAGCGGTCTGGACATAATCCCGATATCGTACTCCCTGCACCTTACCGAGCACTATACACTGCATCTCAATCATCACGATAGTATACCTCAACGACCCAATATTGAAATAATTTGAAAAACAGGTAGTATATGTCAACTGATGTATAAAAATCAGTTGACCGCGCGATTAGCTCAGTTGGTAGAGCAGCGCATTTACACTGCGAAGGTCGGGAGTTCAAATCTCTCATCGCGCACCATTAGAGACTTTATCAGTCTCAAGACGTTCTAAGGAAGCAAAGGGCTCGTTTAAGGTATATCCTTCAACGAGTTTTTTGTTTACGATAAAGTTCGAGAAGACTTTTTTAAGTTTGGCGTCTAAGGTAGCCATAGGTTGCTTTTCAGTTATACTTTTAGCCATATTATCGAAAAGTTCGAGGAACTTTTCATAGGTTAAAGTCGCACCCTTTACTGCCTTAATTTTCTTGTCTAGCTTCTCTATTTCAGTATTTAGAGCAATAACTCGCTCCGTCGTCTTCTGAAAATCCTCCTTCTGATACTCTTTTATCTGTTCGTCTTTCTCTAGCACCATTGCAGACTTAAGGTCTACAATCCGTTCTTCGGCTTTGGTAAGCTCTGACTTTTTAAGGCGTAGGCTATCTTGGTTTTCTTTGAGCCTCAAATTACTAACCCTCACCATTTCTGCTTTGTAGTGTTCAAACGCCTCAAAGTTTGAAAAGGGCTTCTTGGAAAAATAGTCTGAAGCAAAGTTACGAATTACATGTGCCCGAGTACTACTATTTTCAAACTCACAACCCTCCGTTTCACACCGATAGTAAAAGTAATTCTTTTTCTCATTCTTTAGTTTTTTTGAGGTAATACCTGTCCCCCTAACCTCCCCACACCCAGCACAGATAACCATATCTCGTAATAGGTCTGACTTAACCGTACCGCCTCGTCTAAAACTCTTCGCCAACTTTATAACGTCTGAGCTTTTCTCTAGCTCGTTTATCTTCATAAAGTCCTCAACACTTACAGCAGGTATAAAGCCATAGTTTTTTACAAGGTCTTCAGTTTTATTTTGTCCGTACAAAACTAGCCCTGTGTAGATAGGGTCTTTCATAAACCTGCGTACCGCCTCCTTCTGCATGTGTGCGGTGTATTTCTTACCCATAGCAGTATTCTGCCTAGAGTAATTATTTTTATTTAAATAATCTGCTATCTCTTCCAAAATAACCCCTCGCAAACGCATTTGGAACGCTTCTACTATAAGGGTGAAGTTATTACCATCAGGCTCAAGTTGTCCATTGCGGTTTTTCTTATAACCATGCTTTGCTTTATTTATATAGTTACCATCTTCAATACTTCGCTTATTACCTCGCAACACAACATCACTTAGTTGGTCTGAGTACTGCTTAGAAAGAACAAAGGTAATACCTAGCAACATCTTTCCACTAGCGTCGTTAGTGTGAGTGTACGATACAAACTTCAGGTCTTTAATAATCCGCTTGTCGAGCAGGTCAATAACTTCCCCTGCTTCTTTCATGTTGCGAGCTAAGCGATTAGGATGCCAAGCTATTACACCATCGTACTTACCCGCCTGCAGGTCGTTCATCATCTCCCGAAACTTTGGTCTTATGTCTGGCTCTTTAGCAGACATACTTTCTTGGAAGACTTTTACCACTCGCAAATTATTCTTTAAAACCATGTCTTCACAATCAGCCATCTGGTCTCCCAGTGACCGCTCCTGCTTGTCCTCAGCGTCAGTAGACTTACGGGCGTAGATTGCATATCTGTAAAACTCTTCTTGGTCTTTCTTGTCCACTGCAAACTTACTGTCCAGCACAGCCTTAAGCTCATCTCTAGTTTTTATGTCTAACATTACCCCTATTGTAATACTTCTAGGAAGTAAGTAAAAAACTTCCCTTTGTAGGAAGTCTTTTACTTAAACATTTCATCTAGACTAAACCCATTAGGGTAGTCCTGTTTAGCTTCCATATACGTCAGCACCATTTCCTGCTCTCCACCATACACAGGTGATATTTGAGGCTCTGGATGGTCAAACCGTTCAATCCACCACTTAGCATCGTTTACGTTCCCCTTTTCAATAGAGGCGATTATGGTGGCTCGAGCGGTCACATTTACTTTATTCTGTAGGGCGGTCGTATAAGCACGAAGTGGCTCGTAGATTGAAGTAATATCTCGCATAGTGGAATACGGCACATCGGCTAAACTACAGGCTTTTTTGAGTGAAAAGCCCATCTCTAAATACCCCTCAAGGGCTGAGAAAAGTTCGTGCTGTTCTTCTTTTGTTCGTTTCTTGCCCCGCATCCTGTAATTATATCAAAAGTTACTGATCTTTTTGTTTTTTAGAATTAATTTCGCTATATTTCTTTCTAAACTTAAGATATATAGGGTCTTTTTCAATTCCTCGAACGTTATTTAAATGGGCAATCCTACCCATTAAGTATTTCTTAAATGTACTATTCCCTCCATGGAGTGCATTATGCCTTTCTTCTGCTACCTTAAGACCAAACTTATCCCACTGATAAAGTGCGGCTCTTATATTTTTGACATACCTTCTAGGTACATTTGTAATGGTGTTCACTTTTACACCTGTTACATATTTAGGTACCTTATCCTTAGCAGTTCTCGTTTTACTTTCATTTAAGGTAAAACCATTATCAGTAATAATATCTTTAAACTCCTGACTTAGAACAAACGTGCCATTATTATTTTCGGTTGGGACAAGCTGGCGAAAAGAAGCCTGGAAATCTGTAGAAAAAGTTATATCATCAAAGTAACGAGAGTAATAAAGTCTATTCTTCCGAGCAAAAGACATTAAATCTCTGTCGAGCTTCCAAGATATCATATTTGCAATTAAGGGAGAGGCGGGGGAACCTTGAGGAAGTGATTTATTTTGGGTAACTATTTCAGTGAGCAAGTGGGCAATTTTTGGTGCCAACATGAGTTGATCGCTTTTTAAAAGCCCATATACTCTTTTGCTTGAAATTGAACCAAAAAAATCTTGAAGATCAACATTGAGTATATATTTTTTGCCAACGTGTTTTAAAGCATTTGTTCTTATACTTTTTCCTCCAACTCCACCGTGACAACAAGTTGGTGATTTGTACCTTTCTTCTAAAAATTGCCTTACCTTACTCTGAACAATTCTTAGCTTTTCATTTGGAATACTTAATTCTCTACTCCCTCCACCTTTTTTTGGTATATAACAATGAGTATATTTAGAGGAACTTCCATTAGTGTCTTTAACTTCGTACCCGTAGTAAATCAGCACGTTGGTTTTTAAACCAATTTGTCTCTCTAATTCAAAATAGTCTTCTATAAAAACAGTTGTTTCTAACATAATTTCCATCCAAATTAACAACGCTTAATTCTTCAGGCTTGCTCACGATATATATATTATAGAGACCTATGATATATACTGCCCAGATAGAATACGGAACATTTTTATTTCTCCCCACGGTACTGCAGGGTGGAAGTCAATTAAGCGTTGTTAATTTGGATACAACATCTTTACGCCAAACTCGTAAAACTTAATTCCAGTATCTGTGATACTAAAATCCTCACCTACCCTATACCCAATTCCAGCAGATATCAAGAATGTCTCCTCCTCAGGGTTATCGTTTTTAGTACTCTTACTTCCGAAACCTACTTTAGAAGATTGGTAAAGGTAGTTGAAAGCCACTACTTGGGATCTATTTAAAACAGAAATCAAAAGCAATAACTCTTCATAATCTAACTGACCCTTAATAAAATTGGCTGTCAAATTACCCAATACAGTTGCTTTTATTTCGTCCTCCATTTGCTCTATAGAATGGAAAATATACTCATTAAACTTTTCTTTTGTTTTTTCATCTTCTAATCTAGTCCGAAAATTAAGGAGCTCCTCAGCGGTTATAGTTGCGTCATTTACAACTTTAATGAAGTTATTAAACTTTTTATACAAAAACTTTTCTCTCACTGAAGCTTGTAGCTTATGGAAAGAAATCACGGTTTTAACAACTGGTACATCTGAGAGTAACTCTGGATTATCCTTCAATTGAGAAAGAAAACCGTCTATTCCCATCTCTAAAATATCAGACCCTAGTTCACTTAGTTCATCAGTTATTTGTTGATTTTGTTTATTCATATAAAGAGATAAGTTACGATTTATTCCATACTACATTTCAACTTCAGAAAGTAAAACTTTTGGACTAATCCCCTTTGCTTTAGCCACCATTAAACGAGTATTACCTGAGACTAAGTGGTAACGCTCACCAAACTTCATAATGATAGGGGCATCTAAAACACTTCCCGCCTCAAGCTTGTCTCGTAAGTCCTCCCAGTCTCTTTTGTGTACACCGTCAGGATTTGAATGATCATGCACCGCTTCCCAGTCACCCTCTTGCACGGTGTCAGCATCAGTATTTTCTAGCTTGCTCAAAAGTGCCTCATCCATCTGGACTAGCTCTCCACTTTGAGCCAAAAACATTAATACTGAAGTCTCAATTCCAAACTCCTTTGCTACCCGATCAAACTCACCCTCCTCTTTTTCGATATTAGGGCGGTTAAAGTATTCTTTGCCTCCAGTTTCAAAAGTCTCTCTCATATTAAAAGTTAGCAAATATACGCTTTTCTTCCCCGTTAATTCTAACCATCCCTCCATATGGCATCGGTATTTGCGGGTCAGTGTGACCAAAGTTTAAGTTTTGGACTACTGGTATATCTGCATTATATTTACGTACCACGCCTAACACAGTCTCACTTTGCTTCGCTCGATACGCCTCCTTCTCTTCTGTTGTTGCAGTCTTACCAAACTCCCATGCTTTTGGTCTACCCATCAATACGCCCTTCACGTTTTTTAAAATACCTCGTTCACCAAAGGCTCGAATTACTCGACTAACGTAATCAGCTGTCGGTATTTCTTCTGAAGTTTCAAGCATCAAAACAATGTCTTTAAATTGCTCCAAAGACGGTACTGCTACCCCATGTCGTAACATCTCATCTACACTCTCTACGCAACCACCCCACAGCAACCCTTGACCATTTTTCTCACCATCCCAAAACCAGCCATTACTCTGTTCGTATGTCCTTCGAGTATTGAGTAACTCAAGGTTATCCCAGCCTAAGCCCATATCGTTATAAGTTTCTGACGGCAGTAATTCAAACTCTCCCTCATCAAATAGAGCGTGTTTAATATACTTAACTGTGTAGTCGTCCATCTCACCTTGCATAGCAAACTGAGTAAATAGTGATGCTCCATAAAATGACGGTATCCCGTTTAGAAATAGGAAGTTCGCAAAATGTGAGTTATCGCTATACCCAAAGAACGGTTTAGGGTTAGTGACAAAAGCATCAGGCTTGAGGTTTTTGATATAAGTGACTTGTATATCACCCCCAAGAGTTGCTATAACAGCTTTAATTTCTGGATCACTAAAAGCTGAGACGAGATCTTCTGCTTTCTCTTCTGTCGTAGCATTTAGCTTTGCCGTAGCAGGATACTCCACAGGCTCTAATCCGAAGATATGTTTTAGCCTTTCCAAACCAAAACTGTGAACAGCTGGCCAACGCCCTGGAGCTGAAAAGCTAGGTGAGACTATCGCCACTTTATCTCCCGCCTTAAGTTTTTGTAGTTTTTGCATGTTATTTTATGTTTTTCTTTATTAGGTACTCCTTTACCTGCCTTTCATTATCTTTCTTAACCTTTACAGCACTAATCAATTTTTGAGCCAAAACCTTAAAACCTAAAGTCACCTTTTCACCGTCTGGGGTAGATACCTGACCCTCACTCAAACTCTGGTCAGAAGTAACGGGGGTACTGACTATTTCAACCAAGTCTGTAAGTGCGTCTTTTTGTTTTTCGGGCTTCATTCCTACTATTTTACCATTTATACAGCTAGTTAATAGTTCAATTGAATTACCCTTATTACAGCTTCACCACCAATACTGGCAAAATAAGCTTAATACGTCACATCTAGCACCCCTTCTGCCATTTCCTGCTCGAGCAGTTTAGTAACCTCAGTGTTCCAAACTACCAATAAATCGTATTCTTTGACGATACAGTCAAAAAGTTCGAGTGGGGGCATACTTCCAGCACCAATTTGTAAAAGGCTAGTATGGAACAAGTTCCATACTAGCCTTTTACTTTACAGTCAATTATTTTCATGTACTCTGTGAAAAGAGAAAGTTCTCACCCATCACTAACCAGGAGACTTTATGTCTAGCTATGAGCAACAAGTGCGAGAGTCGGCCCTAGACACAGCCAGCAAAAACATGAAATTGTTGCAAAAAATTGCTGGTCTTGCAATTACTAGTTTTGGCTATGACGAATCGCAAATAGTAATCGTCTGCGCCCAGTATTTTTCGGTCTGGACGAATTTCATCATTGAATGTGATCCTGATGCTAAATTAAAGGCCGAAGAGCTTAGGCGTGCGAACAAAGATCCCATCCACTTATCCGCCATGATTAAGCAAGAACTACTAGAAATTCTGAGGAAAAAGTCCTTAGAAATTAAGTTTCCTAACGATCACTTACCTGACGGTAAAATGCGCTTACTGGTTATGTGTGAAGTTGGATATCTTTGGCTGCAAATATTCCCCAGCTTCGAAAGAGCTACTTTGTCCTAGTTCACACGTTGAAGATGAACAGAAGGGCACTTCTCTCAAAAAAAGTGCCCTTTTATTTAACCATTCACACACAGCCTGTTTTCTGCTATTCTTGCCGAGTAAGGGTTAAAGCCCTTTCCAAATTGCCCTTGTCAGAAAATTTTATTTAAGCTCACGCTTTCAATAAAATTTCTTTCAAGGTCTTCATTCAGAACCCAAATAAAAACTAAAGTTTTTGCTTCATTCTTCATTCGCCCTTGTAGTTAAATGGATATAACTGCGGACTTCTAAGCCGTTATTCGAGGTTCGATTCCTCGCGAGGGCACAAACAAGGACTTCTTCGGGAGTCAGACCAACACCAACCTCTGCCTGTGGCGCAGGGAAAGGTAAAGTAACCTGTCGCTTCGCGACGAAATCACTGGGCGACGGTACGGAAACGTGGGCGGTTTTGTCACGAACCGTATGGTTCGTTCCAATTTTTTGGACGAAGGAAGCGATTTGAGGAAAATCGGTGGATGAGGACAAAAAAGTGGCTTGTTTTGTATCCATAACCCACTC
>JBGSSW010000014.1:0-38665 GCA_041736805.1 Minisyncoccia bacterium
ACCTCTCTTTGAGATATTACGACATATTTAGATTTTCTTCATTTAATTGCCCCTACTGAGAGGGGTCAAGAAAGAACGTTCTGAGTCGCTAACAAACCCTTGCGGTGCTTGATGGTTATAATTCCGATACCGACAGGGGGCACAAACGCAAATAAAAAGCTCAGTCCTTAAGGACTGAGCTTTTTATTTAGCGTCTGCCCTGCGGCAGACGCGGCGTTTGTGCGAGTCGGAGACATGTTTTATTCCCTTCCTAGGAATAAAACAGTCGAGTCGGGGTCGAGAACACTTAGTAGAATCTGCACGAAGTGCAAGATTATACTTAGTGATTCGTGGCCACAAGGCTGACGTCTAGGGATCAAACGGCGGGACGATATTTATGAGCAAGCTGTGTCCCGAGGCACCGGTTAGATTATGGGTGGAGCGAAATATTTTACTTAGTGACTCATTACCGTAAATTATCTACAAACTCAGAACCCACCCCTCCAAGGCTATATCTATATCTCGTTTACCACCATGTCCTTCATGATAGAGTTTCAACAGTGCGCGGGTCGACTTTTCAACCTCAGTTAATTTAAAAGTATTTAAGGCACTTTTAGCTTTTTTGTATGGATAATCTTTCATACCTGCTTCAGCGGCATTATTTGTCTTGGCAGCCAGTCGCAAAGTTTTTAATTGCCACCAAAAAGTTCCGATGATTTCTTCAGCTGAATAGTTATTTTGTTTTGCTTCTTGAAAAAGCAGCCACAGATTCCTTTTATCTCGAAGTGCTAAAGCATCAGCCATCAAGAAGGGATTGAATTTTTTTCCCTCTACTTTTTTATATTCTTCAATTAAATCCGCCAACTTAGTTAGAGTTTTTTTATCTGCCGCAGTGAGGTCTTGCTCAATCATGATAAAAATATGTTTGGACGTAGCCAAGGCTTCAAGATTATCCATTAGGTCTTTATAAAAAATGTCAGACGTTGTAGGTGATTCAAGTAGATAGATTGTTTGGCTACTAAACAATGAACTAGCACTACTAATTGAAAGTAGTTGCCCAATTTCGTAGTTATCAGCTTCGATTCGAATCAGCTCACTACCCGGTTCAAGAAGTTCGTCAATCGTAAAATGTGCCTGCTGTCGCACTTTTATTTGATCTGAACCAAAAAAAACTTTCAACATAGCTACTTGGTATCTTTTAAATCTGCCCAGTTTGGACCGGTGGCTACATCCACTTTAATCGGTACTCCATAGGTTTCCCTACCTTTCAGCACTCCTTCCATGAGAGCCACTAATTTTGGTATCTCGTTTTCCAGAAGTTCATTTTTAATTTCAAAGACAAGTTCGTCGTGTACCTGTAGTAGAATTTTTACCTCACTTAGTTTATTTTCTCGCTTAAGATAAGCATAGACTTCATTCATCGCCACGCGTATCACGTCGGCTGCCGTTCCTTGAATTGGAGCATTAATGGCCATTCGCTCGGCCTGCGCTCTAATAAACGGTGCGTGGGAGCGAATCCCAGGAAAATGACGACGTCGTCCAAAAAGGGTTTCGGTATAGCCTAAATCACGGGCGGTCTGTTTAGTCTCTTCCAGATATTCAGCCAAACGGGTGAAGGTGTTAAAATAGGCATTCAAAAACTGCTGCGCTTCTTCTCGACTAATACCTTCTCCCAAATTACTCCTTAGAGCATTTACTCCCATTCCATAAAGGATGCCGAAATTTATGACTTTGGCTTTGCGGCGCATTTCACTAGTTACTTCTTCTGCCTTAACTCCAAACACTCTAACGGCGACCCCAGTATGAACATCTTCACCGCGGTTAAAAATATCAATCAACTTTGAATCTTGGGCCATAATAGCGGCAATGCGCAGCTCAATCTGAGAATAATCTATTCCAACCATGGTGTACCCTGTATCGGCTACGAAAGCTCGCCTGATGGCAATACTCTCTTTGGTACGAACTGGTATATTTTGGAGGTTAGGATCTTTAGAGCCCATTCGTCCGGTAGTAGTCCCAGTCTGTAGAAAAGTGGTTCTGATTCTTCCATCTTCGCTAACCTGCTCAGGCAGGGTGTCAGCATAAGTGCTGACTAATTTTTGTAACTCGCGGTAACGCAAAATGGTAGGGATTATCTCATGTTCTTCGCTAAGTTTTTCTAGTTCTGATTCTTTGGTTGACCGTTGTCCGCCGGCGGTCTTTTTTTGATTCTTTGGTTTCAAACCAAGCTTATCAAACAATACTTCACCAAGTTGTTTGGGTGAATTAATATTAAACTCCACTCCAGCCTGTTTATAGATTTTGGCGCGAAGTTGGTCTAGCTCTTTATGCATTTCTTTAGCCAACTTTTTTAAATACTCAACATCTAGTTTGATACCGGTCTTATTCACAGTTGCCACAACCTCAATTAAGGGTAACTCAATCTTTTCGTAAACAAAATGCAAACCATTTGCATTATTTATTTTCTCTAAGAGCTGCTTCTGAATCTCTTTAAAATCGCCGGTATTTAAATAGGCTTGCCCATAATCAACAATTTCTTGATAGGAAGCGTTTGTCCTTTCACTCTCAATCAGCCAGAGCATGATGCTAGTTTTAAAAACCTCACTCTCAGCAAACTTACTCTGGCTTTCCTCAGGCGCTACCTCAGAAGCAATATTTAAAATTCCTCTTACTCTAGTACTTAGAGTTCTAAAACCTAACTCACTAAATAGCGTGATGATTCGTTCCCCGTCAGTCCCTGCTAACCAGTTTTTGGCTGGCAAAGTAAATTGAACTGGTACATCTATCCTAATCGTAGCTAGCATTTTAGAAAAACGTGCCTCTTCTTCCCCTTCCTTCAACAAATTAATGATTCTGGGTTTAATACCAACCGCTAAAAATTTAGCTTCGTCTTTCTTAAGCTTTTTATAAATTGAATCTATATCTCCAAAATTAGTAATCAATTCCGTGGCGGTCTTTTCACCAATGCCCACAATACCAGGAATGTTATCTGAGGTATCGCCACGCAAACCTTTGTAATCAGGCACAAGCTTAGGAGGAAAACCAAACCGTTCCTTTACCGCCTTCTCGTCATAAAGAACTGTGTCCTTAATTCCCTTCTTCAGGGTGTAAACTTGTACCCTTTTACCGTCCACGCACTGCATAGTATCCATATCACCAGAGGCAATGATGATTTCTAGGTCGTCCATGCTTTTGGTTTGGTGAGAAATTGTTCCCAGCAAGTCATCTGCTTCAAAACCGACCATTTCATAAATCGGAATTCCAAAGGCCGCAAAAATATCCCGCGAACGATTAATTTGAGAAATTAAGGTATCGTCAGTTTTTTCTCTTTTAGCTTTATAGCCCTCGAAAGCGTCGTGACGATAGGTTGGCTCAGGTAAATCAAAACAGGCCACAATGTAGTCTGGTTTAAAATCCTCGACAATTTTAAGAACCATGGTCACTACCCCATAGAGAGCTCCAGTTGGTTCGCCACTGGGAGAGGCAAAATCAGGTAGGGCATGGTAGGCTCGGTGCAAAATAGCGTGGGCGTCGAGTAAAATTAAACGTTTTTTAGTTTTTTTAGAGTTCACCCCCTCAGTATACTTTTTTTTCTAAACAATCGCACTAGTTAGCCATTTCCACCCCAGAAATAGTTATTTCTCGTTTCTCTCCTTGCGTAATCTTAATATCTAAATAAGTGGTGTGACTTGGCAAAACAGCTTTAATTTTTTCCGCCCATTCAATACAAATTAGGGTTTTTTCTGAACTAATGATTTCTTCAAAACGCAGAGGCTGCAATTCTTCCAAGGATTCAATTCGATAAGCATCCATATGGACTAGTTGAGTAAAGGTCGAAGTCTCCTCTGCTTGGTAAATTTTCATGATGGTAAAAGTGGGACTAGTTACTATTTCATTTATTCCCATCCCTCTAGCCAAATGTTGTACCAAAGTCGTCTTCCCCGCTCCGAGGTCACCAGAAAGAGCTACTACAACAGTCTTTTTACTTTCTAAATTATTTATAGTGAGCAAAAAATTCTTTGCAAAAATATCTAGTTCCTCAAGACTACTAATTGTGGTTGTCGTTTTCATTAGCTAAATTTAAGCAGAGTATTTTATAAAAAGAAAGCCGCCGGGTTTGAAACCGGCGGGGGGGGATGGGATTGGGTAGATTGGACTGACTAGCAGCCCTTGGCGTAGAGCTTGGCCTTGAGTTCCCGGTCCGAGAGAGACTTGTCGGCGTAAATCGCCGAACATTCATCTTTCTTACTGATGTTCATGGCCGCCATGCCCGCGCCGCCTGCCAGCGAGAGCACGGGACCTGCGGCAACACAGCCGGAGAAAAGGACAGTGACCAAAGTCACCGAGGCAACAAGGGAGAGGAGACGTTTCATGGGAATACTCCGAAAGTTGAGGGACAATGGTCGAAACCTTTTCGATTATACCTATCATAGTAATTCTTGCAAGCTGATTTTTAAACTTACTTGTAAAGCCACGTGTTATAATTTTTGATATGGTTCAGTTTAATGACAAACTCACAAACGCTCGCGTTGACCTACTTCGTCATAGTGAGGAAGAAAAATTAATCCAAGCCCTGGCTCCTCAGTATGGTTTTGAATACATCAACCTGCATGGCTACACCATGAATCCCGAAGCGATTTCACTTATCAGTGAAGCGAAGGCGCGGGCTGGCAAAATGGTGGCTTTTGAAGTAACTCACAATCTAGTTTCTGTAGCCGTTTTAAACCCTAATAACCCGGCCACTCTGCAAGTCTTAGAGGAACTTCAAAATGGCCGACAAAACATTCAGATTTACATGTGTTCTTCAGCCAGCTTAGAGCATGCTTGGACCCGTTATGCCGACCAAGTAAATTCAACGGCTGAAAAAAAGGGTGTTTTTGATATTGACGCTGAAGAAATACTTAATTTTGGTAAACAAATTTCCAATAAGGATGATGTCGCCATTCAGATGAGCAAGGTCGGTACTGTCAACAACTCGAGAAGAATTACTGAGACGCTGGAATTAATGTTGGCTGGAGCCCTAAGTCTAGGAGCCTCTGATATTCATATTGAACCGGAAGAAAACGTCGTTCGCCTCCGTTATCGTCTTGATGGCGTCCTTTATGATGTTTTTGATATTGATAGATATATTTATCAAAGACTGATGTCTCGTCTCAAACTCCTTTCAGGCATGACCCTAAATCAAAAACAAGAAGCCCAGGACGGCCGTTTTACTTTTGAAATTGCTGACAAAAAAATTGATGTGCGCTCCTCTATTATTCCAGGCTCGGCTGGTGAGTCTATGGTAATGCGACTACTTGACGCTGGTGTAGCTGGGTACACTTTGGATAAAATCAATCTCAATCCTAGACTTTTGGCAGTAATGGAAAAAGAATTAAAAAAACCCAATGGGCTTATTATTACCACTGGTCCGACGGGCTCTGGTAAGACGACCGCTCTTTATGCCTTTTTGCGTGAAACCCATAAAGAAGGTGTAAAAATTATTACCATTGAAAATCCAGTTGAATATAAAATCGAAGGTATTGTTCAAACTCAGACAGGAGATGACTACACTTTTTCTTCTGGACTAAGAGCGATTCTCAGACAAGACCCGGACATTATCTTGGTGGGAGAAATTCGTGACCGAGAAGTGGCTGAAACCGCTCTCCATGCCGCTCAGACCGGCCACTTGGTGTTCTCAACCCTTCACTCCAATAGTGCGGTATCGGCCTTTGCTCGTTTAATAGACTTGGGAGTTGACCAAAGAGTTCTTGGTAGTTCTATCAATATTGTTTTAGGACAAAGATTGGTAAGAAAACTATGTGAAAGTTGCAAGCAAACTTACCAAGCTTCAGTTGAAGAAACTGAATTGGTTACCAGAATTATTAAAAGCCATCCCTCTAACATCTCCGTTCCTTTACCCCTAAATCTTTTTAAAGCGGTTGGTTGCAGTAAGTGTGGTAACACTGGCTACAAAGGAAGAAACGGTATCTTTGAAGCTATTTTAATGGATGAAGCGGTGGAAGAAGTACTTTTACGTGACCCACGGGAACATGTCATTCTTGAAGCCGCTAAGCCACAAGGTATCCCCACCATGCTTGAAGATGGAATGGAAAAAGTGATAAATGGAGACACTACGTTGGAGGAATTAGAAAGAGTAATTGAAATCCCTCTGGCCGCGGTTAAAAAAGAAGAATTGCCTCCAGATGGAACTGATACCTTTTTAGCTCACGTTGTTTCTTAGCTTCAGTCTCAAAGATAAAAAACAGCTTAGGTCAAGCTGTTTTTTAATTTGATTATGATATAGTCGAAATGTTCTTAGTTCTTTTTGAAATTTCCAGAATATAACTCTCTAAGCAAGCTTCCGCATTGAAAGTGAACACCGCGCTAAGGAAGTTTGCCGCACTCTCACTCAAGGTGAGCGCCACAAAACCCCTCGCAACGTGCTCAGGTTGCTTAGAGAGTTATCGTCTGGAAATGATCTAATACCCGGTGAATGGGTGGAGGGGAACTACTTATCTCTTTATACTAGCACATATATATTTTTTTGTCAATACTGGCTATCTAGCTCGTCTTTTATTGTTAATTTAAGCTTTTTACACCTCAAAATAAACCTACCGCCGTTACCCGTAAGCTTAATAAATTTGCTAGAATAGTGGCATGAGAAACAACCCTCAACCAAAGGCTATCACTCGTGATGAAGGTAGTAACCTAGACCAAACCCTCAGACCACAGACTTGGGATGAGTATATTGGGCAGACCAACACCAAAGAAAACTTGCGTATTTTACTGACAGCAGCTAAAGAGCGAGGGCATGCTGCGGAGCATGTACTACTTTACGGTCCGCCAGGACTAGGTAAGACCACCCTTGCTCACTTAATTGCCAAAACTCTTGGCACAAACATGCGTACCACCTCTGGTCCGGCCATAGAAAGGGTGGGTGACTTAGCAGCTATTCTTACCAACCTTTCTCCAGGCGATGTGCTTTTTATTGATGAAATTCATCGCCTTTCAAAAAGTATTGAAGAGGTTCTCTACCCCGCCATGGAATCTGGTGTCCTTGATATTATTATCGGTAAAGGCCCTTCGGCCAGGACAGTGCAGTTGGACCTCCCCCCTTTTACTCTAGTGGCGGCCACAACTAGAATTTCCATGTTGTCCGCCCCCCTACGTTCTAGATTTTCGGGCGGAACTTTTCGTTTGGATTTTTATCTAGATGAAGAAATTTCAACCATCCTCTCACATTCCGCAAAAGTTTTGGGTATTGATGCTGGCCCAAATATTATGGATTCAATCGCTACTCGCTGTCGGGCCACTCCCCGAACAGCCAACTACTTACTTAAACGTTGTCGAGATATGGCCCAACTAGATGGAGACAAATTAACTTTGGAAATTATTAGTAAAACTTTTCGACTACTTGAAATAGACAACTTGGGTTTAGGAAAGCCCGACAGAGCTGTGCTTGAAGCTATTCATTTCAAATTTGGTGGAGGGCCGGTGGGACTTAATACCATAGCCGCTGCCACCGGTGAGGAACAATCAACCATAGAGGATGTCTTAGAACCTTACTTGATTCGTTTGGGATTAATCGAAAGGACCCCCCGCGGTCGCATCACTAGCGCTAAAGCTATTACCCATATTCAAGAACATTTAAACCAACAAAAATAAATATGTCTGGACACAACAAGTGGTCAAAAATTAAACACAAGAAGGCAGTCACAGATGCGCAGAGGAGTAAGATTTTTTCTAAACACTCTTCCTTAATTACTATGGAGTCAAGGAAAGCTGGTGGTGACATCACTTCAGCTGGAGTCATTGCGGCTATCGAACGAGCAAAGAAAGACTCTATGCCAAAAGAAAATATTGACCGAGCGGTAGCTAAAGGAAAAGATACCGCCAGCTCGGCTTTGCAGGAAGTTTTATTTGAAGCTTTTGGGCCTGGTGGTGTAGCTATTTTAATTACGGCGGTGACAGACAACAACAACCGTACTGCTCCAGAAATTAAACACGCTTTCACTAGAGCTGGCTACCAAATAGGCGCCCCCGGTTCGGCTAGTTGGGCCTTTAAGAAAAATGAACATGGCTATACTCCAACTACACCAACGGAACTATCAGATGAGGATGGTGAGAAGTTGGCTGTTTTGATTGAACATATTGAAGAACAAGATGACGTCCAAGAAATCTACACCTCTGCAGATGACCCTTCGGAGGCGACATAAATAACCTATGAAAGTTTTAGCGATTGACCCAGGATATGACCGTATTGGTATGGCTGTTTTAGAAAACAGCTCCGCGGGTGAAATTCTGCACTATTCCTCTTGTTTTGAAACCAACAAAACCACAGATTTAAATGCCCGGCTACACGCTCTTGGTCAAGAGGTGGAGCGAGTTTTAAATATCTACCAGCCAGACAGCGTCGCAATTGAAACTTTATTTTTTAATAAAAATGTTAAAACTGCTATCGGCGTAGCTGAAGCGCGTGGAGCAATAGTCTACATTGCCAAAAAGTTTGGTTGTGGAGTTTACGAATTTGGTCCCCAGGAGATTAAAATTGCTGTTACTGGATACGGGAAAAGTGATAAAAATGCTGTTGTAATGATGTTAAAAAGATTGCTTAAAAACGTACCTAGTAAAGCTCTTGATGATGAATATGACGCTATTGCGGTTGGGGTAACTTGCCTTGCACATTATTCTAACAAGCGGTAGAATCGTTTCCGCATGTACCAACAATTTGAATTTTTTAGACATTTTTGTTACAACTTATCGTAATAAATCTAATGTATGATATTTTTTAAACGAGATGATGAAGAAGAGTCAGAAAACCCAGAAGATGAAGAAGTTACTTTAGCAGATGATTTATTAGATGAAGTAGGAGACGACGCCGCTGTGCCAGTGGAAGAAATTGAAGGCTTTGGTTTATTAAGTGAAGAAGAAGAAAAGGAAGAGGAGGAAGAAAAGGAAGAGGAGGAAGAAGAAGCAACCTTAGATGAAGATGCTGAGGATGTAGATTTTGATACCTTTGATGATGTTGATGAGATGTAATAAAAACCGCGACCTTTAGGTCGCGGTTTTTATTTAATCTCTACTAAAGCCCGTTTCTTTTTTCCTCTTTTAATTATGAGCAACGAGCCAAACTTTTCTTGATTTAAAATAAAATCAGTTTCTTGAATTAAAGTATCGTTAATAAAGACAGCCCCGTCTTCAATAAAAGTTCTAGCTTCTCTTTTACTTTCTGCCAATCCCGCCGCCATCATCACTTCTATAATTGGCGACTGTCCTTCAAAAATACATCTGGGGGCACTGTTTTTAATAACCGCTATTTCTTCTTCAGTTTGACCGGCTAACTCTAGCTTGCCAAATAATATTGCCATAACTTTTTCAGCCACCTCAGCCTGCTCCTTGCCGTGAACAAAAGAAACAACTTCTTTGGCTAGTCTTTCTTGGGCATAACGTTTTTCAGGAGAATTATTGTGTTGATTGGTGATTTCGTTAATTTCGTCTAAAGAAAGCAGGGTAAATAACTTAAGGTAATCAACCACACTTTCATCACTGACATTAAACCAAAATTGATAAAGCTCATAAGACGAAGTTAGATTTTCGTCCAACCAAATAGCATTCCCTTCACTCTTGCCAAACTTCTTGCCGGTAGACTTATCTATAATCAAAGGTACGGTAGCGGCATAGACGGTGGTTTTTTCAACCCTTCTAATCAAATCAACTCCCGACACAATATTTCCCCACTGGTCTGAACCTCCAACTTGGAGAGTACATCCTTTATCTTTATAAAGCCTTAAATAGTCGTAGGCCTGGAGTAAAGGATAGGCAAATTCTGTATAAGAAAGACCCACCTCACTCTCTAAACGTTTAGAAATAGCGTCTTTTTTAATTAACTCATTAACGGTAAAGTGTTTGCCTATATCACGCAGAAAGGAGATGAGGTTTAAATTATTTAACCACTCATAATTATCCACAAAAGTAATTTTATCTTTACCTAGTATTTTTTCCGCCTGTTGTTTAATTTTATTTACCCTATTTTCAACCTCTGCTCTATCGCTAAGAGCCCGCTCGCTGTCGGGTTTTGGGTCTCCAATCATACCTGTCCCTCCACCAACTAAAAAAACCACCTGGTGCCCATTGTTTATCAAATGTTTTAATAACATCCAAACTACAAAATTTCCGGCGTGAGCTGACGGTGCGGTTGGATCAATCCCGTGATAGACAACTCTCTTTTCTTGGTCAAAAATTTCACCCAAAGATTCAGCTGAAGTTTGGTTGATAAAGCCTCTATTAGTAAGTTCTTCTGACAATTTCATGAAATAACTCTACCACACAATCTAACTAAATTGTCTAGACAAGTCGTGGTAGTATTGGCTATATATAGGATATTTTATGCTTAAAAAATCTTGGTTACGCCGCCACCTAAAAGACATACTTATTGATATAAGTATCTTTATTTTCTCTGTAGGAGTCATTTTAGCTGCTGTATTAGTTTTTTGGATTTCCACCCTAGAAATGCCTGATTTATCTTCTTTTGAAGAAAGACGAATCCTGCAATCAACAAAAATCTATGACCGCACTGGGGAGATTTTACTTTATGACTTGCACCAGGATGTTAGGCGAACGGTTGTTCCCTTTGAAGATATTTCCCGCCACTTAAAAAATGCCACCATTGCAATTGAAGACGACCAATTTTATAACCATCACGGTATAGAGCCGATGTCTATCCTAAGAGCAGTAATCACAAACTTCCAAAAAGGAAACCTTTTAGGGGGACAGGGTGGCTCAACTATTACTCAGCAGGTAATTAAAAATTCTATTCTCCAACGAGAAAAAACTATTACTCGAAAAGTAAAAGAATGGATTTTATCAATCAAATTAGAGCGTCTTATTACTAAGGATGAAATTTTATCAATCTACTTAAATGAATCCCCTTACGGAGGAACTATCTATGGAGTTGAAGAAGCCTCTCAAGCTTTTTTTGGTAAAAAATCCTCGGAAGTAACTTTGTCAGAAGCCGCCTACCTAGCCTCACTACCTCAATCACCCACCTACCTTTCACCCTACGGTAACAACAGAGGGGTATTAGACACCAGACAAAAACTTGTTCTAGAAAGAATGTTTTTGAAAAATTTTATTACTGAGGAAGAATACAATGCCGCTAAAGAGGAGGTGGTGGAATTTCAGCCCCAAGCTGTAACAGGTATCAGAGCCCCTCATTTTGTAATGTTTATTAGAGAACAATTAGCAAAAAAATACGGTGAGGAAGCTCTCTCAGAAAAAGGGCTTCGGGTTATTACTACCCTTGACTGGGATTTACAAAAAGAGGCCGAAAGAATTCTCCGCGAGAGAGGTTTAACGAACGTTGATAAATTTAAAGCTACAAATGCAGGGCTGATTGCGATTGACCCTAAAACTGGAGATCTTTTAACTATGGTTGGGTCAAGGGATTATTTTAGTGATGATATCGACGGAAACTTTAATGTTACTTTAGCGGAAAGACAGCCAGGTTCTTCAATTAAGCCTTTTATCTACGCCACAGCCTTCAGTAAAGGGTTTTTACCTGACACAGTTGTCTTCGATGTTAAAACTCAATTTTCTCCAACCTGTCCTGCCGATAGCCCGAGCTCGGAATCGCCCTGCTATTCCCCAGACAATTATAATTACAAATTTCTCGGTCCGGTAAATTTAAGAAATGCCTTGGCTCAATCTTTAAATATTCCAGCAGTAAAAACCCTTTACCTGGCCGGGGTTAAAGACTCTCTTAAACTTGCAGCTGATATGGGAATAACCACTTTAAATGATCCTGCTCGTTATGGTCTCACTTTGGTTCTCGGAGGGGGTGAAGTTAAATTAATCGACATGACTTACGCCTATGGCGTATTTGCAAATCGGGGCACACGAGCAGAACCGCGTAGTATTTTAAAGATTGAAGATAATCGTGGAAATATTATTGAAGAGAGCACCATCCAAACCAAAAGGGTTTTAGATGAAAACGTTGCCCTCATGATTAGTGACGTACTTTCTGACAACGTTGCCCGCACACCGCTCTGGGGAGCTAATTCTTTAGTAAACTTCCCCGGTAAATCGGTTGCTTCTAAGACTGGTAGTACCAACAACCTACGTGACGCTTGGTTGATGGGATATGCACCAAATATTAGTGTTGGTACCTGGGTAGGAAACAACAACAACAGCCCTATGGGGGGAGGGCTCTCAGGCCTGATAGTTACTCCAATGTGGAGAGAATTTATGGATTATGCTTTAGCAAAACTACCGGTAGAAAATTTTAGCCAGCCAACTATAAACAGAGTAGGTGTAAAACCTATTATGCGCGGTGAGTATATAGATACTTCTGATATCTTTACTTTACTTCAAAACAACCAAGAAGTAGACATCTCCGCTATTTATAGAAACATCCATTCAATTTTGTATTTTGTTAATAAAAACGACCCTACTGGACCCTCGCCAATAAACCCTGCCAGTGACCAACAATACGAAAACTGGGAATATGCTGTGCAGGCCTGGAAAAAAGAAACCTACGGCCTTGTAGACACACCCACAGCCCCCACAGAACCAAGTTCCGATAATGAATAATGATAATAAACTAAAGTATTAATTGAGGAGAACTTTTTGCCCCTAAATTTTTCCTTAACTCACTGAGAATTAAGTTATTTTTTAATTTAATTTCTTGCTTAATCAAGCTCGACGCTTTAATAGATAGAGTTCTTGTGCTTACGGTGTACACAATCTGATTTTCTTGAATCTTTATATTTGTAAGCTCTCCAATGATTCTAATAGCCTCAATTTCGACTGTTTTTTGTGGAGCTTGCAGGAGTTTACGGTATTTTTCAAAAAGATCCTTAACTGAAACAATTTCTCCTCGTCTCTTAAACATACTATCGGTTCATTGGCATCACTAAATAACGCAAAGTAGTATCAGTCGCTCCAGTAATTACTAAAGGCCTACCAATGCCAGCAAAATTTAAAATCAAACTATCGTCAGTGATGTGATTTAGAGGCTCTATCACATATTGTTGATTAAAGTTAAGCGACAATTCTTCACCTTTAACAACTGAATTAATAGTGTCGGTCATGTGTCCAACTTCATTGTTTTGAGATGAAACAGTGATAGTTTTGTCTGTCACTGTTAAAGAAACCTGCATGAATTTATTTAGAAAAACAGAGGTTTTTTTAAAGGCATTTTGTAAATCGTTTTTAAGTAAAGTAGCTTTGGTTATATATTCTTTTGGTATAATTTGCTCATAATCAGGGAAAGAACCTGAAACCAGCCTTGAAGTTATATAGACGCCCTCACTAACAAAGTCTAATGAACATTGATTCTCTGTCACTATTAAAATTGGGTCTGTTTGTAATAAATCACAAATTCTAGCCAATTCAATCGCATTTTTTTGCGGAACTAAAAAGGAATGTTCTAAAATAACGTTCTTCTGAGGAACGGTTTTTTCCATTAGTCTAAAAGAATCGGTTGAAACAAAAGTTAATGAATGCTCTTTTTTTTGTTGAATAAAAACACTACCCAGCTCTGGTTTAATTGAAGATTGAGATGCAGCAAAGGCAGCTGTTTTTATTCCCAAAGCAAATAGGGATTTATTTAAAACTACTCCTTTTCCATCTAAGTGGTGAATATTAGGGAATTCCTCTGCCGGAATTGATTTAATAGAAGTATTGGTATTCTTTGACTCTATTAACAAAACCCCTTCCTCAACTCTTAAAGTTACCTCTGCTTGATTTATATACTGAACACTTTGCAGAAAGGTAGAGGTTGGGATTGCAATACTTCCACTTTCATTAATTCTACCCTCTAAAATAATTTCAATACTTAATTCTAAGTTAGTGGCTTTTAAAATAATCTCCTTATCTGTTACCGTAATCAAAACACACTGTAGTACAGGTAGAGTCACATGCTTGGTACTAATCTTTGTAACTAATTCAAGTGCCTTAATAAGCTGTGGATGAGGGATTATTATTTCCATATTTAAATTATTTTACTCCCTACTATTAGGGTTGTGGAAGTGTGCATATCTAAAAAATATGTTGTATTTAGTGATTGGTTTCAGATTTATAATTAACACCTTGACTATAATTTCCTGTTAGTAAGTGTTAATCGCCTGGGGAAAGAATTTATTTAATTTTTAAATCTCTCCCTAAAGTAACTTTTTAACTTCATTTAACCTCCCCAACAACTGATTTTATAGTCTTTTCAGAACGTTGTATACACAGCTTACCATAGTTATACCTAGGCTTCTAAAATAAACAAAAGCAGCGCCGGAAGGCGCTGCTTTTGTTTATTTTAGAAGCATGCGAATCTGAGATATCTCCTCTTCCAGTTCAGAGTTAGATTTAAGTTCGTTTTTTATTTTTTCACAAGAGTGGATGACGGTAGTGTGATCTCTTCCGCCGAGCTTTTTTCCAATCGCCGGGTAAGAGACCTGAAAATCTTCTCGTAAGATATACATAATAATCTGCCGGGGTTTAACAATTTCTTTACGTCTGGTTTTCTCGTAGATGCTAGCTTGTTCAATATCAAAATATCGAGCTACTTTATCTACTACATCTGAAACAGCTAAAGTTTTACGTGGGCGGGAACTGTTTTTAATAATAGACTTAACTTCATCTAAAGTTAAAGTTCTTCCTAAGAGTTGAGACTGACACATGATAGTGTTTAAGGCCCCCTCTAGTTCACGAATATTACCCTCAATTGTGTGGGCCAAGTGTTCCACGACATCGTCAGCCAAACTAATACTATTTTGAGCCGCTTTAGCCTTTAATATCGCCGCTCTTGATTCTAGGTCGGGGGCAGGTATATCAACAATCATACCCTGAATAAATCTAGACTGTAGTCGTTCCTCAAGTCCTGAAAGTAGGGCCGGGTGAACATCACTAGAAAAAACAATTTGCTTGTTTGTGTCGTGTAGGGCGTTGAAAAGATGAAAAAGTTCTTCCTGAGTCTTTTCTTTACTAGCCAAGAATTGTACGTCGTCCATGATGATTACATCATACTGACGATATTTATCTTTGAAGTTATTAGCGGTACCACTTTGTAGTGAGTTAAAGTAATCAACCGCAAATCTCTCACTAGTAACATAAAAAACTTTCTTGCCTGTTTTTTTAATTTGATTTCCTACTGCTTGGATTAAGTGAGTTTTACCGTGTCCGGTTTTTCCATAAATAAATAGTGGGTTATAGGAAATACCAGGCTTCTCGCTAACTGTTTTAGCGGCGGCATGAGCTAAAGCGTTGTATGGTCCAATTACGAAAGTTTCAAATGAGTATTTAGGATTTAAGTTATCACTTTTATTTATATAGTACTCTTCTAAAGGAAGGGCAGCATTGATAGTTTGGGTTTTACTGCCTTCATTTCTACGGTCACTTCTCTGAACCACTTCGTATTCAACACTTCTTACATAAGTTGATACGTCACGCAGAGTTTTTAAAATCATTGATTGAAACTTATCTTGAAGCCAGTCGCGGACAAAAACACTTGGTACAGCTAAAGTGGCGGTACCGTCTTCTAAAGATAGAATATGGGTGTCTCTAAACCAAGTTTTGAAGTTGGCAGGGGTGATTGAAAGCTCAATCTTTACTAGGGCGTCATCCCATAATTTTTTAACATCAATATGTTCAGTACGCACTATGCTATTTGTAGATGAGGGATGTGAGATAGGATTCATAACTTGCAAACAATCTAAACGTAAACAGCATTATACTCTCCTTAACGAACCTGTAAAACTTTTACCAGAAAATACCACAAAAGTTACTGTTTTTAGGATTTAAAAAATGCAACTGTGAATAAGCTGTGAATAAATAGTTGCCTATTGAATAAAAAATATATTCATGTATAGTTGTGCGGTATGAGTAAAAGAACCTATCAACCAAGTAAAAGAAAACGAGCCACCACTCACGGTTTTTTGGTGAGAAGTGAGACTACTGCAGGAGCTAAGGTTTTGTTATCTAGGCGCCGCAAAGGAAGAGCTCAACTAACAGTAAAAAAAGCCCAATAGTCGGGGCTTTTTTTAAAGTATAATGAGTAAAACCTTATCTGCCTATGTTAAAAAAAACCGAAAGGCTTAACCGAACAGACTTCAATCTTTGTTTTGCTAAAGGTGGGAGAATACACGGTCTCTATACAACAGTTATTAATTACCCCTCTTTAGAGGGATTTTTGTGTGCTGTAGTAGTAAGTAAGAAAGTTTCCAAAAAAGCCCCTGTCAGAAACAAAATTAGAAGGCGTGTATATGGGGTGGTAGAGAAGATAAAAAAGGATAAAAACCTCAAAGGAAGCCATATTATTGTAGTAAAACCGGAAGTTAATAAACTATCAGCCGCGGCCTTTACCAGCTTACTAGGTGAAGAAGTTGGAAGACTCTTGAATTAAGGGTAGAATGTTTCCTATGTTTACTTATATTTGGCACACGGCTTTCTTTGACCCGGTTTATAACGGCTTAGTATTTTTTATTGACGTTATTCGCGGCGGAGACGTTGGTTTAGCTATTATAGCTACCGTTATTGTGGTTAAAACCATACTTCTCCCTCTTTCAATTAAAGCAGCCAAGACTCAACGGATAATGAGGGAAATAGAGCCTAAAATTAAGGAGATCAAAGAGACTCTTAAAGATAAAAGAGAAGAACAAGCGCAAGCGATGATGAAAATTTATCGCGATGCAGGCATCAATCCTTTTGCTAGTATATTTTTGATGTTTCTACAAATTCCCACCATTATCGCCCTATACCTTTCAGTTTGGAGTGGAGGAGGTGTACCTTTACCAGCTATAAATATTGACTTACTTTATTCATTCATTAAGGCTCCAGAGTTTGTTAACATGAATTTATTAGGAATAGTTGACATTACTTCAAAAAGCTTCATTTTAGCTATTTTAGCCGGTGTGACACAGTATTTCCAAGTGTCTTTAATAATGCCAAAACTTCCACCCCGAGATCCTAAGGCGGCACCAAGTTTTAAAGAGGACTTCTCTAGGAATATGCAACTACAAATGAAGTATGTTATGCCAGTAATTATTGGCTTTGTAGCTTACGCTGGCTCGGCGGCAATTGCCCTCTACTTCTTTGTTAGTAACCTAGTAGCTATCTTGCAAGAATTTTATATCAAAAAACATCGCTAATTTAGCGATGTTTTTTAGGTTTGATTAGTATAGGCCACTTAACTAAAACGGCATGTAGCAGTTTGCTTTGTAGTCGCTTAATTGTGTATAGACATAACCTGGTTTAGAACAAAAATCTTGTGCTATATCACAAAAAGGTTCGTTTTGATTAGTGGTAGTATTTAAGACTTGGGCACAAAATAAAGTTTTGTTTTCTCCCTTGTTACAAGTTACTTGAGAGGCACTACTCACTGGACCAGTATAAACTCTGCCTCCAGAATTAAAACAATCTAACTCAGCCTGACCACAGTCCCAAGCACCATTAGGATCAGGAATGCAGGCAAAGGTAGAAGAAGGTATTGGGGGAGCTGGATTTGCTGGAGTACTAGTTGGACCTGTAGAGCCGCCTGGAGTTAATGGGACAACATCAACTGGAGAGACAAAAAGAGTGGTCTGGGTTAATTGTGGGTTTATAACATTTAAAACTACTACGGCTGATACTACAATTAGTAGTCCCAACAAGGCTCCTTGCATGTCGCTCTTAGCTTCTTGTTTACTTGTAACCACATCAGACAGCATCCATTTTACTCCAGCAACAATTATTTTAATGACCGCCAATAAACCTGCCAAACTGATTGATAAGGCATAGAGGGCATTAATGTAAGTATTAAAATCTGTGTTACCACTTACTCCAGGAATTCCTACCAAGGGTTTAAAGACAACCGCAGAAGCTACTGCTGGAACTAGCATTAAACTAAAAAGTAAAATATTTGTGGGAATTTTATATTTCATATATCCAAAGGGAGTCATCATTTTTATTAGTAAAATAAATTTCGGTCTTATTTACACCTGTTTGTAAATTAGTAATATCTAATTCTCGACCGCTAGTGGTAAGGGTATCAACCATAAGTTCAGCTGAAAGCAGTTCTTTTGAAGATATTAAATATAGAGAGTCTTTAAAAGAAAACTCACCACTATACCAGACATCTGGAAATTCAAAAGGGACTTGGACACTTTCATTGGCACAAACTAAATCATACCCAGAATCAGGAAGAAAACACTTCTCTGGCATGACCAAGGTATTTAACTTTTCTCCCACTCCTGTTTCTCGATTAAAAATAGTAGAAATTGCTTTTTCACCCTCAGTAGATGAGTAGATAATGATATCGTCATTTGCCAAAGCTGAGAAGCCAAAACCATCAACTGGTAATCTTGATACCTTATTGTTTTTTGCTTCAAAAAGAGAGCCTTCAAGGGCATAGGAAGGTTTTGGGTAAAGGTATTGTGAACCCAATGACCCTAATTTACTCCACTGAATAGTGGCTTCAATAAAAGGAAGTTTAAATAACTCTTTAGATTTAGCTGTTTCCAAGTCGTACGCATATCCCGACAGACCAGAATTGACTGTCATAGCGTAGAGTAGTTCGTTACTATCGCTAATAGAAAAATCACGGACATTTTGTTTGAATCCCTCAACCAATTCCAAGGCTCCACTACTGGTGCTAATTTCGCCAACCACTAAAGGCTGGTTTTTGGAGTTTGTGAATGATGATACAGCCATAAAATTACCCTCACTAGAAATAGCAGCTTTATAAGTATTAGGTATTGTGGTACCTGATAGGCGCACCTCTTCTCCGTCTCGAGGATTGATGGAGTACAAGTGTCCAGTGCCCTTTTCTACGAAATAAACCAAGGGAATGTTATTATTTTTTACTTCACGAAAACCAGCAACTAGTTTAGTGGTGAGCTGCCTGAGTTTGGGGCGTTCAGTAGGAGAAGTTGATACTTCTTCTATTTCAACTGGAGCTTCGACAATACTATTATCAACTTCTCCGTTAAGTCCAAATTCTGAAAAGACGTCCTGGGCACTTTTTGGCGTACCGAAAAATAAGAGATAGACCCAAACCAAAATTAAAATCAAAACGATGAGTGCGCCAGCGATAATGAAAATTTGTTGTTTCATAGATAATTAGAAATTAACATTAAAGCTGCCCTGACTGCCTTGTAAAAGTTGAGTTAGGTTACGAACATGAAAGTCAACCGTTGACCTACCATTTCCTCCATTTCGAGCGAGGGTAATTTGGTAGGGATTACCAGCTGAGGTAGGGCTTTTTACTCCCCCTAATTTCCATTCAAGTAAATCTGGTTTATTGTAGGTTTCTATATCTAAATAATATGGTTCAGCTTGAATTGAGTCACTGTCGCTAATCAAACTTAAGTTAGTGACAGCCCGCTTACTTTGTCCATATAGGGAACTTACTTCATAAAACGTTACCTTTGGGGTAAAATTTCTGACTTGAATGGACCTTCTGACTAATGATTCACCAGCCAGATTACTGACTTCAAGAGTAATAATGTTGTATTGACCCATCGGTATAGTGATTGTAATAGTATTCTTGCCCCGCAACGAACCGCCATCAACTACTTTATTATTTAATTGCCAAGTATATATAAGATCATTACTAGAGACGGTTGTGCCATTAACTAGTGCAATTAGATTCATTCTACTATCAATACTAGGAAGTGAACGGCCTTGGTAAAAGAAAGGAGTTCTGGTTTGGGGTTCAACAATAATATCTAAGTAAGTAGGGGTGATAACCTTTCTAGCAACAGACTTCCCTCCTCCCACTAGTTCAACCACTGCCTCAATTACCATTTGTCCACCTTGTTCTGGTGAAACTAGAGAGACACTTCGTTCATTAGCGGACTCAGACATTAGTTTGTTGTTTATTTGCCATTTTATTCCTGCTACTTGGGAGCCAAACGAATAGTCATTTAAGGAGACAGTAAACTTCGATAATGGTTTTATGTAGGTAGGTTCTATATCAATGGATAATCCTTCACTACCGACGGAAAGATTGCTTTGAGCAAAAGAAAAAGAAACTGGGATTAAAATAAATACCAAGATAAAAAAGACATACTTCATACTGATATAATAGCAAATCTAAAACCTATAAATGGTGGATTTACCACTATCTTGGGTATTTCCAGACTACTAGCATCCAAGGCAGGGCCCAAGGAAAAATATTTAAAATTGGTACGTTATAACAAATATAAGCGAGCATAAAAAGACCTAGCTTAAGACCACTTTTTTCTCCAGATAAAGGCTTTAATAGAGCCATGGTGTATTGAAGCCAAGCTGTAAAGAGTGTAATAAGTCCAAGTACCATTACTATTATATAGGGAATAAAAAAAAGCCCATCAGCCGATGCGGCCAGATTAATATCAATTCCGGCGACGAATTTTATACCGGCTTGGGCCGCGCTAGCCAACCATGACAAAGCTGACCCCAGACCACTAGAGTTAATTATTCCATAAGCAACTGCTGTAACCCCCAGCATTACTAGGCTAATTAGGCCAAAAATTAACTGAACGAGGTAAACTGTCGAACCCCAGGCAAAGATGGATAGGTTGACGGCTGAGACCCTAGACTTTAGAGCAACCCTAACCATTTTTTGGGAGGCCTTTTTTTGAGCAATTTGCCTTAAAACTTGATTTCTATTTCTTCTTATTTGTTCATCTATTACCTGGTTGTTGTAATTTTCGTCATTAACAGCTTCTTTAGGTTCAATTTTATCTAATGACTGAGGTTGTAAACCTCTCGTTTTGTAACTAGCATTAAAAATTTCGTCGTTAGAGGCGTGAGCGGGGAGATCCCCTTGATTAAGGTATTCAAAATCATTATTAATCTTTCTTACTCTTTTAGCTCTAGGGACAACCTCAGCTTGATCGTAGTAGCCGACACTGTTTTTCTGTTGAGCGTTGCTGTTGGCCATATGCTATCAGTATACTACATGCGAGAAGCCTGAAGTTCTTCTCGGGCCTTTTTAATTTGCAAGATTTGGGAAGGGTCAGAGGTGATTATTTGGTCTTCGGTATAAGAAGCGATTACCTTAATCGCAACGTGCTTTAGACCAGCGAAGAAAATTCCCTCCCCCACGCCTGATTCTAGTAAAAGGAATTTTTCCTCATCCGTGAGATTGAAAGTTTTTTGAATATTATCAATTGCTGTCGGGGACTGCTTCATCAGAAACTGTAATGAGGAGTTGGTAATCATCGGAACGCCATAGGGTGAGCGTAGAAAGTCGTCGACGTCTTGAGTAATGGTTGCGATACCTAAGTAGTACTTCCTTCCTCTTTTGGCGAGACTGAAAAGAAATGAAGCGGTGTCCTCTGATTTCATCATCCACCAAGCCTCATCAATCACTAATAGTCTTTTTACCATCCTGCGGCGGACTGAGCCCCAAATGAAGTTGGTAATGATGTACATCGCGATTGTCTTGAGTTCGTCCTCCATATCGCGTAGTGAAAAAACTACAAACTTTTGATTGATATCAACATTGGTTGGCTTGTTCATAAAACCTGACCAAGTACCAGAGGTATATTTTTGGATTCTGGTTATCAAAGAAGAACTACCATCCATACCCGCAAGGACCATTTCAAAATCGGAAAGTAAAGGTGGTTCTTGGTCGCTAAAATCAGAATCACCCGTGATGTCTTTTAGGGCGTAGGTTTCTTGGATGGCCAGGTCAAGAACAGTTTCCTCCTCTGGTGAAACTCCCCCGAGCATTAAGCGAAATAAACCAATTAGTTCAATAATGTGTGAGCGAAGAATATCGCGCGGACTTTCATCTTCTTGGGGGGCGGGCAAGTCAAAAGGATTAATGTGATGGTCAGAAGAGAGTGAAATGTTAAAAAACCTTCCGCCGGTAGCCTCCGCCAAATATTCATACTCACGCTCTGGGTCGAGAACAATCACTTCAGTACCAAACATTAAAGAACGAAGAATTTCCAATTTAAGGGCGTAAGATTTACCGGCACCCGAGGTCGCAAAGGTAACTGAGTTGTAGTTAGTTAAAGAAAACCTGTCAAATAAAACTAAAGAAGAATTGTGGCGGTTAATACCATAAAGAATTCCGGTGTCAGAGGTAAGGTCAAAAGAGGTAAAAGGGAAAAAACTAGAAAGTGGTGAAGAGTTAAATTTACTATGCACTAGAAGTTCGTCTACTGCTAAAGGGATAATACTTTGCATTCCCTGCTCTTGTTGGAAAAGAGCCGGCTTTATATAAATTAATTTTGAATCAAGAATACCTTTGATGTCTGATTCGGCTTTGTTTAATTCCGCCTCATCTTTACCGTAAAGTGTAATGTACAAACCAACGTTGAAGAGCTTCTCTTCGGCCTGTTGGAGCTTATCTCTAAGGTCTTCAAGGTTGTTGTAAGCGGCTTCCAGTTGTGGGTCCCGGACTTCCCCTTTTTCAGCCTTAACGTTTATTTGACTTTGTACCTCAGCGACTTTTTTTTGGAATTTTTTTAGCGTATCTGAAGTATCAATGGGATGGATAAAAATAGATATATCAAGTTCTTTTTCAATGTTTAAAATTGGTTCTATCCAACCCTCGTTTAAGTACCTAGGATATGCCACTACGTAAAAAACTCGAGCGTTGGTACCACTAACGTTGATATTTTTGGGGCCAATATTAATCGCAGAAGGAGCAATGACGTCAGTTAGAGTCATTAATTGACCTTTGACACCTGGGGCGCCGGTTTGATTGTTTGTTTTTGGTTGTAGAAAATCAAATAAACTCATGTAGTGATTAATTATTATAAACTGGGGCAGCTCCGGCTGGGTCGGCCGGATTGTAGATGTGGTAGTAGAGCTCAACTAAATCTTCAGATTGCAGCAAAACTGTTCTTACCCCGATTCGAGAAAGCCCTTGTTCAACTACAGCTACTCTTTGATCCAGCTGGATTCTCTGTTCTTCAAAACGCAGGTCCATTGATAAGGGACGTTTGCTGCCGGGACTGAGGAGAGAAGTGAAACTCTTGGTTATATTTATAGGAGAAGCGGTAAAAGGAACCACAACAAAAAAATTCTTGCTCATAACATCAACTTCTTTAGTAAAAGTGCGAATAAATTCCATATATTCACGAAGTTGTATTTTCATTAAGTCGTTATCTTGAAGAGATTCTCTAGTCGAAAGAAGCTCCAAATAAGGTTCAATATTTAGCCTCCTAGATTGAACATAGATTTGCAGTGAAAAATCCAAGGTGTTAAGGAAGGTTTGGAACTGTTGCAAAATAGCTTGTTGTTCATCACTAGATTTGAGGGCAAAGTTTACTGACGACGCCAACAAAACAGCACACATTTGACCATTCTTAAGAATAACAACACCATCTTTGATGTCTTTAATTCCAACGAAATCTTGTGAGGCTGGGGTGGCTTTTGGCATACTATTCTTTTTTTTGTAAAGCGGCTAATTCTAAACGACGAGCTAGTGAGGTGATGTTGTTTTTGTTGGCTGGATTTATGGCTGGTAAAGGTTGGTCGGGAATTTGGCTAGGAGCGAACTGATGTTTATGGACTTCTCCTTGTTCCTTTTTCCAAAGATACAATTTTTGACGGCGAACATAGCCAATAATCGCTTCTAAGAAAAAAGAAAAAGGGCGACTATTAACAGGGTAAAAAGCTAAAGCCCCAGCTAACAAAGCTAGTGGTAGACCAAAGATTAAAAAAACTATAAATGGGGTAGTAAAAAACAACACGGCCCCCATTCCCCCACCTCCGCCGAGGTATAGAAATTGCCGCCAAGTTAGGGGTCCGAAAATTTTATCTTCAATTTCAATAAACTGTGGAACTTCAAATCGCATCCCTGTATTATACACGGTGTGACAAAGTTGTGTTTAGTTTGAGACCTCTATATCCACAACTACTAGTTAATAATTTAACATGGTAATGACGGAGTTTATTTTCCTTCATTTAGAATAGCTGATTGAACACTGGAGTAAGTATTTTCAGGTAAAGTACTATCACTAGCCATAGTACGGATAGTTGGCAGCGAAGATAGAGAGGCTTCAACTTGTGAAATTTCATCATATACCTCATTGGCTTCTAGTTTTTGACTGGTATTTTCAATAATACATTGTTCTATTTCAATTAGGATAGAATAAGAATCCTCATTAGAAATTCCTTCTTTTTCCAAATTAGCAATGATTATTTCGTCAGTCTCAATCGCTAGTAGTTTAGCTAAGGCACAAACAACTAGCTCTTTTTTGAGTTCTTCTGACAAGTTATACTTCAGACAAATGTCGGCGGCACATTTGGGCAGGGCTTCAGAATCAATTAATGACCTAATGCTATCACTAGCCTTAGAGTAAGCGGCATGAAATTTTGCCCAATCAAGTGTCATAAAGTAATTTATCTTGGTTTACTTGATTTATAATTAATTAAGTTAATGGTAGGTCAGGTAGAGGGGTTTCTCTTTGTGACGATGGATTAGCAGAGGCCGGTCTATCAATCGTGATTCCAAATCCCGCCCCCAAGGTAGTATTATCTACCCACCTTTTCCATCTATTCCTCATGTGGTCTGGGGTACTTGGGTCATTTAGGTAATTTTGAATATTGGCGCGGATAGTCGTCTGGTCGGTCGTGTCAGCCAGCTTGCCGTTTTTGATTAAGTCCTCAATTATTTCTGGGGTTAGGTATGGCTGCATTTCAGACTTTTTGAAGATATCAATCGGCATATCTTTAGCTTCTCTATTAATAATAGGAGCAAAGTTGGCCCGTTTATCCGCAACGACATCATTACCGTCTTTATCTTTTGCCACTCGTTTAGCCACAGTTGGAGGAGTTCCATTTGGGGAGCCTACCGGTGGAGGTGTAACTGAGGCTAAAGTACTTCCCCCTACCGCGGTAGCAATTATTCCACTCTGACGAGCCTCTCTAATTTGTGTGATTTGTTCATTGTTAAATTTCCCTTCCTTTTGCCAGGAAGTAATTTCAGCATCTGTTAAATGAGCAGCAATATTTTGGTCAGTTAGTTTTTCAACTCCCAGATTTACTTTTTCTTCCGCAGACATTTTCTGGACTGATTTTGCTAGATTATCTAGGGCAGCACTGAGTTTTTCTGCCGAGGAGGTGTTGTCTTCTAAGATATTAATCGATTCTTTTAAGGCTTCCTTTCGAGCTACCTCGTCAGCTGTTTGATTAGCTCTAGACTGAGTCTTTGCTGCGTAATCAATATTTTTTTGTCTATTAGTTCCGGTACCAAATTCAGCCCCCGTAGCTGATGTAGCTACTCCTCGGAGAGCTCGGTCGGCTGTATTAGTTCGAAGTATTTTTGCTCCCCAACCGGTACCAGATTGAAGAGTATTTAGTCCCCTGGTGCCCTTTTCACCAGCGTAGTTAACTGTTGCTCTGGCCACTCTTCTTGGTATGTAGGTAGTGGCATTGGTCGCCATTTTACGGGCTCCTCCACCCATTCTCCTCCCTAAGGCAATAGTGTTCGAAGCCCCAACACTACCCATTTTTTGTCCGACTACCAGTGAGGCTACTAGGAAAATTGCCGTCATAATAAAAAATGGCAATGAAGAAGTGGCACCGGCACTAGTTGTTGATATATAAGTTTGGGCTAATTGACCTTGGGCGCCAGCGGCAACAACCCCTTTCATATTAATAAGAATTTGATGTGCAAAGTAAAGCATCAAAATATAAGCGGGAGCATAAAAAGCGCGACTCATGAAACCTTGCCAATATTCTCGACTAACACTACTAAAGCCAGGAAACACCCAGCCCAAGAACATTAGGGGGGAAAGCACCATGTAAATGTTCAAGACCGCAAAGCGAATTATTAGTAAAATACCGCCAGCGGCAAAGACAAAAATTGCTATTAGGTAAGTAAATAAAGAACCAAAGACATAACTAGCCATTGTGCCAGGAGAAAGGTTAAGGCTTGAAAGGCTGTTGCCAGCACTAAGAATAGTAGACAAGCCCATAATATTTACAAAGCCACTTGATACTTCGTAGACACCATTTTTAAGGAAACCCCCAGCTAATTGGGCGGCGGCGATGTTAGAAAAATCAATCACAAATTTGGTAATGAAAAGACTGAAGTTGACCAAAAGAGCGGCCAAAACCAGTGAACCCAACATTTTTCGGGCGCTACTGTCGCTACTATTGAGAATCATTCTAAAGCCAATGAAAACTAGACCAAAGATAAAGGTCAGGTTGAACATATCTCGTACCGTAGACCAAAGGATGTCAATGGAAAAACCTAAACCAGAATTTTGGTACAAATCACCGAAGCCCACCACCACATTTGTGATGGCGAAGTCTAATATGCCGCCCGATATACCGACAAGAGTTCCAAAAACACCAGTTATTATATTGTGTAAGACTTTTAAGACAGCTAGAATAGCGTCGTCTGTAAATGATGCAAAGGCAATATTAGGAACGATAGCAACTAATATTATTACCAACAGGAGGGGAACAATTTTTTTGGTTTGTAGGAAGAATTTAGGCATAGAGCAACTTAGTATACATGAACAACTACTGGACGAGGGACTGCCACCTTATTTCAGCTGCATTTACCTCACCTTCGGAGTGGAGACCTCTGATTTTTAGATATTCTTGAATCAACTGAGCACGTTCCACCGAGGACTGGGGGGTATCATTTTCTGGCAACGGCAAAGCAAAGTACTTAGCAATTATAGCGTTGAGGGCTTGGATGTTGGTACTTATTTTATCCAAAAGCGATGGTTTCTGAGCAGTGGTGAGCTGAATCTCGTCGATGGCTTTCAAAGCTTCTGTTCTGCGACCAATATCATTTAGTAAGTTGTTGGCATAATTATCTAAGGAAATTAAGGCGGTATTGGCAGAATTTCGGTATCTGACCTCAGTATTTAAGCTATCTTGTACCAATTTTAAGAAGTCTCTAGGGTCGATAGTAAAGGTAGAGGCAGCACTAGATTGTTGTTCAACATAAGAACCTCCAGCGTAACCAGGTCTAGTGTAACCAGTGCCACCAGAAAGTCCCAGTAAACCAGCCGCTCCAGTTAAGGCTTGCTTACCTATCTGTCCAATTAAGGCTCCGATAATTTCACTGAATTCATCGGCCGCAATTAATGATCTTTGTCCAGTGGAGAGTTGGAAAGTTAGAGCCTCATTAATTACTTTTCCTGGAGTAGAGATAAAGCAATTGTCGACAGTTGTGCCCTTACCTTGAACTGTCTCGCAAATCTTACTTGAAAGGAAGCCTTCACCAAAATCTAGAATTTTTTGTTGCTCACCTTTGGCGTTGGCAATTTTAACCGAAGCATTAAGTTGAGAGTCTAACAAGCTACCTAAGTCGGTGTATTGTGAAGGATTAGAGGTAATTTTAAACCAAGCGTCCCAACCACCTTGGTTGAAGTCTCCGTCCACGAATTTTTCAATGTTTTGTAAAGCGCCTGTTAGCGTACAGGTCGGTTTGTTTCCCTCTCGTCCTCCAGCTGCGTAGCTGAGCGTGAGGGCGATTTGGATATCTAGTTTAAAAGGAGAACAAACAAAGGAAAAGGGACCACCTAATTCTTCAAGATATTTACCAAAACCAACATCACCGGCTTGCAGGAGGAATCCCTCTAAGTCTTGAACGAAAGCTGGGCTACCTTGGAAACCTGAATTTATCCATTTAACAATACTAGAAGTTACTTGGGAGACGACTTGTTTAGCCAACATCCAGGCCAGTCCGTCTAACTGAAATTCCTTTATCCAGGTATTATTTGCAGCCGCGGAAGTTATGACGTCATAAGCAGCGGAAGCAGCGGAAGCCGCCAGATTCTTGACATGAACAACGTTATCCACCAGCTGCTGCGGGAAAGTTGCCCCGGCCACAGGTGTAGCTTCTGCTCTTTTGATGTCATTCCAAGATTGCGGTACATAGGTACTAACAAAAACAAAACACAGCACAAAGAAGGTGACTATAGAACGTTGTAGAATGTTGTGAAAAGTGCTCATAAATTATATTTTTTACCTATATACCGGTTGGTATTAAATCAACGAATAAAAGGGCTGAATCATTGCGTTCAAAGGTGGCTGCGTATGGTTCAATCGCTTCGAATATGTTTCTAAACGCCAAAGCCAAACCATCGGCATCTTCCTCATAACGTTTTAAACGCACCAAGGAAAGCATCGGGTCATTTAATGAATTAGTCATAGCGTCTACGTCGTGGTACAAAGCGTTATAGACATTGATCAGGTCTAGATGTTCTTTGACCAGTATCGAAGGGACCGGTAGTTTAAGAACGTCGTTTCTAGTTCCTAAGTATATTTGTTTAATTTTATCCAAAGACTCAATTTTTTCAGAATTTTGTTCGCTTAGGATATCATTCAAAATCAACAATTCGTTTTTAAGTCCAGGGACATTATTATTTAGAATTGCATCGGCATGGGCATTGGCGTAAGTTCTAATCGCTTGAGGTGAAGAATCTTGAGAAGTAATTATTTGTCTAACGTCAATGATGGTATCAGAGGCATAAGGGTTTATTTGGTCAACGGTGTCAGTGACAATTTGTTCTTGACTCCTTCCTACTGGACCGTAGCCTTTAGCTCTAATAATATCTTCAAATAAGGAAACGCCGACTTGTCCAGTCAAAGTATTGGGCGGTTCATACTCTTCAGTAGCTTCTGGCTTAATAGTAATAGAAGTACTTTTAACAAACTGATCTTGCCAATCTTCAATACCATTCTTATCAGAATCACTAACGTCAATTACTACACGCACCGGTGCCTCAGCCACACCAGCGACTTGTAGGTTTGGTGGCGGGGTAGAAGGTTTACCAAAGTTTTTTAAGGTAAAGGCGCCGGCTACGATAGCAAAGCCTATAATAAAAGCTCCAACAATCTTTGTTTTAGACTGGTCTGTCATTACTCTATAGTATACCAGCAAAAATTAACCTTAATCTTTAGATGTGTATATATCTGTGCATGAAAAGTGTATAACTATTTACCCAAGTCTTTTGCTAGTAAAAGTGTTAGTTTTAACCACTGATTTAAAGATACATCTTCCCCCCTGATCTTAAGCGATAAGGGTAATTGATTAAAAATTTTTTCCAAGGACAAGCGGTTGTGTTTTTCAGTTAGATTTGTAAGCAGCTGTTTCCTTTTTTTACCAAGACCTAAGTGCAGGATTTCAAAAAAGAAGGTTGAACTGAAATCTTTAAAATTGTCCATATTTATATTAGCGACAGTAATAATTGCCGAGTCGACCTTTGGCATTGGAAAAAAATGTCCTTTAGTAACCGTTTTTTGATAACGGGGTTGACCAAAAGCCTTAACTGAAAGTGACAGCAAAGACTCTTTTTTGTCCCGAACAATTCTATTGGCTAGTTCTTTTTGAATTAAAAAAGTCAGAGAAGACGGCTGGATCTTACTTTCAAGCAATGTACGTAGTAAAAAACCAGATAAATAGTAAGGAATATTGGCCACTACCTTAAATTGGCCAGCTTTTAAACTAAGGCCTCTTAAATCTAGCTCCCGGACATCATTGTGATGGATTATTAGTTTGTTAGACTCAATATCTTCAGTGAAATTTTTGTGCAAGTATTCAATTGCCCGCAGGTCAGCTTCTAAAGCAATCACTTTAGCCCCCTTGTTTAAAATAGCCTTAGTTAAAACTCCTGTCCCTGGCCCAATTTCTAAAATAGTGTCTTTAGCCTCTACAGAGGCTGCTTCCACCATCCAATTGGGGACGATGTCGCTAGTAAGGAAATTCTGCCCCAGGGATTTTTTATGTTTGAATTTGTTAGATGATTCTTTAGAATCTGCTTCTACTTTATTCTTCATAGGCCGAGCATACATATATATGTGACAAAGAGCAAGATTAATCTAAAAAGATGGTAGCTTCATAACCAGAAGGACCCCCTCGTTCATTGGGATTGCCTCCTTCGATGTATTTGGTACTAATATCGTTTAGAAAAGAAGAAGGGATATTTACTCGTTGACTCCCGTAGATTGTTCGTAAATGAGCATAAGTAAGAAATAGTTTTTTGGCAGCCCTTGTAAGTGCTACATAAAAAAGACGTCTTTCTTCCTCATGATCTATCCCAGTGTCATCTAATCTTTCGTGAGGAAACAAACCTTCTTCCAAACCACTAATAAAAACGTACGGAAATTCTAGTCCTTTAGCGGAGTGTACGGTCATAAGTCTGACCGCGTTTTGTTCCTCCTTGTCTTTTAATTCATCCTGGTCACTTTGAAGTGCTGCGGTTTCTAGTAGGGCTTCTACTGCTGCTTCAGGCGTTAATTCGTCGTATCTTCTACCTAAAGTAACCAATTCTTGTAAATTTTCTAGACGAGACAAATCTTCTTCCGTACCGCTCTTTTTAAGTTCGGTTTCAATACCAGTACGTTTGATAATAAATTTTAAAGTTTCAGCAAGAGCCTTTGTTCTAGCTTCATCGGCAATATCTTGCATTATTTGGTCAAAGCGCGACACCTTCTCAAGGACGGCTCCCTTGAGTTCACTGCGTCTCCCTTCGATTACTTTCAACATGGTAACTTTTCCTATCCCTCGCGCTGGTTCGTTTATAATTCGTACTAGGTCGGCGTTACTTCCTGGGTTTAGGGCCAGACGTAAGTAAGAGAGTACATCTTTAATTTCCTTACGCTCGTAGAATTTTGTTCCAAGTAATTGGTATGAAACTTGGTAATTTAAAAAAGCTTCTTCCAAAGCGCGGGATTGAAAATTTGTTCTGTATAAGACGGCGATATCATCAGGATCATTTCCTTCTTCAATTAAAGATTTTGCAGCTAGAGCAATGTATTCAGCCTCGTCTTGCCCGGTCATGGCGGCGTAAAGAGTGATTTTCTCCCCCTCTTCGTTACTGGTAAAAACATCTTTAGCGATGCGATTTTTATTTTTTTCAATTATTTCATTTGAAGCGGCAATGATTGTTTTGGTGGAACGGTAGTTTTCTTCGAGTAAGATTGTCTTAGCTCCAGAAAATTCTCTTTCGAATTGTAGGACGTTTTTTATATCTGCCCCACGCCACGAATAAATATTCTGATCAATGTCACCAACAACGCAAATATTTTTCTTCTCCCCGGCCAATAACTGAGCGATTGAAAATTGAACGGCATTGGTATCTTGGTATTCGTCGACGTGAATGTACTTAAACCGCGCCTGAAGTTTTTCTTGGATAAAAGAATTATTTTTGATTAATAACAAAGTTTTTATTAACAAGTCGTCAAAATCCAAAGCACTTTCCTCATGGAGGATCGATTCATATATTTCCCAAACTTTTGCGGCCACTTGGTCAGGAAAATTATTGGCTGAAAGTTTGTAGGTTTCCATGGTCACAGCGTCTCCTTTGGCTCTTGAAATCTTACCCAGTATTTTTCTAGGCTCAAATTCCTTGGGGTTGTAACCAGCCTTTTCTAGGGCGGCTTTAACCGCTCGTTGACTATCGGCACGGTCGTAGATAGTAAAATGCCTCGGCAAACCTAATGTGTCATGAAATTCACGCAAAATTCTAACTCCTAAAGCGTGAAAGGTTGTCACGACTGGCAATGAGTCCAAAGCCGCCCGTTGTGAAGGAGGGAATTTTTTAACCAAAGTCTCTACTCGCTCACGCATCTCCTTGGCGGCCTTATTAGTAAAAGTAACAGCTAGAATATTTAAAGGGGCAACTCCTTGATGGATGATGTGGACAATACGATGAGTAATAACACGGGTTTTTCCTGAACCTGCTCCAGCTAAGACTAAAAGTGGTCCTTCCGTATGAATCACCGCTTCACGTTGTTTGTCATTTAATCCTTCTAAATAAGATTTGCTAAGCATAATTAAAATGAAACACTACTATATCATGCAAGGAGACAGTAAAGAGGGTTGGAAGAATTAAGGTACTCATAAAATTTAAAAACGAAAATTACTATTAGTCAATAGTAATTTTCTTGGCTTAAAACAAAGGTTAATAAATTTAAATCAAATTATTACGTTAAATGTGTATTCGTCAATTGCGCAGTCCTGCTCGTTTAGTAGAATTATGTTTGTACTAATAAAAGTACAGAGTTCCCAAGTGGGGTCGAGAGACCTCTTTTTGTTTCCGAAATTTTCCGTAATGACTGAATAGCGGTGAGTCCATAACAAACTTCGTATAAAATCTACATTAAAAGATTCTGATTCAACATCAAACTCAACTGGAGTGAATCAGGTGAAATATAAGGGAAAAAACGTCTCCTCGCTATGGCTTTTTTTAGAGTACATAGCTATATTTTTTGTTATCGTCATCCCTATATCAGTTCAAGCTGGTATTTTTAATAAGAATCAAAGTAATGATAGCCTTAATTCCTCACCAGAATTATTGTTTGTTAACAGTTCACCGATTGATGTCCCATTATTAGCATCTGGCCAAAATCCTAATCATTTGGGGGCGAGAGGAGGAGCTGAGGTACAGGTAAATGAAGGGGCTTTAGTTTCCGCTGGACCAGTAGGTAAAGATTTGATTGCTAGTACTAGAGCTCAATCTGGCGAGATAAGTATTTATACAGTTAGAGCAGATGATACAATTTCCCATATCGCGGATATGTATGGTGTGACGGTTAACACCATCATGTGGGCGAATGATTTAACTCGAGCTAGTAGCATTAAAGAAGGACAAGTTTTAATAATTCTACCAATTGTTGGGGTTAGACATACTGTAGTAAAGGGAGACACCATAAATAGCATCGCTAAAAAGTATGATGGAGATGCTGAAGAAATTATTTCTTACAATGAATTAAGTGCCGAGGAAGGACTATCTGTCGGTTCAGTTGTAGTCGTGCCTGGAGGAGCGATGCATACAGCCCCAACCGTTACTAACTATGCTTCCCCGACTAAAACTTCAGGTGGAAGTATCGGTGGAGGTTGGTTAGCTCATCCTGTTCCGGGAGCAGTTAAATCACAAGGTATACATGGCTACAATGGGGTTGATTTAGCAGCTAAGGTTGGTACTCCGGTTAGAGCCGCCGCGTCTGGTGAAGTAATTGTTTCTAAAAATTCTGGCTGGAACGGTGGTTATGGACAATACATAGTTATCCGTCATTCAAATGGAAGTCAGACTCTATATGCCCATCTTTCAAGTAATAGTGCTGGGGTTGGAGCTTACGTTACACAAGGATCGGTGATTGGTGCTGTAGGTAATACCGGCCGTTCGACTGGATCTCACCTACACTTTGAAGTGCGCGGGGCAAGTAATCCTTTTTAATTAGGAGGTGCTAAAAAACCTAAAGCTCGCGTAGAGAGCTTTAGGTTTTTTAGCATAGGCTTAGCGAATTGGAAGGAGTAAAAAGATTTACTTTTTCTTAGTTATTGTTTGGTACACACCATAGATTGTTTTAAAGTTTAAAGGAAATTCCAAGACGACATGCAAGAAACTTAAAGATAATAGTACGATGAAACCGGTAGCATAATCGTACAGATATAACCCGACAGAAGTAGCGTAGAGAATACCAATAACGAGGGCGCGCTTCCAGGTTACAGCGTGCCACTCGATAATTGAGGTTTTAGAAAACCAATTTAAATAGTGGTAGGTGTAAGCAAAGGCTAAGAAGCTAGCAATACTTGGTAAAATCACCTCAACAGGAATTTGTAGTATTTGTCCAAAGGCCGCAGCAATACCTCCAAAAAAATCATAATGCGCTGTTACATAGGCTGAAAAATTTGTAGATTTAATTGAGGTAAAGCAAAAAGTAATATCCCACCAAGGAAAAATAAAGCACTATTAATAAAACCCAGGACACTCTTTGCTTTTAGTGCCCCAAAGATCATAAATGCGATAGTAAATAAATATACATGAACAACCGTCGGTATTAGTACGGCAGTTGCGTAGCTTGAGGTAGACCCAAGCCAAGGCAGTAGCAAAAGTAGTCCTAAGGAAATTATCAATAATCGGCTCCATACTGTACGTATAAAAGCAGTACAAAAGGCAATTAGTAACAAAATCCAAACTAGTTCAACCGAGTTAGGAAGGACAGCTGCTCCAGCAAAGAGGATTATAAAAGAACCAACCGTTAAATAAATCGGGTCACCAGGCAAGAGAGTGAAGTATTTTCTATCATGTAGCCATGAAATTTCTGTTAAGTAATGTAATGGTCCAAGGAAGGCATACGAAATGAGTAGTAATTCAAAAGGAATTAAATAGGCTACCCCAAAGGAAAGTATTAGAAGAAATAGATTTATTTTATCAACAATGAGGGAGTTCATAATTCATTTCATATAGTAGCCTCAAGAATACCAATAAGCAAACAACACATAAATTTTTTTTACAAAATATTTAAAGCGACTATATTTCTAATATAGAACCAACCACAACAATAATTTTATGTTTGTATTCTATATTGGAGCGCTTCAAGAACGTGTTCCGTTAGAATTTCCTCAGCTTCTCCTAAGTCAGCAATAGTTCTAGCTACTTTGATTAGTCGGTGGTAACTACGAGGAGAAAGGTTTAATTTCTCTGAAGAAAGTTTAAGTAGATTAGAGACTTCTTCATTAAGCGAAATACAATAATCTATATCACGACTTGTCATTTCGGCGTTAGTATTTACCCCTCTGTCTTTGAGTCTGTCTTTTTGCTTTTTACGGGCAACGGAAATCTTATTACGAGCCTCTTTAGTTTCATTTGTTGTTCTCTGTAAGTTAGTCAAGGTTTCATAATCAATGTGTGGAACTTCAATCCATAAGTCAATTCTATCTAAGATTGGTCCAGATACCTTACCTTTGTAAGTTTCCATCATCGCTCGAGCTAAGTTCTTGGTACCGTCTTCCGCTCCTCGATAAGGATTCATTGCTGCTACTAAGATAAAGTCAGCTGGAAATAAAGCCGTACCTTGGATACGTGAAATGCTGACCACTCTATCTTCCAAAGGTTGACGCAGGGCATCTAATGAACGTCTTTCAAACTCAGGAAATTCATCCATAAAGTCTGTCCCACAAAACATCAATTGGGGTTGCAGTTGACGTATATATGAGAAGAATACTGCCCTTCACCAAAAGCCATTGGTATCTTTTTATATAAATATTTGTTTTTTATGTCTTCTGGAGCAACTTCTCCTTCAAATTCCCATTTTGTACTGTCAATCATAGCTTTTTTCCATTTGTTTACGGTAAATACGCCAACGACTATATTTTGATAAACAGCTAGTGCATAATCAACTAAATCTCTAGCTTCCCGCTCTTTACCAAGACTCCAAGCCTGTTTTGCTATATCTAAAATTACTCCGTCATTTCCATCCATGTATGGCTTGTATGTCTTTGCCAGACTCAGCAAAATAACCCTATCTTCAATTTCTTCTAGTCTTACTTCTCCAGAATCTGGCATACATTGATTTTAGCAATCTTTCACAAGAAAGTCTGTCCATGAATAAGTTACAATCTTAAAATGGTATCTAAATTAAGAGCTTCAATAATTATTGTAATTGTTGGGCTAGTTTCATTCTGGCTAGGCATGCAAGCAGTGGTGGTAATTCCTTGTGATTGTATTTCCAGATTTGCTTTATTGTAGGACACTTTTTACAAATAATGTCCTACAATACAAGGTGAATATTGGGGGACACTCACTAGAAAAGATGTCCCACTGCCTATTAACCTCTGTTAACGTAGTCCGTTAATATCTGTTAAACATCCCCATTCGAGGGGAATAACCGTTCCTTTTGTGGGACAGGTATTAAAACACCTGTCCCACTGTTTAGTTGAAATGATTAAATTAAGCCTAATTCTAATACCCGAATGGTCATTGCCTGTTCACTTACTTCAAATTGTTCAGCAAGCTTTTTTATATTCATATCCTTTTTACAGGCTTCCTTAACCAGACTGGACGGCATCAGCAAAGCAGAAGCAAAATAATTAGCCTCTCTCTCTGTGGCTGAAGCAGAATCAGTCAAATGGTCGTCGATTAAATCTTTGCTCACATTCATACTGTGACCTAAAACATAGTGGCCAATTTCATGTGCAAGTGTAAAACGTTGTCGCTTAGGGTGTTGGTGTTCATTGATTCCAATGACCCCCAACTCCTTTTTCAGCAGACCAGAAATTTCATCTGGGAATGGAAAGTACTCAACGTTCAAACCAACCACTTTAGCTACTTTATGTAAGTCAATTGGAGTAGATGATTGCTCAGCACTTTTTAGTAGATTGTTAGCAGTAGCTTCAATCGCTTTTTTACTAGTTGGAGTTAGTGCCATATTTTTCAGCAATAAACTTATCGAAAGCTTGAAGTGACCGCTCACTGGCCGATGCTCCTCCGCGAGTACTTGTTGCACGGAATAGAGTAGTAGAACTTGCAACAGGTTGAGCCTTGTTGAGTCCAAGTATATGTGTCATCTTCACCAATTCGTCCTCACGTATAGACCTAGTACCCTTCTCAAAATGTGAAATGGCCATCGACGAATAGCCCAGTAGGGAACCTAGTTCCGCCTGAGTCATACCCTTAGCGAGTCTGGCTTCACGAATGGTTTGGCCAAAAGAGTTATCGCTATAATTCATAGTATTTTTTGTAACACGTAAAATATTAATAGTCAAGCTTGATTAAACAAAACTAAACAATTAAACTACACGATAAGGGTTGGAATGTCCACCCTGTCGGCGTCACCCTCAGTATATCAAAATGACGGTGCCACCACAATTAAATAATCACTAACAACAATATCATGGGTTCATCAAGTAGTTTACAGAAGAAAACAGACAGACAACCACTTTCTCGTTTGAAAGGAGGTTCTGGTGAAGGCGGATCTGCGACAGGAGGTAACGTATGCCCATCAGTATTTCGTATTAAACTAAACAAGAGTGGTTTACTGAAACAAGGTGCACAACTTCAACTCAATACCAAATACGAGATTCTACATTTAGGACTTGTCGTTGGTGTTGTAAACAAACATTATCAAGACTTAATTACTCGCTGTTCCAATGAGGGAGTAACCTACACCAAAATCACAGTTGTGATAGAGCGAACTCAGGACAGTATTACCTACTATGCCGAGTTCCGACAACGATAACCCTACTATAAACTTCAATTCACTTTTTTGTGAAGCTGACACACTAATACCAGAGCTGCCCTTGGTATTTAAAAACGACACAACTCGTTGTTGTGAGGACGTTCATAATGAAGGAGTACTTTCGTGTAAACACCCTTACCGTGACGAGTACCAAGACGAGGGAAAGGGATTTGAGTTGGGCAATAAGATTGTGAGTGGCGTTGGTAACGCGCTACCAATATACATCCCTATACCAACTCAAGACTTTAAATATAAGCCGCTGTCACTTAATAGTAGTCACTTAGGAATCACGCTTGAAGACCTGTACCCATACGCCCGACAGAAAAAGCACGGGGTGTGGAGTTATAAATCTGGTACGTCACCTGATTTAGCGTTCGCTACTTCACAAGTGTACGCTAGCAGTGAAAAAATACTTTTTTACTCTGGACCTGACCTACTTATTGAAGGGTTCAACCGTGACAAATACAGCTTGGATGTATACACCCAACTCAAGTCTGCTGGTATAAACATTTCGACGACGCCAGATTTCTCAGTGAATCCCAACAGTTGTAGTTATGGACAAGTAGTGAACACCAACCGCACACTCGCAGTGGGAGAAGAAATGAGTGTACGAGGTATTGAAGTAATACCCAATGTCTTTGCACCCCACCCATATTTATTGGACATGTGGGTTGTTTACTTAAGTTCAAATTCTAGTGAGGTTCCTTTTATTTCCATTAACTGCCGATGCCAGCGTTCCCGAAAAGATTTGCAGAATCTCTGGTGGTATATCAACGAGCTGGCGTCACGTACAAATGTTCATATTGTGTTGCACGGCTACAGTTTGAACAGAGAAAATCTGGAAGCAATAAAGTCAGTTGCTTGTCAGATACACTTTGCTGACAGCTCACCATTCTGTATGGCTATACGAGGGAGACGGTACCAGACCTACGATGAAGTCAAACATGAGCTGGTTAATGAGACGTTGGTTACTAGTGACGTCCGCCTGCAAGCAGCGATGGTTCTGACAAGTATTCAAGCACGAGAGCGATACCTTAGAGCCGAGTTCTATTCCAGTGAGCCGAGAGGTTCAATCCATTCATACTCTTTTCCAGTATCAGGATGTATCGAGGGTGGGGCGACAATGTACTGTCTGTTGCCCTTAACGTCTCCTTCGATTCCGTACTTCTTGAGATTTGTTGATGTGAATTCCCAGCTATCCTCCCCAATATCTGAAAAGTAATAATGAATTCCGTCACGTCCACTCTTGGCACATACGCCGTCTTTTGGTAAATCGAGTTTTGATAAGTCTTGTTCAACCTCAAGGTCGAGTACGAATATATCATCCGTATATCCTGTTCTCAGACCAATACCTGTTAGTTTTTCCCCAAACTGTTGAAACCATTTCTCAACGTCATCATGAGTTGGTTTATATTCATCGCTAGCCCAGCCACTTATAATGGCCTTTTTACCATTAAGCGGGATGACTGTTTTCATTTGGTCTAGGTACTCAAGTGCCGCTTCTTTTAGTCGCTTAGAATGGTTTGTCTTCATCATGTGTAGTTTCAGTAGGCTGTTGAATATTCTTTGGAGGAGGTGGGTTGTATCCTTGTTTATTTGCATGTTCAACAAATTCAGAAACTAACTTATGCAAGTCAATATGGAATATGCTATATCCACGGTCACTGGAAGGTACCCCAAAATTAAGACACCTTTTCTAAGTCTTTTAATGATACCTCGAGTTGATAATTCTTTGCAAACACCGCCGGTGGTAGCTTAAAAGCGGAGTGAATCCGTCTTTGGTTATAGTAGCCAATTGTCTTAT
>JBGSSW010000007.1:0-62426 GCA_041736805.1 Minisyncoccia bacterium
CGCCCTCATGAAGCCGGAATCGCTAGTAATCGCGGATCAGCAACGCCGCGGTGAATACGTTCCCGAGCCTTGTACTCACCGCCCGTCAAGTCAGGGGAGTCGGGAGTGCCCGAAGTCCCACCTCGCGTGGGCCGACGGTAAACTCGATAACAAGGACTAAGTCGTAACAAGGCACGGCTAGCGGAAGCTGGTCGTGGATTAATTCCAATTGGACACGTCGGATTATAGGGGTGACCCTTTAACTCACGGCTAATTGGTCGATGTTATATGCCTCAATTGAGCATATAACGAGAGATGATACTTAATTCTCTGAAATAGTATCAGACCCCAGGGAAAGACCGGACTTTTAGGATAAGACAAAAGAGATTGTAAATTCTCCTTTTGCAAAATTGCTTGCATACGTAACAGAAAAGACCAAAAACACTTCGTGTTTTTGGTCTTTTCTGTTATGGGTCTTAAACTAAAGCGGACAATAAAAACTAAGGGCATTTACTAGGGTCTGTTTTCTTTATGTAATCTGAACAAGGAGGAGCTTGGTTTTGTAAACCGGTTGTATCAACAAATAACTTTACAATGCCAAAAAATATTAGTAGAAAGACAAAGGCGGCTGTGCTGTATATGATAAGTGACTTTGCTTTTTCCTGCCCTTGTTCATTGTTGCTTTCAAAAATAAAGTAACGAACGACATTGATAATAAAAATTAAAAAAGCGATTCCAAACAGAAAAGGAATAACTACGTTACCTAAAAAGACTGGAATGTTAGACAGTAAACTTTGCAGGGTGCCTTGGGCGTGAGTTAAGAAAGGGAAGGTAAATAGCAAAAGGGTATAACTAGCCAAGAGGATTTTTTTCATATTAGGCTAAGTATAGCGTATTTTACATTAAGTAACGCTGAAATCACCATATTATTGACTATTTGGTTAAAACATGCTATAATAAAATTTGAAGTAAGGGCGGCTTAGATTCACTCTACGCCGAGTTCAATTCAAAGCCATTTTGGCAGAGGAGTCCTCATGAAATTTTCTGAGCGTGAATTCATCGGCAGCTTGTTTTTGCTTACGGCTGTCGGCAGCTTTGGAGCTGGTTGCCTCGTGTATGGACAGGGATGGTTTTTGTCCCTGTGGGTAGGCTCCTTGGCCACGTTTATCGTCGGCCTTGTGTTGGTGCTCGAGAACGGGCCCCATCGTTTCTATCACTGGGCTCGCCCCAAGTTGGTGGACATACGATGGCATTTCCGCAGCAACGGTACTGGGTGGTGGTTGTTGCTCATAGCGACAATCATTGGCCTGAGCCTCTACTTCGTCTAAGGATCTTGTGATCCAAGGGCGAATGAAGTCGGGTGTGGCAGGAAGTCTTTATGACTCCTCGTCACCCCGACTTTTTATATTTTTAAATACTAAGTGTGTAAATAAGTAAAACAAAAACTTTTGATTAGGATAATTAATCCAGATATGTTTTAATGCTGGCTGACCAACTTCGGCCATATCGGCCAGCGTTCTTAATGGAGAAATATAACTTTCGTCTGACTTGGTGGTGGCAGTACGTACCCACCATTTGCGTTTTCTGCATCTTCCTAATCTCCACGATTTCGTGGTGAAGGAACACAACTAAAGAGAGTCGAGATGGATTTTGAAGATGAGGAGTCATTTCGCAACCCAGAGCTTTTTGAAGTCAACGAGGAGTGCTTCTATATGAGCAAAGTAGCCCTGGCTTTACTGCTGGTAATTTTGGGAATGCCACAGATATTTTGATGCCCAACAGCGCAAGTTTATGGATTCTAAAGAATCCATAAACTTGCGCTGTTATTTTTATCTTTTTTTATTTATAAATAATGAATTTTTATAAACGAAGCGAATAAAGAGACAAATAAGTAGCTAGCCTTTGTAAGTGGGCGATCGAAGATGCAAATATAAAAAACTTTGGCGTATTTTGCAGACACAGGTAACTTCTTTCAGAAATTTACGTGGCTCCAACAAACCTGCGAACGGGAAAATTACTATACGTAATGTTCCCTAATGACTCATAAATATCGTCATTTTCTTCGCCCTGCTCGAATCGGATAAATATTGATACAAATCAATATTTATAGCTCGCGCAGGTACAATAAAAGCCCGTGTGCGCGGATAGGTTTAAAATGTCTGGGAGACATTTTAAAGACCTAGGACCTGGTGAAATGTTCCAAAAGAAAAAGCTTTTGCGTGTTTTGTGCGCGCTCTAGGGGTCGAACCTAGGACCTTTCGAGTATCAGTCGAATGCTCTAGCCAACTGAGCTAAGCGCGCACAAAAGAAACAAAAGCTTTTCTCCACTCGAATAACCAACCCTATTGCCTCGTAAACATCAGCAATTCGCTTTGCGAACAGGAAAATTCTTTATCAGAATTTTCAGCTCGCGCGCACACGGGCTTCTACATTAATTCAATGTGCTCGCTACTATACCAGAAACAACAAAAAAATGTAAGGGTTTACTCATTACATGTCGTTGCTCGTCTCAATAGAAATAAGCCACTTATTTACAGTGGCTTATTTCTATTGAACTCCTTTCTCTGGAGCAGTTCCAACTATTGCCTCTACATTCTGTAATCTTTGCTCAAAACTGATAGATGAATCACTTAATCTTTCAATTTGAGTATTAAGTTGAAGGGCTAACATAGCTACAAAACCTGCAAAACTGACACAAAGTGTCCAAGCGAACGGTTGGAAAAATTTATAATGCTCTAATTTTCTTGATTGCATATGGTAAGTATAGCAAAGTATTATTAGTCAACAAGACTTGTCCACTAATCATAAAGTGCACAATTTCTATAGAAAAAGTTTGAAAATATTATCTACTCCAAGGGCGGTTAGGGTTTGGTAGACAATGGTTCCAAGTAAAAGTGGAATTATTATTTGCCTTAATTTTATCCCCATTATTCCCAGTGGAATTAGGTATATTTCGTCTGGTACTGGCAAGAAAGCCGAAAAAGCAAAAGCAAAATATGGCAACCACTTTTCTTTACCTTTGTAGAATTGGAGTAATTTACTTTGTATTTTAGGGTAGTGTGATTCGACAATTTTACCCCCGTAAACACCGATAGCAAAAGATACTAAATTGGCAACCATGGTGCCAATTATTAATAAAATGATAACTACATATAATGGAATACCGGCAGCGGTAAATATTGGTACAAAAGTGGCTGCTGGAATTGGTACTAAAGTATTCATCCCGGCGGCAAAGCTAATAATAAGTATTCCCAAGTAGCCAAATTCTTGAATCATTTTTTGAATACCAACATCTTCAGCCACATACTTTGTTAGGGATAAAGAAGCAAAAAAGATACCAATGAAGACTAATAGAAAAACCACTATATTAAAAAACTTTCTTTTCTTGGTCATAATTTCCTATAGCTTAGCATGATAGAGAATTTTATTTTTTGTTGGTAATTCGTCTAATTTTACGTATGATAGTGAAATGTTAGGTCAAGAATACTTTAGGGATAAAAAAATAACTCTGATGCGAGTAGGTCTAATCGGGCGCGGGATTGGTGACGCGGCCTATCTTGCTGAAGCTGGCGGTAAGGTGTTGGTGGTGGATGACGCCTCTGCCGAAGTAATGCAGCCCGCGGTCGAGGCTTTATCCAAGTACGAAAACATCACTTTCAAATTTGGTCCCTACGACTTCGCTGATTTTAAGGAGGCTGATTTGGTGGTAGTGGGAGCTGGAGCACCGCTTCAAGAACCAGTCTTGGTTGAGTGTAAAAAAGCTGGGGTTAGATTAGTCCAAAGCGCCGCTTTATTTGCGGAAATTTCTAAAGTGCCAATTATTGGGGTAACAGGTACGAGAGGGAAAAGTACGGTCACTCACATGATTCATCATGTTCTCTCAGTGGTGACTGGTGAGAAAGTGCTACTAGGAGGCAATATCCGTGGGGTTTCAAATCTTCAGCTTCTAAGGGAAGTTGAGGAAGATTCACTTTGCGTAATGGAACTTGATTCATGGCAACTGCAAGGTTTTGGTTGGGCTGAAATTAGTCCGCAGATAGCTGTCTTTACTAATTTCATGGAAGATCATCTTAATTATTATATTAAAGGTGGCAAGACCAAAGAGGAGGCGATGGATTTATATTTCTTAGATAAGGCGCAGATTTTTTTACATCAAGAAGAAAGTGGAGTTTTAATTACTACTCCAGAGGTATTCACCCGCGCCCAAAAATTACCCGGCACTTTAGGACAGGAAGTAGTGCTGGCCGACGCCTCGGTTTTACCTGAAGATATGTTGCTCTCAATGCCTGGTGAGCACAATCGCCTCAACGCGGCCTTAGCTTATGAGGCCTTGAAGGCAGCTGGTCTAACCGAAGAAGAAATCTTCTCTGGGCTAGCTACTTTTCCTGGGGTGGAGGGACGTCTACAGATGTTGAAGTCTATTGATGGAGTAAGGATTTATAATGACAATAATGCCACCACTCCACAAGCCACTACAGCGGCTATCAAAGCTTTGGCTGAAGGGGATAAAAACATAGTTTTGATTGCTGGCGGAGCTGATAAAGATATTGATAATACCGACTTGATAGCCGCTATCACTATGCAGTGTAAGCAAGTGATTTTGATTCCGGGAACTGGTACAGAAAAACTTTTACTCAGTTTAGAAAAAGCTGGTTATCAAGATGTAGTAGTGGTAGAAAATCTGAAAGTGGCGGTCGAAGAAGCTAGACTCAAGGCCTCCTCACCAGAGGTGATTCTTTTTTCACCTGCCTTCGCTTCCTTCGGACAATATAAAAATGAGTATGAAAGAAATGATGAGTTTATTAATCTATTAGAGGCATATGAATAAAGCTATTTCTTTGCTCGAGATAAAAAAAATTCATTTCATTGGGATTGGTGGCATTGGGATGTCAGCTTTGGCAAGGTTTTTTTTGCGAGAAAAAAAGCAGGTGAGTGGTTCAGACCGGGTGGCCTCAAAGCTTACTGAAGCCCTAGAGAAAGAAGGGGTGCATTATTTCCCACAACAAACTGCCTCTAATCTTTCTTCTGATATCGATATGGTTGTTTACACTGAGGCAATGTCAGAGGAGCAGGAAGAAATGAAAGCGGCGAGAGTTTTAGGTGTACCAATGGTTAATTATTTTGAAGCTCTTGGTCTGGTGGCCAATGAATATTACTTAATTGCTGTTTCTGGTACACATGGAAAAACCACTACCACTGCGATGTTGACTGATGTTTTAGAAGAAGCTGGATTAGATCCAACTGCAATTATTGGCTCACTAAGGAGTAAGACGGGGAGTAATTTTAGAGGTGGTAAAAGTAAATACGCTATCGTGGAAGCTTGCGAATACCGGCGGGATTTTTTATATCTTAAACCGGATATTTTGGTGATAACAAATCTAGAATTTGAACACGTCGACTATTACAAAAATCTAGCTGACGTCCAGGATGCTTTTCATACCATGGCTTTGTCTGTGCCAGAAGCTGGTTACCTTGTGACTGATACTAGTCACCCAGATATAAAACCAATTTTAGCCGGTGTATCAGCAAAAATAATTGATTACAGACAATATTTAGATTTGAAACTAACCTTACGACAACCAGGACTACACAATCGTCTCAATGCTGCTGCCGCGACGGCCGTAGCCAAGTGTTTAGGAATAGATAGAGAAGTTAATGATAATGCGCTAGAAAATTTTGCCGGTACTTGGCGACGTTTTGAATACAAAGGAAGTTTTGTTAATGACAATGGAAAAGTCCAGGTCTATGACGATTATGGCCACCACCCGACTGAGATTATGGCAACGATTGCCGGAGTAAGGGAATTATACCCAACCCAACCCTTAACTGTTGTTTTCCAGCCACACACCTACACTAGAACCAAGGAGCTATTTGATGATTTTGTGGAGGCCCTCGCCAAAGCTGATAAGGTAATCTTATTGCCCATATACGCTGCCCGGGAAGAAAATATTTCTGGTGTTTCAAGCGAACAGTTAGCTGAAGCCTTGAAGAAAAAAAATATTGCAGCGGTGAATTTTTTGACTCAAGGAGCCGCCATTGAAGAAATAAAAAAGACTAGTCCGGCTGACTCTGTAATTTTGGTAATGGGAGCGGGGGACATCACAAACGTAGCTAGTGAATTGACCAAGTAGGTTTTTAAATGTATAATATAGGTTGTAGTTCCTAATTATTTCTATTTTTCTAGCCTAAAATTGGAGGTGTGAAATGTCTTGTGCGGAATACGCCTTGGTGCTGGGTTGTGATTTATCATCTGATGGAAAAAGACTTGGTCCAAGAACTATTGCTAGGCTGGAAGAAGCCTACTCGTCTCTGGAAACTGGGTGCAAAAATATCGTGATTACAGCCGGTATCTCACCTTACCACCATGGTAAAAAAGAAACCATGGCCGAGATGATGTATAACTGGCTCTTCTTGCGGGGCTGCCCGGGTGAAGATGTCATTGTGCTTAGGGCCAAGACGTTCAATACTAGGGCTGAACTCGAAGCTTTTTTTGAGTTCTTGCGTGGATTAGACAATCCAGCCGTCTCTATAAGCATTTTCTCATCTAGCCAACACTTGCGACGGACTCGTCTGCTGGTCGCCCAGATGTATGGTCTGGATGTAGCAAATTCAATCGAATATCACCCGGTCAAGGGTGAGTCTATTAATTTTCGCAATCGTTTCATCTTGGAGCCTTTGAAGCTAGTTTATCTGTATTTGCCGGCCGGATGGAGGAAGAAATTGAAGCCAAGTTTGGTCAAAGTTTTCCATAATCCATCATATTGAAGAAAAGGAGGAAAACAAAGGCAGGTCGCAAGCGACCTGCCTTTTTGCCTGATTCCAGACAAAAACTTGACTTAATATGAGAAATATGGTAGTATTAAAAGATACCAACACACAGGAGAAAACGATGAAAAAGTTCCTTAAGATATGTCCCCGGCCCGTCCGGGAATTCTGGATTTCCTGGAAAAGGGTCTTCCGTATCGCCATGCGGTACAAGATGAAAAATCCCGAGCAGCGTTTGGGGGAGTATGAAAACCTCTTCTAAACTTTTCCACTACTACGGTGGAAAATAGTGCACGGCTTCGGCAGCGCACTATTTTTTTGTATAATAAACTTATGACAGGAACTCTATCAATTGTCGCTACACCAATTGGAAACATGGAGGATATTACCTTGCGGGCTCTTCGAGTGCTTGGTGCGGCTGATTACGTGCTGTGTGAAGACACCCGCGTGACCGGTAATTTACTCAAATACCATGGCCTCAAAGCCAAGCTCAAGCGCTACGATGCTCATGCTTCTGAAAGTGTTCACGTGGAAGTTTTAAATGATTTAAATGAGGGTAAGAGTATTGCTCTGGTAAGTGATGCTGGCACACCAGGAGTAAGTGACCCGGGAGTGATGTTGGTGGCGCGTGTCCGGAGTGAAGCTCCAGACGTTCGTATTGATGCCATTCCAGGAGCTTCGGCTTTGACTGCCGCCTTCTCCATTGCTGGGATTACCGGCAATAGTTTCGTCTTTCTGGGTTTTGCTCCTCATAAAAAGGGTAGGCAGACTTTTTTTAGAGAGCTAGCTACTGAAGAGCGTCCAGTGATTTTTTATGAATCCCCGCACCGCGTCATGAAGGCTTTAGAGTCACTCAAAGGTGAACTGGCTGATGATAAACAAGTGATAGTGGCTAGAGAGTTGACTAAGATGTTTGAGGAGGTGGTGAAGGGGACAGCGACTGAGGTGTTGGAATATTTCACTAACCATCCTGACAAGATAAGAGGGGAGTTTGTGGTCTTGATTAGTTAGAAAAAAGTGTTATAGTTTGGATTGGTTTCGTTCAATCTCGCAACTGTTAAAGGAACAGAAATGCTTCACTTTTGCCGTATCCCTGTTTTGGACGATGATGGACGTCTCATTGGCTCTATTCCAGTCTGGTTTATTGGAGTCGGGATTATGTCAGGATTCTTTTTGACAGTCTCGACTTTGTTTGTTGCCGGGTCCTGTTTCCTGGGAGTTATGGAAGTCGGCTGGTTTCAGTCCCTGGGTATTGAAAGTCGACATCTCATGCCCTTTGGTTTGCTGGCAGTATTTTCTTTTTTCGGTCAGGTGTGGCATCAAAGCGTCATGGAATCGATTGAGGACTATCAGCAGAAAGCCATGAAGCCGGCAGTCAAATATTGGCCGCGGTGAGTAACAATTGAAGGACTAGACTCCCTAAGGTTTCAAAGACCGAACGCCTCGCGTTCGGTCTTTATCAGATTGACAGCTTAGTTCATAATAGTTACGATTGGGATTGCCTATTGGTCTTTAACTGGAGATTCAAGAATGGATAAACACATGGTAGATTTGAATGAAGTTGAGGTCTCCAAGCTCTCAAACGATAAGTTGGAAACTCTGTACCAAGCTGCCAAAAGTGAAGTTAGTCAAGATAGAATTCCACTTTTGCAGCAGAGCTGTCAAGCCTTGGGTTCGGTCGAGACCTCATTTGTGCTTCTCTATTGTGAAATGAGAAAGCGGGGAATAGTTTCGGCTAGCCACAAACCAAACAAGCGCCAAGTACCTTTTGATCCAATTTTCAATAGTTTGGAGAAGATGTCACAACACCCACTCTTTTCGAAAAAAAAGCCTCCCAAAACAAAGTAGTTGCTCTGGTAACTACCATCAAGAGTCCTAACCAAATCTGGGTAGGGCTTTTCCATTAATTAAAAAGCGTAGAATTGAATTATTTGTGCTTTGTTAAGTAGGTACGGTATACTGCCCCTATGTCTAAAGAAACACTCGTCTTTTTTATTGGAATCATCTTAACCCTAGTTCCATTTTTGGGCCTACCAGAAGGTTGGAGACAGTACATCGTCGCTTTTTTGGGCGCTTCTTTAATTTTAATTGGTTATATGTTGCGGCGTACTCTATACTTTACTCGTATTGATAAAGGAAATGGTGAAAGGGGAGATGATTCATTCGTGGAGACAACCGAACCACTATTTTCTGACCGAGAGCTACAACAATAAAGACTATGAATTAAGGATGCTGGGGATGACACTTCCCAACTTGACAGTATTGAACAATAGGTTTTTACTATATTCTGCCTTAGTTTTAGGAGTAATTGAAAATGTTAGTTTTATCCAACAACAATTCGATTGAGACGCTGGAAGCTGAGTTTAGTGATCTAATCCACAATCTTTGCAACCGTGAAGTTGAGGAGGTGATGTCTGGTCAATACGACGGCAGGTCACCAGTGATGCAGAAGGCAAGTCAGGTTTGGCAACAAATCAAAAAATTGAAGACAACCACAAGTATCTGATGGTATAACCAGCAGATACAAGGCCCGACTACTTTGTAGTCGGGCCTCAACTGTGGCTAAGCTGCCGCTTTTGGGATGGATAGTAAGGTATCATATAGAGTATGCAAGACGAATCATCCAGGCGACGGTTTTACGCTATAAATCAAGCTGAAGATACCCCAACGCCAGGAAATGGTGCCTTGATTCCGTATCCCGCTAAGAAGCCATTGTTAGAAAGAAAAAAGGAATCTAATATTAGTCAGTACACGTCAGTATTTTTACTCCCCTTAGCAGCTTTCGTTTTTATTTTTGCGGCTGGTTTTTTGGGAGTGCAAACTTTTTCATCGTTTAATACTGCTTCAATTCCTAAGGTTTCATTAAACGAATATGAAACTAGTAATGTTAAGCAACTTAATTATGGTGTTCAGGTAGCCTTGACTCAACCAAATTTTTTCGCCGAAACATTAGAGGCTTTTGTAGAAGCGGAGACCACTTTTATTGAAGCTGACTTATCCGCTATGCAGTTACGATATTTTGATAAGGGTATTTTAGAATTTAGTGCCAAAATCCAAGCTAAGGGTGAAAAAGGTTCTTGGTGGCAAACACCAGCTGGACTGTATAAAGTTGAATTTAAGAAGGAAAAATATTTCTCTAGCGTTGGTCAGGTCTACCAACCTTGGACTATAGCTTTTCAGGGTAATTTATTTATCAATGGTTGGCCATACTTCGAGAACGGCACTCCAGTGGCAGATGATTACTCTGGCGGGGGTATTAGGCTTAGTAATGATGACGCTGAGAAATTATTTAATTTAGTAAAAGTTAATGTTCCGGTTTTAATTCATGAGGATTCTTTGACGGAAGAAGCCTTTATTTATGAACCTAAAATTCCTGAACTTAAGACCCCGCATTATTTAATCGCGGATGTTGAAAGTAGTACGGTTTTGGCTTCGAGCGATTTGACCACTGTCGCTCCTATTGCATCTGTAACAAAATTGATGACAGCCTTGATTGCGGCTGAGTATATCAATCTAGATAGTAAGGTCTTTGTAAATGAGCCGACTTTTGTCCAGTCTTTGATCCCTCGTCTTGGTGACAGGAGTCGAGTTTCTATGTACAGCTTGCTGCAATTACTTTTAGTTGAGTCATCCAACGAAGCAGCAGAAGTTATCGCTGCTCAACTTGGTAATGAAGAATTTGTAGCTAAGATGAATCAAAAGGCTTTAGCGTTAGGAATGGTTGACACACACTTTGCAGACACTTCAGGCTTGAGTGCTGAGAACGCCGCTTCACTTAGTGATTTACTTAGACTGGCTCAATACATTTACACCAACCGTAGTTTTATTTTTGAATTGACAGTCAATCAAAATTTACCCTCAGTCCATGTAGGTGGAGAGTTTGGTGAGTTAGTTAATTTTAATAAAGTAGAAGAATTAGATAATTTTATTGGTGGTAAGGTAGGCGAAACTATTGCTGCCGGCCAAACCTCAGTAACCTTACATAAAATTAAAGTTAAAGGTACCAATAGAGTGGTAGCGATAATTATCTTGGGTTCAGAGAATAGAAACGAAGATGTGAGAGAGTTGTTAAATTATGCACAGGAGCGTTTTGGTGGTTAGAAATTAATTTTTATTAAAGATACTCCTAATTTCAAGCATATGGCGTGTGCTTGAGTCTGTTTTGCCAGCCTTGATAAGTTTCTTCGTCGACCAGGTCTTTGTAAATAGAATCAGCGTAGGGGGTATTTATGATTCGTTCAGACCAAAGTAAGAAGTGATATTCCATATTAGGGCTACCTCCTTGTGTGACGCCCCTCCAGTATTCTTCGTTCATAAGTCCGCTGCTAGCTCGTAGGTAGTAGTCTTTTAACATTTTAATTTTTTCCATTAAAATATCATCTTTGTTAGATTCATTGGAGTCATTAGAAAAGCCATAACCATAAGCTTTTAGCATTTCTTCCATAATAGTAGCCCTATCCTCTTGGTTGTTTTTTAAACTATAGCCACGAGCAAATCCTATCGGTCTACCTAATATTTTTCCATAATCATATTTGATTTGACCATCAGGAGTAGTTATTAATGCTTCGTCTTCATATAATTTTCGGTTTTCTTCATTAAAACTACCAAAAGAATTTTGCCAATTTTCAGTTAGAAGAAATTCTTCTTGGCGAGGGGCGGTTTCACTACCGTCTTCATCAATCATAAAATGAGTTAACTCATGGTGAATGGTTTGTCTAAAATAATTTTTCTGACCTCTACGACGTATTTCTTCGGCCGTCTCTCCACTAAGAGTGTCTTTTGAAATGCTATTTTCTTCCAAGCGGAATTCTTTTGATACATGTTGTTCTGAATTCCAGTCGTATACCAAGGTAACTTCTGATTGAGATTCTCTATGATGGCTATCAATATGACCGTGATTCAAATAACCGCCCACTCGTGGTTCACTTGTCGATTGAGCAGCGACAACTAGATTTTTTAGACCATACTGTGTAATCATAAAATCTGGGTATTTTCTTAATTCCTCTACAATTGCTTCCAAAGCTTCGACTTGTTTGGTAAGACGGAGCTCACTAAGGTTATAGAATTGAGCAGAGTTGTCTTTTGGTGTGTAAAAATCTAAGATAACTTGTATGTTATATCGAGTGAGGATTTTATCTTTTAATTCTAAAACAGTCTCTCTTAATTCTGTTTCATTAATTAGTTCGGTAAAGTCGCGTTTATAGTCATCTAATGTCTTTCCTTCACTGATTTTTTCAGCTTCAATCATTCCTTTTCCTAAGCCGCTACTTAAGATAGCTACCGCGCCTGCTTGTTTTAGAAAATTTCTTCGCGATGGTTTTTGGGGCTGGTCTGGGGCTACCTCGTTTTGGTTTTGCGGTTTTGGCCCATTCTTTTCAAAAAAAGATTTAAATTTCATAACAGTAGTTTTTATAGGTATAGCCTAACATATTAGATATAAATAAGGTGATATACTACACAATAAATCAAATATGGGTTTTGATCCCGAAAAAATTACTTTCTTTGCAAAGACAGATGCCCGCGGTCAACAGGTAGCTTTTGGTATTAAGGCCAAAGACAGACAAAGGCATATGTATGTAGTGGGGAAGACTGGAATGGGTAAGTCTACCTTGCTTGAAAATATGGCGGCGCAAGACATTCAAAACGGTGAAGGGATGGCCTTCATTGACCCCCACGGTTCAGCGGCTGAGACACTACTTGATTATGTACCTGAGCATCGTATTAAGGATGTAGTCTATTTTGCCCCCTTTGACCTTAGTAATCCTATCTCATTCAACGTGATGGAAGACGTTGGTCCAGACAAAAGACATCTAGTGGTGTCGGGTCTGATGTCGACCTTTAAGAAGATTTGGGTTGATGCTTGGAGCGCCCGAATGGAGTATATTCTTACCAACGCTTTACTAGCTCTGATTGAGTACCCTGACACCACCTTACTTTCAGTCAATCGACTTTTCTCAGACAAAGCTTATCGTAAACAAGTAGTAGATTATATTAAAGATCCAGCCGTTAAAGCTTTTTGGACTGAGGAATTTGCCAATTACACTGATCGTTTTGCCGCCGAAGCTTTGCCAGCTATTCAAAACAAAATTGGCCAATTTACGGGTAACCCTCTAATTAGAAATATTATTGGCCAACCACACTCTAGTTTTGATATTAGAAAAATAATGGACGAGAAAAAAATTCTCATCATGAACCTGTCTAAAGGTTTGGTGGGGGAAACAAATGCCAACTTACTTGGTTCGATGCTCACCACCCGTATTTATTTGGCGGCGATGAGTCGAGCCGATTTGCCTGTTGAGAAAATGCGCACCATGCCGAACTTTTATTTCTACGTTGATGAGTTTCAGTCTTTTGCCAACGCTACCTTCGCCAATATTTTGTCGGAAGCTCGTAAGTACCATTTAAATTTAATTATTGCCCACCAATATATTGAGCAAATGGAAGAAGATGTTCGAAACGCTGTGTTTGGTAACGTCGGTACAACTATTTCATTTAGAGTGGGTCCATTTGACGCAGAAGTATTGGAAACGGTTTTTTCACCAAGATTTTTGGCTACTGACTTAGTTAATTTAGGCTTCGCTCAAATTTACCTCACCCTAATGATTGATGGAATAGGTTCACCACCATTTTCTGCTGTCACCTTACCTCCAGTTGAAAGACCGCACATGTCATGTAAGGGGATGGTGATTGCTTCTAGTAGAGAAAGCTATGCCAAAGGACGGGATGAGGTAGAGAAATTAATTGTTGATTTACACACTCCTGTTAAAAATGATCCACCGCCGAAAAAAAATGACTATCAGGACAGGAAAAATGAACCACCTAAGCGCAATTTTACTGAAGATAGGATAAACAATAAAAATTCCACTGTTGATTTTAAAAAGAAGGAGGAACCTCTAAGTTCTTATGATTCACAGCAAGTAAAGCAAGATTTTAAAGAAAAGACTCCAGAACAAAAAGTATCTAGAGAAGAATCTGTAAAGAAAGAAATTCCTAGAGATAATAATTTTAAAAATAGAACTCAACCAACAAACAATTCAACAGAAAACCTACGCTCAATTTTGTCGAAAATTAGTGATAAAGATAAAATTCAAAAAAATAATTCTAATAATACTAACACTAGGCAAAATTTACCTCCAGAACAAAAAAATACCGAACCTACTAATTTACGAAGTGCTTTAGCAGAAGTATTAAGAAAAGTCGATGCAACTTCGGTTAGAGAATTGAATCAACAACCAAAATCTGAGGTAAAAAATGAAGTTAAAGAAGAAACCGGATCCTCTAATTATTTTCCAAATATTACTCCTAAGGATGTTTCTCAAACTGAGTCTCTCAAAACTAAAAATCTTGATAGAGAGGAATTAGAAAAATTAGCAGCCGAAGCGGAAACAGCTTTTAGTCAGCTGGTAGAAGAACCGGTGGCAGATATAAAGATAGACGACCCTTTAGCACCCAAGAAAATTGAGCGCTTATTTAAGTCGCCAAGCTCAGAAAAGTCGCCTTTTGCGCCATAAAATATGTCGAAGCTACCCTTACTAATATTATTCATTTTTTTAATATTTGTAAGACCAGTTTTGGCGTCTGTCAGTTTCAGTGAAGTAGCCTGGATGGGAAGTGTAGACTCTGCTAATTATGAGTGGATTGAACTTTATAATTCCGGCACCGAAGCCGTCCCAGTTGAAGGCTGGAGTATAAATGATGGTTTAAATTTAAATATTAACTTAAGCGGTGTAATTGGTTCAAATTCTTATGCTGTCTTAGAGCGGACTAGTGAGGAGTCTGCTCCTGGGGCAGCGTTTTTAATTTATACCGGGGCTCTGGTAAATACAGGTGTGACTTTGATCTTAAAAAACAATAATGGAGATATTGTGGATCAAGTTCCAGGAGGAGAGGATTGGCAAAATATTGGCGGCGATAATACTACTAAAGAAACCGCTCAGTACACTACCTCTGGGTGGGTAACAGATGTTCCTACCCCAGGAACCAAAAACAATCTTGGCCGAGTGGAGGAAGAGGTTGTTGTTGTGCCTAAAAGTACTACAAATAGTTCTAAAACAAGTTCTGGGGGCAGTAGCAAAAGTTCTGCCGCTACAGTACCACTTAATAATACTGAGACAAAAATGGTTTTAACTACCGAAATTCAGAGTGTGGCTTATGTTAACCAGAACGTAGCTTTCAAAGCAAAAGTTAAGGGTTTAGATGAAAACTCAGGCCGCAGAGTGCGCTACGAATGGAATTTTGGCGACTCTTATTATGCTGCCAGCACAAGCGCAAAACATTCTTACCGCTACCCAGGTACATACATTGTGACTGTTTATGCTAGAAAGGATAAAGAAGAACAAACCGCTCGGCACGAAATAACTGTTTTGCCGGTTAATTTTTCTATCACCAAAAATGATCGTGGAGACATCCAAATTAATAACGATGCTCCATATGATGTAGATATTTCTGGCTATGTCCTTAAAGGGTTGGAAAGCATCATCTTTCCACCGCGAACCGTTATTGTTTCGAAAGGCACTATTACTATTGAAGCCAGGAGACTGAAAGGCCAAACCGAGGCATTGATTGTCCTGTATGATAATAAAAGAAATTTATTAGCTTCTACCTATGATTCAAAGTATTTAATTGAAAAGGAGTTTGAAGAAAAAGTAAACCTAGAATACCCTCCAGTTGTAAATGCTAATTATTACAATAAACCAGCCGTAGACTCAAAGCCAGTGACTAACTTAGAGAATTTTAATTTTCTAGCCACTGAAGCCGATGCCAATACAGAAACTAAGGAGATTGAAACTGATTTTTCTACTAATTCAGTACAAAAAGAAACCTCAAGTGACGACGAGCCAGCTCAAGAAAGGCGAGAGCTAAAATGGCCATACCTAGCTTTTATTTCCCTATTGCTAGTTGCTATTGCTGGTATTTTGGTTAGTAAAAGATAGTAATTATTGAATAACACTTACTTTGAATGTAAAGTTACTCTTTTACTTTTATTGTAGTTATATAGTGATATGGACAAGAAAAATATTGTTGTCATAGGCGGTGGTACCGGAACACATACAGTTCTGAGGGGTTTGCGACATTATGTTGATACGCTCAATATTACGGCAATTGTTAACATGTCAGATTCTGGAGGTTCAACTGGCAGGCTGCGTGATGAGTTTGGCTTTTTACCAATTGGGGATGTAAGGAATGCTCTCTCCGCCTTAGCGTCGGAAGGCGATAAATATGAGGAATTACTCCGGCAACTTTTTCTCTACCGTTTTCAAAGGGGTTCTGGACTCGAAGGGCATAATTTTGGTAATTTATTTTTGACAGCTCTAACTGATATTCTTGGCAGTGAAGTAGCAGCGATTGACGCAGCTTCTCATATTTTACAAGTATCAGGACGAGTCATTCCAGTCACTACCGATAACGTACAGTTGGTCGCACAGTACGATGACGGCAGCGTAGTGGAGGGTGAGAATAATATTGAGGATGCTATTTTACATAAAGAACACTCTCGATTGACCTCTCTTTGGCTTACTCCGAAGGCAGCTATAAATCATGAAGCTGCTGAAGCCATAAGGTCGGCAGATTTAATTATTTTTGGTCCTGGGGATCTTTATACTAGTGTTTTAGCAAACTGTGTTGTTGAGGGTTTTGTAGAAGCCTTAAATGACAGTAAGGCTAAACTAGTTTATGTCTGTAACCTGATGTCTAAACGTGGTCAGACTGTCGGTATGCACGCAGCTGAACATATAGCAGAAATACAAAGACATATTGGTCGGAAATTAGATGTAGCACTAATCAACAATGCCACTTTTCCTGAAGATTTGATTCGAAAGTATCAAGAGGAGGGCGATCATCCAATTTTAAATAATTGTTTTGATGGATTTTGTAAAATTGAAGCCAGGCCACTAATTTCAAAAGAAGCAGTGGTGTTGAGCACTGGGGACGTAGTAAAGAGAAGTTTAATTCGACACGACTCAGATGTTTTGGCCGAAGCTTTGATTGGTATTCTCAATACTGATTAAATTTTAAATTAACAAGTTTTTTTAAAAAAAGTAGTAAATTTCTTAGTTAGTCGCGGTATACTACTAGTGACATGGCACGAAATCTTTCACGCGTTGATGCTTCAGAGAATGAGCGTTATAGTCTTGAATACGTACTTGAAAAAGAAAAAAGAGACAAAGATAATACTCGGTATTTATCTGTGGCTGAAGCCGTAAATGAAGAAGCTGTTTATGAAGTAAAATCAGACCGTGACATCACGCGAATACTTTTTATTTCACAAGATGAGTCACTCCTCAATCCGGTCCAACAATCCCTAGACGGGTATATTAATTTGTCGGACTTATTCGATGAGGTTCATATTCTTATTCTAAGACAAGGTATTGAAGCTAAAAATCCGGTTTTACGCTTGGCTAAAAATATGTGGCTTTATACAGCGACCGATAAAAATTGGTGGGAAGTACCATTTAGAGGGAAAGACTTAGTTGAAGGGCAATTAGTTTTTGCTGAAGGTTTTAGGCCCGATATTATTGTGGCCCGTGATCCATTTGAGTCAGCGGCTTTGGCTATTTACTTGGGTAAAAAATTTAGTCGCCCGGTTCAGATTCATGTCTTGGAGGATTATACGAGCGAGGATTTTTTGAAAAAGAATAGGCATAATCGTTGGCGAAGATACTTTCCTCGTTTTACTATCCCCAGAGCCATTAGTCTCAGAACGACCACAAGGGGTATGTACGAATTTATCCTGGGTAAGTTTTCGGTGAAAGATATATCAATCTTACCACGTTTCAATAATTACGAATCAATGATGTCTATTGAACCGACTTTGGATTTAAAGGCGAAGTATAAACCGTTTCTTTTTATCATGCTTTATATAGGACGATTGGATTATCACAGTAGTTTTTTGCATCGAGTGATTGATGCCGCCCGGTCTGGACTTAGAAATCCGCATATTGGTTTAATTGTTATCGGTGATGGTCCGACAAAAAAAGAATTTGAAGAAAGGGCAAAATCTCTCGGCGTAAGTGAGCAAGTGGTATTCGAAACTCATGTTAGGGATGATGTTCCATATCTAAAATCAGCCAATGTTCTATTGGTGCCAGATACTAATACTGAAAGTGAAGAGGTGGTGTTACGTGGCGCAGCTGCTGGGATTCCAATGATAATGGCACGTACGCCAATGCGGGAAGATGTTTTTATGGATGGAGAATCAGTCTTTCTCTGTAAGCCAGATGCGATTGATGAATATAGTTTAAAATTAAATATTCTAATGAACGATATCCCTTTGCGAGAGCATATGGTTGAATCAGCTCAGGATATAATAAGAAGCAAGTTTCACGAAGATCCGGCAAAGTACCGCGCTGCCTACCGTTCTTGTATTGAAGAAGTTCTTTTCTTAGGAACAAGTTCAGATGATAAAGTAGAGGAAGTTGATACTTAAATTTTAATATGCGTGCCCAAAGAAAATTAGTTTCATTTATCGGTCTCGGTTCTCATAATGCCGCCGCTCTTTTGTATTCATATATTAAACTTCATCCCAAAGTTTGTTTACCTGAAAAGGCCTTAGAATTCTTCAGTGATACAAAAGTGTATAGTCAGGGAATTATTTGGTACGAAAATCAGTTTAAGAATTATGTTGCAGATACTGTTTGTGGAGATTTGGCCAGCAGCTATTTGAGTAGTCAGGCAGCCGTCTCACTTATTCCTCGCACCTACCCATCAGCAAAACTTTTGGCGGTAATTGAAAACCCCTTATTAAGTGTTCGGACGGCTTATGTGGAAGCCAGGCACGCCCGACTGATTTCACCTCAGGTATCATTGGCAATGTTTTTAAAGCAAAATCCTGAAGTCTTAGCCAGGGCAAGATACGGCCGTCAATTGGGAGAGTATTTTAGTTTTTACTCACCTAACGATTTATTAGTTATTGTGAATTCTGAATTAAAAGCCGACACTCTTGCTACTTTGGCAAGAGTTTACGAACATATTGGGGTCGATAAAAGTTTTGTTCCATTGATTTTAAGACACCTCATCCCGGATGAAGAGGGGGAGTCAGTCAAGCGTCCGGGAATTATAAAACGTATTTTTAGAGGTATTAAAATGTTAATCAAGAATTCTTTTTTATTTATTGCCAAGAAAATGAATCCTCCAGCGCAGTCAGTCGAGGCCGCTTCTATTACGGCTAGTAAACTTAATCTGTCTCCGGAGCTGAAAGCTTATCTGCTAAATTATTATCGCCAGGATGTTTTTATGTTGTCACACTTACTTCACCGCAACTTAAATGTCGAGTGGGGATTTGAAGTAGAGTAAACAGTCATTTCTGGGACTTTAACCTTTTTTAACACTTCAGTGTTAAGATTATAGATATGAAAATATTAGTAACTGGCGGTGCGGGCTATATTGGCTCAGCTTGTGTGGATGTACTCGTCGAGGCAGGACACTCAGTGGTTGTTTTTGACAATCTTTCTACTGGGCAAGCAGATAAGGTGTCGGACAACGCCTTATTGTTAAGGGGGGATTTGGTTGATAAAGCCGCTGTCATGCAACTCTGTTCAGAATATCAATTTGACTCAGTCATTCATTTTGCGGCTAAAAAGGCGGTGGCTGAGAGTGAAGAAAATCCTTCCTTATATTTTGAAAATAATGTGGTGGGGACGTTCAATTTACTTAATGCTATTGACCATTACAAGATTCCTAAATTAATTTTTTCCTCCACTGCTGCAGTCTATACAAATTTTGAAAGTGAGCCTGTAACAGAAACTACCAAGACAGACCCAGCTAGTGTGTACGGAGCCTCAAAATTAATGGTTGAAGATATGATTAATGCCTATAGAAGAACTGGTAAATTAGAATCTTTTTCCATCTTGCGTTATTTTAATGTGGCGGGGGATGCTGGTCTAAATTATAAAGAAGAAAAAGCGCAAAATGTTTTTCCAATTATCGCTAGAAGTATAAAAAATGGGGAACCTTTCAATATCTTTGGAACAGACTACGACACTATTGATGGTACCGGGGTACGTGATTACATTCATCTTAGAGATTTGGTTGAGGCTCATGTTTTTGCTTTATTGACTGAAACTACAGGTACCTATAATTTAGGCACTGGCACCGGTTACAGTGTAAGACAATTGGTGGCTGAGTTTGAACGTCAGCTTGGAAAGAAGGTGCTGGTTGCTGAACAACCACGGCGAGCAGGCGATGTCGCCGCTGTGGTAGCCGACGCGTCTTTGGCTGAAACTGCCTTAGGATGGAAACCTAAGCTAAATTTAGCAGATATGGTTGAGGACACACTTAGGGTTTACGGAGCTTAATTTTTCTTAAAAATTAGTTGCAGCCTAGCTCGAAGTAGTCGTATTGAGCTAAAAATCTTGGCTTGCCGTGCATGGGGATAGTTTTCTTGATGTTTAGAGATAATTTTAGCCACTGCTAAAGCCATTTTTATACCGCGGTCGTTTTGGCTTCCAGCATGAACTCGGTGAGCTGTGGCCAAAACTGTTAGGTTAGCAAAATAGCCAAGCTTACCAAGTTGTAAAATTAACTCCAGGTCTTCAGCTAGAGTTGGCTGGTATCCGTTAGTTTGCCTTAGTTTTTCTGTTCGTATTAAAAGACTGGAGTGAGTAAATTGATTTCGGACTAGGATTTTCTCTCTAATCTGGTTGTCATTGGTGGCGAAAGTGCATTGTCCAATATCTTTACCGTTTTCGTCAATAAGTTTAGCCATTGTCCCGACTACAACATGGCTCTGATTTTTTTCTAGAAAGTCTACTTGTTTAGTTAGTTTTTCATTATCAAGCCACAGATCATCACTATCTAAGATGGCAACATATTTACCTTTAGGGTAAGTGGCGGATTCCTCTCGACGAGCAAATAATCCAACGTTTTGTCTGTGTTTAATATAATTTATCCTTGGCTCAGAAAAGGAATTTACTACTTCTTCGGTATTGTCGCTGGAGCCATCATCAATAATAATTAATTCCCAGTTTTGGTGGGTTTGAGCTATGACACTAGAAATGGCTTCTCTAATAAAATGAGCTCGGTTGTAGGTGAGCATTAAAATGCTAACTAAGGGACCACTATTATTTATTTGGCTAGTTGTATCCATGTATCAGGAATTAGGTCTTTATCATAAGTTACTTTATCAAACCATGGAGTTGGAGCAATGACAATTTTATCTGGATTTTGATTTAGCCAGGCTGCCCACCAACTAAAACTACTGTTAGCAATGATATTATGTTTACATTTACTCATTAAAAATAACTCCTCCGCATCCGAATTTGTAGGCTCAGAAACGAAGACCGTATTGGGGTTGACCTTTATATTATCTTTAACCCACGCTATGTCGTCAGAAAAAACAAAAAATTTTCCATCAAGCACTTCATTTTGTAACCTATCAATAGCTAACTTGTAATAATTAGCTGAACAGGGTCCAAACTGCTTTTTAATGACAGGCCTTTTTATGTAGTCACCACGTCTTATATGAACGGAGATTGAGTTATTGGATTTAATCTGCTCGAGAATATAGTTTCCATATTCAGAACATAGTTTTAGAGTAAATTCAGTTAATAGATTTTCTCTGATATTTTGAAAAAATAGAGGTGATTGCCAATAACCATCAAGGTAAAGGTCGCCTGTTTGGTTTAGGTAGACATCTTTAAATGAATTTGAGGGGTCGCCTCCTAAGACCGTTCGGATTCTCTTTTTAATTTTCCTTATTAAACCCTCTGGTTTTTTAAGGACAGCAATCTCGGCTGCGGTCGCGAGATCATTTTTAATGTTAAATGAATTCAAGCTAAAGGGTCGATATGTATTGCCAATTTCAGAAGCGCGACTAAGATTGGAAGTATCAAGTTTTAGGGTATCAGTATTTTTAATGGCTAAAGCACGACCAAAGGCATACTGAAACATTTGGTTTCCTAATCCACCCTTAAGATTAATAATAATCATATTTAAATAGGCTTCTTAAACCAGAAACAACCGCAGGCATAAGTCTCATTCACTAGCTCCCTCGGGTCGGCGTTTTCGTGAATACCATCTGTCCCTCTTTCTGGAACAAAAGAAAATTCTTCTAGCATCAAGTTGGGGAACATCGAGATGACTAGCTCGTAGGTATAGATGCGGTGAGCGTTAAATTGAATTACTGCCTCACGACCAACTGGCGTTACAAAAAGTAGTGACCCGCCTGGGGCTAGGACACGTGATAGTTCAAGGCAAGCTTTAATATCACCTTGAGGATCAATCGGGTCACCATAACGACCAAGGCCAACGTGCTCAATAGTATGCAAGCAAGATAAGGAGGAGATGGTATCAGAGGAAAAATGCAGGGCAGTAAGGTCGGCGTGCTTGGTACTTAAGTTACTTAAATTAAGTGGCGCTGGACGATAGTCGAAAAATTCTACAGGAATAAAAGCCGAGACAATACCAGGAAAATATAAGCTAGAGGCAATATCGACGTGTTTTTCTGGAGCTATTTGTTTTACTTTTCTAGCCGCCCACGCCGTATGGTAGACGTAGTGTCTATCAAAACCAGTGGTGACGGTCTTATCAAATACCTGTGGGAAAAAATCCCTGGTCTCTAGTCTAAATCTGGGTGTACTGTCGAGCTTTTTAAACTCACGGTAATCAAAAATTACTAAAGGACTAAGGAGGAGGTTTTTTAGCCGCTTGTATATTTGTTTAGCTAGTTTGTACATAATTATTGAGTTTATTTTTTGGTATACAAACTAGATTTTTTAATTATCTCTGTCCTTAACATAAGTGCTATCTTAACTCATTATCTGTCTAATCGCATCCTTAGTTTTGGTCATAAAACTGAAGATAAGGGTGGCATTTTGCCATTTCTTATTAGTAGTTAAAGTCTCATTCCTTAGCACCCCTTCATTTTGTTTAAAATGATTTTTGTAAATATCCATAAAAGCCTGGGCCTGTTTAGAGAGACTTAAATTATTGAGAATGTATTGTCGAGGGGAGAAGGTAGGTAAGGTATTCAAAAATATGGTGAGGGAAGATTCAAGTTCATTTTTCTGCTTAAAAATAAGACCACAGCTACTATCAAAATAGGGGACAGCGGTTGCTTCAGTAAAAGCGAGTTGCTCCGGAGAAAAGATTTCATGTCCAGCTCCTTCCCATTGGCCAAAGTTAGTCACATCCCAAATCAAAGCCGGGACATTGGCAGACAGAGCTTCCAAAAGGCCGATTCCTTGGCTTTCAGAGCGGCCCACCCAGATAATGGCTTTAGCTTGCTCCAGGTAGGCCAAATAGTCACTTTCACGATATTTACCATATCTAATGACCCGATATTTCTCCTGGCGATTTTCTAGAGCCTTACAGATAGCTTCTATGTCAGCGTCTGGCCTTTGCTTGTTATAAACTAGGATTAAGTCCTTTTTAACCGTTTGCTTGGGAGAAAATTTGTTGGTATCGACACCAACCGGCCAGACTGCACTCGAAATATCTCCACGCCCAGATTTACGCCAAAATGACTCCACCCAACTAGCGGGGTGAAGCCAGATTAACTTATCAGTAGCTAGTTCGCTAGGAATTTCCTTTGGCAAGGTATAAATATTTGGCCCAGCCACGATGGCAATTTCTGGGGGTAATTTACTAGCCGCCAGTAAAGCTTTGGGGTCGTCGTGAATCCAGAGAGTCTGCGTGGCTGACAAATCGGCATTAACTACATAGGGATAACCAAGTTCATCTAGGCCATTAATTAAGTTGGCTACTACCTTGCGTGGCCCTCGGTTATGTTTGGAAACCAGTGAACGGGAAATGATATTAAGCATGCTTTTGGAAAAGGTGGTCGTAATTATTGGTCTCAATTAACTTAAACCCAAAAGGAGCTAAAATAGTTTCAACTTTTAAAATTTCAGTAGTTTCTATCATAATGCAGGAACCGCGTTTCATCTGGTTGAGTATTTTTTGCATGCCGTACAAGACTGGATGTTCAAAACCCTCAGTGTCAATTTTTACAAAACTTACTCTACTTGGATTTAGGTTTAGTAGGATTTGGTCCAATGCCTCCACTTCAACTTTCATTTGTCCCTCTACCCCTTGATCAACTACTCTACCTCCACCCTTGTGCATCGGGTCAACTGTAAAATACATGGTATCCTTGCCGCCACCTAAGGCGACTTGATGACAGGTTACTTTTTCAGTTAATTTATTGAGGCTGATATTTTTTTCTAGAACTGAAAAAACTTCTAGATTTGGCTCAAAAGCATGAATGGCTTTATACCAATAGCGAGTAGGTGCAATTACTGAATAAATACCACGATTGGCTCCAATATCTATCAAGACGTCTTTTTCTAGGGGTCGGGACAACCAATCCCGGATGTCTTTTTCAAAATAGTCAGAGCAGATAGTGGTACTGTCGTCGAAAGCTTGCACTAAGAAAATACCACTTCTGTTTTTTATTACAAACTGTGACTTGGGCAATTTTAGAACAACCTTGTGAATTGCCCGATTGAAAAATTCATTAACCTGCTGCAAAAGTGAAAAAAACTTTGTTAACCAAAAAGCAAAAAAATACTTAAAGGAAGAACCTTCAACTAGAGTGGTTCCAGAGTATTCCTTTTTTAGGATGAGTAATTTCTTAAGAGACATTTTAGCTCGTGGATTTATTTAATTTTTTTGACCAGAAATAATTTTTAATATATTGGAATAAAATAAATAAACTAGAGAAGGATAATAAAAATATATATGGTTGTATTGGCATTCGGTAACGGGCGTTACCATTTGGTCCAGCTAGTAAGACGGTAATAATAATCATACAGAATATCAATAATAATCCCCAAATTTGTTTATCTCCTCGCCATATCCCTACTATAACACTAATAGGCATTAGTATAGTTACAAGGGCCATAAAACCAGCGTCTGTAAATGCTAGCAAATTATTTTTGATTAAATCTAAACTAATTCCATTAGAGTATATGTGCTGAATAAGCCAGGGAGTAGCAGAGAAAAACGGTCGACCCAGTTCAGTTAATTCGTTGTTAAACATCTTTATACCACTAGTTACAAGAGTCAGGATTGAGCGTTCTAAATGGAAGGTTAGGTAGGCGATTTTTTTGCCAGCCAGTTCATTTTGTATTTGTTTAGATTCAAAAGTACTAGCCTTATGTGAACCAATTTCGTAACCAGCCTCCCTAGTTTCACCCATTAGTTTTTCGGTAATGGTTAACCAACCATGTTGAGCTTCAATATCCTTCGCAAGAAACTGTGGAATATAGTAGTAAAGAATATTAAAAGTTCCGGCGGTTGAAAGTGAGGGATGGTTGTAATCTCTCGCATTGGCGTGAATCCATGGTGCCAAAATCATAAAAAAAGTGATAGATACTATCCCAGCTGAGATAATTCTTTGCCAAATATTATCTTTACTGATGAGAGTGTAAGCAATAATAAAAGGAATGATGTATAGGAATGACGGTCTAATCAAAGTTGCAATCCCTGCTGTCGTGCCGATGGCTATGTACTCTAGAGTTTCTTTTTTTGGTAGAGTTAGTACTAACCAAAGAGATAAACTAGTAAAAAACATGAAGAGTGTTTCGCTTAATATTTGAGTGTTTAAGAAAGCGGTGGTTGGGTAAATGATATAGCAGAGAGTGGCTATAAAAGACACTTTGGTATTAGTTAATTTTTGACCAATACTGTAAATAAGTGGAATTGTTGCGAAAGCAATAATTATTTGTAGAACGATAATAAAGTAGGGGCTATCTGAAATCGAAAAGGCTCCAGCTAAGAAGATTGGGTAGCCGGGGGTACGTAACCCTCTAGACATCTCATTATTTGCTAGTAGTGAGGCATCGTTATTTAAGATTGATTTTGCCATATCTACATAGCCAGCTGAGTCACCTCGTTCGTAATAAGAAAAGTTTGGGGACATTCCGCTACTATTTACAGCACTAGCATGCCAAAAAAATATTCCAAAATAACTAACTAGAGCGACACACAATAAAGTAATTAGGGCAGTACTTGGGAGGAATTTTTTAAAAGATACTCTGTGTCCAATTCTTAATATTGCTATAAATCCTTTTAATCCATCCCTCACAACGTCCAATTTACTAATGCGGTCTGGATAAAAATTTTCCTGCCAGGGTATGGAAATTTCTTTTACAGATAGCCCAGATTGTTCAGCCTTAGTTAGTAATTCTATATCAAAAAACCAACCTTTTTCTTCACACGAAGCTAATATTACCTGCCCCCTTTTATTTAGGGCTTTTAGACCACACTGGGTATCTGTAACATCGATACCTAAAATCAGTCGTCGAAATAGATTAAATAAACGTGATGAAAATGTTCGAAGGAAAGCTCTTTGAAGTTTAGATGTATCTAATAGTCTAGATCCTATAGCTATATCAGTTCCGGATTCGACTGATTTTATTAGTCCCGGTAGTGAACTAGGTGAGGCAGACAAGTCAGCATCAATAAAGCAAAAAATATCATCGCTACAGTGCTTTACTGCTTCCACTACAGCCGCTCCTTTGCCGCGAGTCTTAACTTCGAGTACAGATACGTTGGGTACTCTTCTTGCAAACTTGACAGTATCATCAGTTGATCCGTTGTCGGCAACAACAATTTTCCATTGATACTGAGACTCTTTGCGGCAAAAATCATTTATAGTTTTGAGAGTCTGCTCAATTATTGTGGCTTCGTTGTAAGCAGGTATGCAGACCGTGATTTTCATAACCTATGATTTAGTTATCTCAGTAGTGGTATTTAAAGTGGTATCACCTGCAATATTAATTAAAACTATACCCAAGATGAGTATTACAATACCGACATATTGCAGGGTAGTGAGTTTTTCATCCAATAAATGCCATGCAAAAAAAGTCATGATTAGTAAACTCATTCCAACGTGTACACTGTAGACAATACTAATCGGTAGAGCTCTAGCGGCTAAATTAAAAAAAACGAAAGATAATGCCAAGCAGAAAATTGAATAGGCAATAGTCCGTGCATAGACAGTCGGAACCCAGGCATCGAATAACCCAAGTTGGACGTAGACATTTGAATGTTTGACCAACAGGGCGGCAACGGCATTTAGAGAAAAGGCCATAATCAGCCAAAGATAGGTATACATGGGTGCAATTGTAGCTTATTTTATAAAGGCATTCAATTTGTGATTATTATAAGCCACAATTTAAAAATTAGTCTATATTAATAGGTACTTGTATAGGGATTAGCGTTTAAGATTTTGGCCCATTAGTTTGTTGGGAGTAAATAGGTACATATGGACGCCGTTTGGTATATGGTCTGTCAAATCGACTAAGCCGGCAGGAGTATTTCTTTGAATTATGTAACCAAGTCCTAGGAAAAAATTAATTATGTCATCCCAGTTTTGATGGATAAAACTTCGTTCAGAAAAAGTTTTAGCTATTTCTATAAAGCAAATTGGGCGATGTTTCGTTATAGTTTCCTTTGCTCCTAGCAAAACTTCCCATTCATATCCTTCTACATCAATTTTTATAAAATGAGGAGCCGGGAGATTGAGTGAATCCAGTGTTTCAACATTAACCTTGAGTGTCGGTAATGAATTTCTATCTAGAAAATTTTTGGTCAGTGAAGAGCCAGAGCCAGATAAATTAAGTTCCAAGTTATCCTGGCTACTTCCAAGAGCCACGGAATGAGTAATAATTCTATCTGTTACGCCATTAATACGTGAAGATTCTTTTATACATGAGATATATTCAGGTATAGGTTCAAAGGAATGAACGGTAGCGTTAAATTTTGTTGCTGCCAGTATTCCGTAATAGCCTGTGTTGGCACCGATATCGAAGACTATTGGCCTATCCAGTTCGGAAAGAATTTTCATTACAAGCTCCGTATCATCTTTTTCAACCCGACCATTTTGAGCAATGCCATAGGCGATATCTGCACTGTCATAAACATTACCAACATACCAAAAACCAAGCTCTGACCTGACTGCAGTTTTACCTAGGGTATTGTGCTTATTGGGTGTAAGGTAAAAAAGTTTTTTACCAGTGATTTTTTCAAACAAGCGGCTGAAGATAGAGAATATTTTTTGCACAGTGACTTATCCTAAGTATTTTCCAGCAAATTTTTCGAGTCTTGAGAAGTTTGCTTTGTACCAGGCTATTGTTTTTTTAATACCTTCTTCAAATGAAACTTTTGGTTTAAATCCAAGCGCAAATAGTTTAGAAGCATCAATGTATTGATCAGGTATTTCAATGAAATTTGCAGGCTTAGGAATGATAATGGGCTCAATGTCTAGCACTTGTTTCCTTAATATACTTATAAGGGAAGCAACACTTTTTATGCTCGAACATTCAGCGATATTTGCTAGTTGCTTTGGTGTATAAGAGCCGACATTAAATGCTGGCCAGCCATATGTTTCATTTCCACTGCTAGGCATATTACTATGATTAGTACCGTAGTATTCCTCCATTTTCTCTGACATTAATAAGTAGGCATCAATCACATCTTCTACATATATGTACTCACGCAGTACATTTTCATTACCGATATTAATCACTGGTGGTTTATTAGACATTAGGCGCATCACTGTGCGGGGTATTAGTCTTGTGAAATTGAGATCACCAGGCCCGTAGATGTTGCTAGAACGACAAACCAATACTGGTAGTTTGAACTGGAAGGCATAGGTTTGAGCTATCATATCAGCACAAACCTTAGACGAGCTGTATACATCTAAACCTCGCAAGGCATAATTTTCTCTATAGGGTAATTTTTCATGACTGTCGTCAGCGTGGTCACCGTATGATTTGTCGGTAGACGCAATAAGGACTCGTGGAATGCCACTAACTCGAGCCACCTCAAGTATATTGAGCGTCCCCATGACGTTGTTTTCGATAGTGGACATCGGTGAGTTAGCTGCTGCGCTAACAATAGAAGTCGCTGCCAAATGGAAAATAGTATCAATTTGATGGCGGTCACAGATGCGCCTTAGGGCGTCGTAATCAAGTAAGTCACAAAACTCAATATCTGGTTGTCTTGATACTGTTTCATCTTGTAATAAATCAAGGGTTTTTAAGGGACGATTGTGTCGAATGGTAGCAACGACAACTGCATCCAAAGTAAGTAATTTTTTAATTAAATGAGCAGCCACAAAGCCGTCAGCACCAGTAATTAAAACTCTTTTCCCAAACCAAAAATTTCCGTTTCCCATATTAAATATTAGCTACTATATTTCTTATTTTATCAGAATACACTACAGGAGAGAAATTATCACCCCCAATCTTTTTTGCTGCGGTCTCCATCTCTGACCACTTTTCAGGGTATTTTTCACGGATTTCAATAAAAGTGCGCATGTTGCTACTATATTCGTCCACTTTGTCAAAATCAGCAATTAAGGCACATGAGTTATCTAGGTATTCTAGGTGAGCGTTCCAAATATGTGAACGGTGTGTAAGTATCGGTTTACCAAGCATTAAAGATTCAGCAATGGCAACACCACTTGTTTCACCATCGCGACGAAAGTGAGCCATCGCATCGATACTACTATGAAAGCCCCAGACATCCTCTTCCTTGCCAGAAGGAGGAAGAAAATGCACTCGAGGGATATTTTCATCTTTAACAATTTTCTCTAAAATTGGTGGCGGTGACATTATTAGATAGTGAGCATTTGGATAATCTTTAGCAATTTTTTGCCAGGCCCGAATACCAATTGGGTCAAAAATACTATCATCATTTCGACCAATACGACCATACACAAAATCTGATTCAGGGATGCCAAGTTTTACTCTTAAATTTCCTCTTAATAATGAAATATTTTCTGGAGGTAATTTTGCTAGTGGGGCATAGATAGTGACATTACGATTAGGTAATTCACCAGTCCATTTTTCTGCGTGAAGTCGAACGGTATCAGAGATACTTATACACTTCTTCACATTTTTTTGTAAAGTGGGCGCTCCAAAAATATTGATAAGAATGATTGGAAGGTTGTCTATAACATTCCAAGGATAGTGAGAGTACCCAGGGCTCGCGGTCACTATCAAGTCGATGTTGTATTCACTTATAGTGTCTTTAATGTGAGGTTTCATATTAGTCAGTCGATGGGGGACGGCTGTCTCGTTTTCACTATAGGAAAAAGGAATGTAAGTAATCTTTGAAGACATCGCATTTTTCCGTTCATTAATAGCTGTTTTGTCACCGTACATAAAAAAAACCTTGTACCCATCAGCTAAGGCAGCTGCGATTAGTTGGAGACATTTTTCAGTACCACCAAATGACAACGCCCCAACATGGTAGATCAAAATATTTTTTATTGGTCTCCTGTCGTGAGGTTGTGTTAAATTAAAATAATAATGACTCTCCCAATTAATCATGGCCTTTTTCCACCACCATTCACGCACAATTACCACCAATTTTCGAATTGGCCGAGGTAAAACGTATAATATCCATTTAACGAAACCTCGCATAATAATTATTTTTTAATTTTATTCTTTAAATCGTTAAGATACAGAATCCATTTTGGCATTACTGTCGGTCTCGGCTTTCTGCCGATGTCTTTCACAAACCGCTCATGCAGTTCCTGGATGTGCCAGATTTGTAGTGGTTCAAAATACAGAATGCCATTTTTTGTTATCATATCTGAAACCTCATTCTGTCTTTCTGCATAAGTATCAGCAAAAACCTCCATCGAAGGCATGGTAATACCTTCTGTCCATTTTGGATCAACTTCCGCTGATATTATGTTACTAAATTGAGCTGGAAAGTATCTATGATTAATACGACGAGGATTGATACCGTTTAGCAATTCAATACACATATACCAAGCCTGCTTTATCTCGGAACGAACCTTTGCCATATAGTGTAGGTGTAGTATAGGGTAATCTATTTTGATTGAGTTACTGATACTTGGGATGCGACCAGTATGGTCAATAAGTAGTTCTTTTCTTTCATAATCAACACTAGACCGGTCATCAATGAAGGCAAAATCTTTTGTACTCTCTTTCCAGACACCGTCTATCCTATGTCTTGAACCGTCTCCGATTAGTTGTCTCCAATCCGATCTAAAAGAGACTGGCTTTTTATTTCCCAATTCCTTCATCACCTCAACCGCTTTAGGAGAAAGGAGTTCGTCAGCATCAAGACAGATAATGAGGTTGTTTCCAGGTATCTTACGTGCCTCATCTAATAAGTTCCAGCGTATTTTATTGGAAGCCCCAGTAAAATCATTGTTAAAAAAAGTTACTTTCGGGAAACGTTTATATATCTCTCTTGATCCATCTGTAGAGTGTTGATCGGCGATTATAATATAATCAGAAAATTGCGAATAATTTTCCAATGAATATGGAAGTATCCAAGCTTCATTTTTTACTGGAAGTAGGGTAATTATTTTCATGTTATTTATCTATAACTCGACAATTTTCTTGTTCTTGTAATGGGTTTTTACCACCTGATAAAGTGCCGTCTCGCTTTGCAAAGACACCAGAATTTATATCTGACTTTACCATTGAGTCTGATATTTTTGCCACCCTAACACACCAATCATAATCACCAGCAATACGAAAAGACTCATCGTAGGGACCGACTTTTTCAAAGAGTGATTTTGTGAATAAATAGAATGGCCCACAGTGCATCTCCTTTGAAAAAATTTCTCGATTAAATGTCGGTGGATTAATTAGGACTTTTTTTACGAGTATGTCCACACCAAACATTTTAATATAACGTTTGTAGGTAAAAGGGAAGTAGACAAGTTCTGCTCCTTGTTCTATTTTTTCTAAACCAGCTTTAATCGCCCTGGCGTTACGTACATCATCAACATTCCATGAAGTTATAACATTAGCGTTGGCGGCTCTAACCCCACGGTTCCAAGAAGCATAAAAAGACTCTCTCGGTACTATGTGAAGATTGAACCAAGACTCTTTTTTTAATTCATTTAGAATCTTCAATTCTGCTTCAGACGGTTCATTTGCTATAGCATTTACTTCAAACTTTAAACCAATCTCGTCTGCTTCATGAGCAAAATCATAGAGACTTTTTTGCCAACAGAGCAAAAACTTTTCCGTCTTGTATAGTGAGCTGGTGATTGAAATTGAGGGCATGTTTAGAGTTTATGGAATGGCTATAAAGGTATCATCTTGCTGCATCAACGAGTGTAGATTTTCAAGAGTACATTCAACTTTTTGTAAATTATAGATTTTATATCCTAATTCCTTTAAGAATAAAATAGTCTCTTCAGCTGTATGTTGGTAATTTTTTAAATTAAGTGGATTAAGTTCAAAATATATTACTGGCTTTAGGTTTGTAAGTGTCTTTTTTGCACCTTTAAAAGCAAGTAACTCTCCACCTTCGATATCAATTTTAATTACATCAACCTTATTTATATTATATCGCGATAGAAAACTATCGAGAGTTATGGCTTCTACAGGAATAACTCTACTTTTTTGGACTACGCGGCCTGTTCCAATTAAACCATCTCCAACACCATCAACAGCATTTTCATAGGTAACAAACGAAGTCAGACCTTCATTATTACTGACGGCATAGTGAAAGAGATGAATTTTATCTTCAAGTTTGTTTTTTGTAATTGTTAGTCCGAAAAGCGAACGCTGTAGTAGGCCTGGCTCTAAGGCGTATGTTTGTGTATCAGGTGCGTTTTGAGATATATATAATGAAATTAAACCTATATTTGCACCAATATCAACGAATACAGGATTCTTTTTGCTTTTTAGACGAGTGACTATTTCAAGACAAAGACTTTCCTCATAAATTGATTTTGGTGACAAAAAACGAATTCTATCAACAATACCTGGACCTTTAATATAGAAAAGATTCCACCCCAGATAATGACGATTAGTGACTTGCGGGGTAATTTTTTCTAATGAACGATAGACAAAGTGTCGAATCTTTCGGAGAATTAATCGTATCAATTTTTCCATATAATTTTAAGGTTTTTATACTTCCAGATTAAGTGGATCAAAATTCTATTAGAGTAAAAAAGGTATTTATTTTTACTGTTTGAATGAAGGGAATTAATTTGTGTGTACTCGAGTTTGTCTGCTTGTAGACGGCTATGCCATATACGTTGTGTTGGAGTTTTATTTTTCCCAGAATTAGCATAATTATCGTGAGACAATACATTAAGTTGGTCGTCAAATTGAAGACGGAAGAATAGATTTAATAAACTTTGGTCATGACGAAAGAATCTACATTGGCGAATAAATATATTCTTATCCTTTCTTTTGTTTCTCCATAAATTATCTGGAGAAAATCCTAACGATAGTCCATTATAAGCAGCTGCATACGATTTTCCTAAAGTTTCTACTATGATGTTAGTATTTTTAAATCCAAAAATACCTGCACTGAAACCTGTTAGCTCATTATAAGAGTCTGGTACAGAAAACATCACTTTGTACTCATTAGGAATAAGGTCTCCCAAAGTTACTCCTACATCAATCATGAGATAGTCATTTCTTTCAATAATTTCGAAATCTTCATCGAGTGGCTTTAAGACTTGACAGCCGGCATCAAGATAGAAGTTTAAATCTGCGGGTGGGTGGGCAAAAATATAAGTTTTCCAAGTATAGCAAGCACGCCAATGTGGACAGAAATGTGGCATTGAGATAACTGTGACACCTTCAATCTGTTCGAGTTCACGTCTAAAGGTATAAAAAAGACCAAGGTCGTACACATATATAGGTGGATGTTCGGGGTAATTTACTTTAATAGAAGTCAGTAAATTTATGACAGAAGGGAAGAATTTATTTGAACAAGAAGTGATTAGAGCCTTTGATTTCATAATTTATTTGGGTACAGTATGAATGATTTTTTTATAACTGTACACACCAATTAGGAAAGACAACACGATAAAGCTTGATAGTACAGTGGAAATTGCTGCACCACTGGCTTGGTATTGAGGAATAAGTATAAGATTGCTTATTACATTCACGACCATTCCTAGTAATGCTGATATAAAAAGTAGTAAACGCGCATTTTCTGCTAAGAGAATTTGATTAGCAATTATAATAATAAAAGTAGGCAATATGGTCCAGACATAAATTTGTAGAATTGGAATTGCTCCAGTAAAACCATATCCATATATAGTAGTAATAATTTGAGGAGCTAATATATGGATTAATAAAGTTAGCACAGCCCCAATTGAAAAAACTAGTCCAAACAGTGCGACTAAGCGCTTTTTGTACATAGACATTGAATGAGACCTAGACAAAACAATAGCTGGAAAGAGTGAGCCAGCAATGACAGTAGGAACAAAGTACCAAAGCTCAGTAAGTCGTACCGCTGAGTCATAAAGACCCACAGCGGTAGAGTCGATGATGTTTTTTAACATTACTTGGTCAATGCGAGAGTATATAACCGCACAAGCACTAGACAAAATAAATGGCCAAGCGTCATAGATAAGATTTTTGGCCACTGTCTTATCAAAGGAAAGATCAGAAATTTTGCCAAATGTCTTTACGTGTAAAACTAAAAATGCCACAGCATACATAATCGATTCAGCGAGTAAGATGATTGCTAGATAAATAACCCCACCACCCAAAAGCATAGTTAGTATTTTGGCAATATTGAGAATAAACGTAATTACTACTGATGCTATGGAGATACTCTTATTTTGGACAATTGCTCCAAACTCAGTAGTGATGATATTAAAAGCGGTAAAAATAAATGAGGTAGAAAGTATGCAAACCAAGATAAATGACACGTCTTTCGGAGAAAACAAAAGTGCGGAAGTTGTGACTATAATAACGGCTAATACCCCTGTACAGAGTTTTATAAATAAAGCCGTACCCATTAACTGATTCCTTTGTTCTGGGTATTTGATTAGTTCTCGATAGAGAACAGCATCAATACCAAATGAGGCAATAAAAGAAAAAAGACCTGTAAAACTAATGGCGTAACTGAGTTCGCCGAAATTTGTCGGACCTAAGTTTCGGGCAATATATAGCGTGGCAATAAAGCTTATTGCCATCGTTGAGAATTTTCCAATCAGTACCCAGCCAGTATTCTTTGCGTACTTTTTAAAACCTATATGATTGCGAGCTTCTTTGTATAGAGTTTTTAGAGACATGAAATCAACACTTTTGGAAAACAGAAAGTGAATCACCTACTTCAATAAACTTAAGCCGGTTGTCTTTTTTTAACTCTTCCACAAACTGTACACAGCCAGGCCAGCCCTCAAACACTATTTCTCCAGCAATTGTAACGGGAGCTGAATCATGGAATCCTATGTACCCGTTTTCTTTTATCAATGGAAGCCAATCTTCTAAATCTTGTTTAACAGCCTCATATGTATGGTCGCCATCAATAAAAATAAAATCGAAAGGGTGTGTCCAATCCTTTGCAAGGTTGTAGCTAAAATCCTTAAAGAAAATGAATTGAGGATAAAACGAAAGGTTTCGCATTATTTTATCTTCACTTCCGATTAGTTTCTTGTTCATACTATCTGGAATAAGAGGATCAATACCATATATTGGCACGTTGGCAGCTTGAGCAATTTCTTTAGTGGTACCACCGTCTAGTATGCCGATTTCAACAATACCAAGGGTAGCTTTGGCAGCGTATTTTTGTAGTAAATTCTTTTCATTGTCTGTTGTCCATCTGGTACCATTTAGTCCGGTATCAATTTTTTTGACAAAAACACTCATAAGCATACTTTTAAGTATACCCATCAATTTAATTGGGTCGGTAAAAAGAAGCTTGAGTTTATATTTCGTTTTATTAATGAAATTCATAAATTTAAAATTTTCTAATTATTTGTTCTTGTAAGTGGCAATAAAATTTTCCAATTCTTCAGGTGTCCCCATAACATGATTTTTATTAACCATAACAGGCCTTATTTTTTTACCAGATTTTAGTAATTCATTATACAAGGGAGCAACGTAATACTCAGACCCAGACTTTTCTTTTTTGTTGATTGCTTTTTCAGCAGCAAGAACAAAATCTCTTCCCCGTCTGAAGTAGTACATTCCGGTTGAGGCAAAATTTGAGATAACTTCCTTTTCAGCAGTCTTAATTCCGTACCCGTACTCATCAACACTAATGTAACTATATTTTGGTTGATCAGATTCAAAACAAGTAAGGATTCCATCTGGATTTTCCGTTTCAATCATTTCCCAAATTGGAGCAATTGCGTAGGTGTCACAATTGTAGATAAATAATTTATTATAATTATTTATATATCCTTTTGCTGTTAGGCAGGTGGCCGATTGTCCTTCTTTAACACTACTTATCTTTATAACTGTAGTATTACGACCAAAAAAATTGGTTAATTTTTCTCCGAGGTTATGTTCCTTATCATGAGATTCTAGGATTACGAATATTAAATTGTACTTTTTTAATTTAGGCAAAAAATCAAATGACTTCATTGCCCATTTAATCATTGGCTCGCCCAGAACATCTATCAGAGGTTTAGGTTCCTTGTATCCAGCTTTGGCAAACCGAGAACCAAGTCCTGCCATTGGAATTAAGATGTTTACTTTCTCTGTATTAAAATCTTCTGTTGATATGTCGTCCCAAGCCGTAAATTGGTGTGCCAAATCATCTATATATATATCTGCATAAGGTTTACCAAAATAAATTTCGTCATAAGGTACATCGTGCTGTCCTAACCAGTCTAAAGTAGTCTTGCCGATTTTTGCCATTACTTTTCCTTGGTCCCCACCGCAGGTTTTCATGTGCCTGGCTGTTTGCAAGATGACGTAGTGACCAGCCTCCTTTAGGGCTTTTATTTTAGAAACAGCGTTCTCATTTGTTTTTAAATTAGAATAGGTTTGACCATCTTTCTTTAACTCAGAGATTGTTCCATCAATGTCAATCATTATTCTCATATTGTGGTTTTATTAAGTAACTGAATTCCAGTTAAAAACATCGCTTTTTGTCGTTCTGGCGCGTCGTCATGCAGTGGAATCATTGATATAAAAAGCAATCCTTCAATTAATTTTATTACGTCTAAGTCGTAACCTCTTTTAACAAGCGATTCATCAAAATAGTTACCGATAGTTTGGTGCTGAGGTTCAATATAAACAGAAAAATCGTATTTATTATTACTTTCTTCTAAGTCAAATAAATCGCTGATAATAAAATCATAATGACTTAAAAAGCTGTGCCTCAACTTTGCTAGGTCATAATTATGGTCTCCATATACAGAAGTACCGCCAAAGTTTCCTCTAGGGTCAATCATTTTAAAAATACGACTATGTGGGTCAAATAATATGTTACTTAGACAAGGGTCGCCGTGCACGAAAGTGCTACTGGAGTTTTTGTAGATATATTTAGTTATTGCATCTAGCTTATCTTCAAAGTATTTCCAACCCTTAAATTTCTCTCCGTTAATAATAATATTATCGGTGGATAATTTTTGTGCCCAAGATGAGCTTTGTTTTAGCTGCTGTATTCTTTGGAGAGTCTTATTTTTGTATATCTCTTCATAAAATTCAAATGGTATATCAGATTTGTATTCTTTGAATAGAGCTAATATGTCAAATAATCTATCAATAATAATAAACCACATTCTTTCATCAAGATGATTGAAGACGAAGTAATCAGCCAATGTTTGGTAACCATAATATTCAATTGTGTAGTCGACTCGAGCACCATCAAGGTTATAGTCCAACATTCTTGGACTAAAGATTTTTAACTCATTGGGGACATTTTTATACCAATTGATTTCATCTAGCAGTTTTTCTTTCTTTGTTCCGGTCTTAGTTATTGTTCCGTAAAGATCGTTATATATTACTGTGTTAAAGCTTCTGGTTTTTATGAAATCAATTTTTGCGCTGTAATAATTTTCAATGTTTCCACAATCATAATAGTCAGTTGCAGGCACTAAAGTAAAAGGGTGAGGATATTTCTCCAGCATGTCGTGTATCTCTATCACTTCTTTATTTGATACTAGATTAGACAAAATATTGGTAAATTGATTTATGTCATTAAGAAAATAAAGTCCAGCTAGAACTTTGCCTGAGCTATTGTACACATCTGGTTTATTGATGAAGGAGAGTCCCGCATTAGTTTCCTCGACAAAACACCACTTCTTTGATGATTCGTATTTACTCGCAGTGACCAGAAAATTATCACTAAAATCCAAAGGCCCTTTGTATATAGTGTCTCCTAAGTAAATGAGGACCGATTTATCCTGGCTTAAATTTTTTAGAGCTAAATAAATTGAATAACCAATACCTCGGCTATATTGAGTGTTTCTTTCTATATTGATATTAAGCCGCTTTCCAAATTTTTTAGAAATGTAGTTTTCGGTGTGTTTGTCGGTATCGCTAAGTATTACCGAAACATTCCTTATTTCACGACTAATAAGATCATCCAAGATGTAACCGATTATAGGCTTACCATTGATAGGTAGCATGGTATCGGGTAAGTCAGTATGAATCAGTAGGTTATTAGTAGGCTTACCAGCCGCAGGGATGATTACATGTAAATCAAGAGGATTTGGCATGGATTAAATTATATAGGATTAATTAACAATATCTACCTATGCTTTATATAACGGAGGCAATGGGAGATGTGTACCTTGCTTTGTCGACTTTGTATGCTGTAATACTAGCCGATTAAACTTTCTAAATAGTTTATTTCGAGTTTAGCTTCTTTAAGTAAGGAAGAATTCCATACTTTTCTAAAATTGGCCTAAAAAATAACTTGGTTTGGAATCTCAGGTTCTTCATATTTAATCCTAGGTTTAATATACTCCAAGGATTCACTATTTTTTCAAAATGTCTTTTTGAACATAAGTTTAGTCTTTCATGATTGATTGAAGGAGCAACAACGATTTCTTCAATGCGTTCTTTCCAGAAAAGTGGAATTTCACTTAGGGATATCTTTAAATCCGTACCATATTTATTGTCTCTAAAACTAAAGTTTTTAGCGCAAGGATTTATATTGGTATAGCCGATTTTATTTTCGCTAAATCCGTAAGCAATTTTTATTTTATTTTCAAAAAAACCAGGTGGAATAAAAAGTACAGGTTCAATATCAGAACTAATTTCATTTATACTTCCTTGCATATGTTCATAGCCGTCAAAATGTGCACACAGCTTTTTTTTAGGTACAACCAGTATGTGGTTTTCTAGTGGAACATCATTTATGTCTTCAAGTCTTCTTATTGGACCGTCAGTTTTATTTGTTGAGTTGAACAATTTCTTCATAGTGTCTATGTGAAGAATTTGAATCGAATTGAAATCGCCATAAGGACGATTAAAAATTATTAAGTCCTTATCTTCTTCCAGTAGCGTGGTGTCATTACCGAAATATATATGGTTGGCACTTTTTGGCCGACTAGCCTGAAAATATTCACTATAGTGTGAGTATATTACAGATACAAAAGGGAACTGGACCATTAATTTTTCTGCTTTTGACAGCAGTTTCTCTATGTATCCGATATCTGAGGGGTGGCTAATTAGTAAAGGATGGTCATTGTTTGGTGAATAAAATATCCAAGGGTCATCCATTTTTTCTAATACTTTAAGTGATTCTAGATAATCACCTTTAGAATCACTTCGCTCGTGTTCGATTATGGCTTTAGGGAAGAGTTTTTTTATATAGTCATCAAAATCAGGAACAAGTGACTTGTCTTCAATTTCATATTTAATATAGACATTTGACCAAGGGTAAACGGAATAACTAGAGAGAGTATATTTAACAATATCAATCTTTTTAGGCATAGAGTAAATACTACTTTTACTTCTGACATTATCAGGTATAGGTCCTTTTTTTGTTAAAGGTGTGTCTGTAATAAATGTATCAAAATATAAAATCATAGATATTTAAGAGTTTGAACAATACCACCCGTAAGTTTTTTTAATGCCACCTTCTAGTGTTACTTTGTGTTTGAAACCAAGTGAATGAAGTTTACTGACATCAAGTAGTTTTCTTGGTGTTCCGTCGGGTTTGCTTTTGTCCCATTTAAGTTTGCCATTATATCCAATTACCTTTGCAATTGTCTCGGCTAGTTCTTTAATTGTAATATCTTCTCCTGTGCCAATATTTATTATTTCATACCCATCGTAAGTATTCATTAGCTGAATACATGCTTCAGCTAAGTCGTCGACGTATAAAAATTCCCGCCTTGGTGTACCACTACCCCAGAGAGTCACATCCTCCGAATTATTTTCCTTGGCTTCGTGGAAGCGTCTTATGAGGGCAGGGAGGACGTGTGAGGTTTCCAAATCAAAGTTGTCGTTTGGTCCATAAAGGTTAGTAGGCATGACACTAATAAAATTACTCCCATATTGCTTACGATAACTTTGACACATAATTATTCCGGCTATTTTGGCTATAGCGTAAGCGGCGTTGGTCGCTTCAAGCGGACCTGTCAATAGAGACTCTTCTTTAATTGGTTGGGGAGCGAGTTTGGGATAGATGCAAGAACTACCTAAGAAGAGAAGTTTTTTTACTCCTGATTGGTGGGCGGCGTCAATCAAGTTGGTTTGAATAATAAGATTTTCCCGAATAAAATCCGCCGGATAAGTTTTGTTGGCCATGATGCCGCCCACCTTAGCAGCTGCTAAAAACACATATTCTGGTTTTTCTGCTACAAAGAAAGCATTTACTGCTTTTGTGTCGAGTAGATCAAGCTCAGTCCTTGTTCGGGCCAATAGGTTTGTATATCCAGCCGCGGTCAAATTTCTAACAAGTGCAGAACCTACTAAACCACGATGTCCGGCAATGTAAATTTTTGAGTCCGGTTGCATATTGCTGCTTATGATACCACTTATGTAACTAGCTTAAGTTAAAGGGAGTTACTTGCTTTTTTCAGTAATTTATGCTATAATAAAAAAGTAAATCAACCCGTTCTTTAGGAGAACCCATGAACGCAGTAAAAGGTTTGGCCGCATCCATATACGACCACTTCTGCAGCCAGTACACCAAGGCACCGGTGGCAGCAGATGTCGCTTTCGTCTTTGGAAGAAATGACCTCTCTCTCGCCTCTGCCGCCAGCTGGCTGTGGCGCGGTGGATTTGTGAAAAACATCCTGGTCACAGGCGGCGTCGGCAAGGACTCCGGCAACCTGTTGATTCCCGAAGCCGATTTCCTGGCAGAGCACATTCACGGCGGTGGAGTGCCAAGTAGCTCGATCTTCGTCGAGCCCAAGGCCACCAATGGTGGCCAGAACACTCGTCTGGGAATGAAGATGGTTCGGAGGGCGGAAATTCCGCACAAGAAGATTATTCTGGTGGGTCACGCCACCAACCTGCTTCGACTCTTCGCGGCCCATACCTACATTTCTCGCGAAGAGCTGGGAATCGATAGTGTCGAGTACCAACTCTTTGCGCCGCGCTACGAGCTGAAGGAAGGAGATGAGGAAGTCCTCATCTGTGAGTACAAGCGCTTGCTTGAGTGGCCCACCAAGCAGTGGGCAGACCGAATCGATCTTCCGCTCGCTTTGACCGACGAACTGATGGTCTTGCAATAAAGTGTCAGCTCCCGCTCTTTAGGAGGCACAGTAGGCCCCCAATCTTTAAGATTGTGGGGCCTAAATAATTTTTATATTGACTATTTTCGTTTGAAACAGTAGCCAACCAGACTAATGCCAACAGGCATAGATAGATTTCTTTTAATTAAAAAGTTATCAAACTTTAAAAGGTGGTAGAAGATAGTGTTTAACCAAGTTGGTACATTACCTTGGTCAACTTTAGGTTTAGAATTTTTATTTAGTAGACGAGAAATTGCCATCGGGATGAATAGTAGAGTGTTCCAAAAGAAAATATTTGTTTCAAAATTTTCTAAAAGAGAGCTGATAGTTTTTTTGTTGTATCTTCTGAAGTGTTGCAGGGCAACGTCGTGACTACTAAATAGGAATTGGAAGGCGGGAACAGTAAAGACCAAAACTCCGTCTTTTTTAAGGACGCGATGAACTTCACTAGCGGCTTTGACATGGTCATCAATATGCTCAAAGACATCACAAGATACTACTACGTCAAAAAAACCATCCTCGTAGGGCAGTGTGCAAGCATCGGTAACTTTTTTTTCTAGATACAATTTGGCATCAATGACAGAGAGAGATTTTTCATCGACGTCAGTTATATAGTTTTGACCATACCTACTAAGAACATCTAAGTCGTCTCCTGTGCCTACACCAATACTTAAAATTTTTAATTGTTTACTATCACCACAAGTCTTCTTCATTAAAGAGTCTATCAGCTCTTTTTTAGCTTTAAACCAAAAATGTTCGTTCGTTTGACCAGCTTCAAAATCTTTGTAGTCCATACTAATTTAAAATCATGTTAAAAGTTCGTTTGATTCTATACTACAGTAATTATACATACTAGTTATTTAATAAAGAATTGGTTGATTATTTTTTACTAACTCAAAATCATGTTTAACCATTCGTTTAGCTAGTTCAGAAAATTTAATATTAGCTTGCCAACCAAGCTTTTCTTTTGCTTTACTAGGATCACCTAGTAGGAGATCAACTTCAGTTGGTCTGAAATATTGGGGATTTATTTTAATAATTTGTTTGTTAGTCTTACTATCTATACCAACTTCGTCTACACCTTTTCCTTGCCAAGCTAAGTCTATCTTTAGTTCTGCACAAGCCGCTTCAATAAATTCTCTGACACTGTGAGTTTCGCCGGTAGCAATGACAAAGTCTTCCGGAGTGTCTTGCTGTAGCATTCTCCACATTGCTTCAACGTATTCTGGTGCGTAGCCCCAGTCTCTTTTAGCATCAAGATTCCCAAGTTCTAGTACCTCCTGTTGACCTAGTTTTATTTTGGACAGTCCAATGGTAATTTTGCGAGTCACAAAATTATATCCCCTCCGTTCACTTTCGTGATTGAAGAGGATACCATTACAAGCAAACATACCGTAAGCCTCGCGATAGTTTTTAATTATCCAAAAGCTGTATAGCTTGGCGACACCGTATGGGCTGCGGGGATAAAAGGGAGTAGCTTCACTTTGAGGTGTTTCCATTACTTTTCCATAGAGTTCTGAAGTGGAAGCTTGATAGAGCTTGGTTTGGTTTGTTAAACCAAGAGAGCGGATGGCTTCAAGAAGTTTTAAGGTACCTAACGCATCTGTCTCAGCTGTTACTTCAGGAATCTCAAAAGAAATTTTTACGTGACTTTGGGCAGCTAGATTATAAATCTCATCAGGTCTAATGGTATGGATAAGATTAGTTAGACCGACAGAGTCTGTTAAGTCTCCGTAATGAAGGAATAGCTTTTTGTTAAGAATTTTTGGGTCATTGTATAAATGGTCGATTCGCCATGTGCGTATAGAACTCGACGGTCGCTGGATGCCGTGTACCTCATAACCCTTGGCTAAAAGTAGTTCAGCCAAATAAGAACCATCCTGTCCAGTGATACCAGTTATCAGTGCTTTTTTCATAGTTTTATATTCTAACAGATTGAAATCAAAATAGGTTACAAAGCCCAAAATATTTTTTGTGAAATTCTTGAAAGTAACTAAATTTTACTACTATTAGTAATAGTAATTATGAAAAAAGAAAATAAACAGAAGACGATTGTTATCTCGGGGGGATTTGACCCAATTCATCCTGGACATATTGCCATGATTGAATCGGCGGCAGAGTACGGTGAGGTACATATAATAGCTAATAGCGACGAGTGGTTGGTCCGCAAGAAGGGTTTTTTCTTCCAGCCTTGGGCAGACCGCAAGAAGATACTCGAAGCGTACACCCCTTATGTTTATGGTGTCGATGATAGTGACGGCACTGTCTGTGAAGCTCTACGGAGAATCAAGCCTGATTATTTTGGTAATGGTGGAGATAGAAAAAAAGACAACACTCCGGAACTGGACGTTTGTGAAGAATTGGGAATTGAACCGGTTTTTGAACTGGGAGGAGGGAAATATAGTTCTAGCTCAGCTATTAATGGGCAGCAGCGAGTTGCGACTCGTTGGGGTTGGTACGACGTGATTTTGGATATGCCGAAACTAAAAGTGAAGATGCTGCATATTGAAGCTGGCAAAACTCTATCTTTGCAGCGTCACGAGAAAAGAAGTGAATTCTTTTTTATGCCCAATGGGGAAGTGCAGATTAATTTACCAGGAGTTTGGCATGCGCCAACTGCGCCACTTAATATGGATTTAAATATTCTTGAAGTACAGATAGGTGAATCAGAAGAACATGATATTGAGAAGATTTCTGAACAATCAGAAGAGTTTGCTAAAGAGGTGGAGAAGAAGATTCATTTGAATAAGTAAGTGGTTGAGAGGGGGGAAAAGAGGGGCGGCCGTAGGCCGCCCCTCTTTTTAGCTTGGTGTTATAATGTGTTTACTATGCCTAAAAAATCTATTACAAAAAAAGATGAATTTGTAATTTATCAAGCCAAGTCAGGAGCCCTAGAGTTACGAGGTGATTTTGTTAATGATACGGTTTGGGCCACACAAGCTCAGATGGCAGAAGTTTTTTCTGTTGACGTACGTACTATAAATGAACATTTAAATAATATTTATAAAACAAAAGAATTATTAAAAAATTCAACTATCCGGAATTTCCGGATAGTTCGCAAAGAAGGTAATCGAGACGTCGAGAGAAATATACTGTACTACAACCTCGACGCTATTATTTCAGTCGGATACCGTGTCAATTCTAAGACAGCTACAAACTTTCAAATTTGGGCCACGAAAACCCTAAAACAACACATTGTTCAAGGTTACACCATAGATCCAAAGCGAATCACGAAAAACTACGAAGCCTTTATGGAGTCAGTGAGTAAAGTACAGTCCTTGCTGCCTGTTAGTAATGAAATTGATTCAAAATCGGTTTTAGAATTGGTTAGGTTATTTGCTGACACTTGGTTTTCTCTTGATGCCTATGACAAGGAAACTTTGGCACCTGCCAAGATGAGTAAAAAGAAAGTTCGTCTTACAGCTAAAGAACTACAGGAAAGTATTTCTATTTTGAAGCAAGAACTTGTGGTCAAGAGAGAAGCGACTGAAAATTTTGCCCATGAACGAAATCGTGAAAGTGTAGAGGGGATTGTCGGTAACGTCATGCAAAGTTTTTCTGGACAAGAATTATATCCAACCATTGAGTCTAAAGCTGCTCACCTCATGTACTTCATTATTAAGAATCATCCATTTATAGATGGAAATAAACGGTCAGGGGCTTACGCCTTCATTTGGTTCTTACATAAGGCTAAAGTACTAAACACCAAGCAACTAACACCAAGCAACTAACAGTCTTAACTATTTTGATTGCAGAAAGTAATCCTAAAGATAAAGAAAAAATGGTATCGCTTGTTTTGGCTTTGATTACTAAGAGGTAATAAGTTGGCTAAATGAAAAGGTAAAAGGAGGGGCGGCCGTAGGCCGCCCCTCCTTTTACCTTTAAAGCGATATTTTTTACAATCGTCTAGATTATAGTCCTTTTTGAAATATGGTATATTTGCAGCCATATGAAAGATTTTTTGAAAGTGGTGGTTTACGGCGGTTTATTTATAATTCCATTTTTAACGTTGTATGTAGCGAATGATTATTTCTTCCCCTATATTACCGGTAAGAATTTTGCTTTCCGTATCATTGTTGAAATAATTTTTGTTGCTTGGGGTGTCTTGTGTCTGCTTGATACTAAGTATCGTCCCAAGTTCTCTTGGGTCTTAGTTAGCTTCAGCATTTTCTTGATTGTGATGTTTTTTGCTAATCTCTTCGGTAAACATCCTTCCTCTAGTTTTTGGAGTAATTTTGAACGGATGGATGGTTACGTTACAATCGCGCACATCTTTCTTTACGCTGTCGTCCTTGGTAGTGTTCTTACTACTAAAAAAATCTGGTCAAGTTATCTCTACGCCACTCTCCTGGCAGCTACCATTACGGCCCTCTATGGATTGGCACAATATACTGGGGTAGTAGAAGGCTTTGAAAATCGACGTATCGAAAGTTATCTAGGTAACGCCGCCTACTTCGCCATCTATATGTTCTTCCATATCTTTATTGCTTTTTGGATGTTTGTGGAGAGTAAGGTGACGCTACATCGTGTCGTCTTTGGCTTACTAGCTATTTTGTTTACCTATACTTTATTTCAGGCTGGTACCCGTGGTACTGCTCTAGGCTTGATGGTTGGTATTGCTGCCATGGTGACATACATCATACTTTTTGGGTCCAAGTACAAAGAGTTTCGTCGTTACGCCGTTGGAGCCTTTGTTTTATTGATAATCGGGGTTGGAGTCTTTGTGATTGGTAAGGATAGTGATTTTATCCAAAGTAACGGAAGTCTAGCTCGTATTGCTAACATAAATCTCTCTTCAGACCTAAAGGTGCGCGGCACTATTTGGATGATGGCTTGGGAAGGAGTCAAAGAGCGTCCGGTCTTGGGATGGGGTCAGGGTAATTTCAATTATGTCTTTAACGAACAATACCAACCCTTCTTGTTTGATCAAGAGCAATGGTTTGATAGAGCACACAATATTATCTTCGATTGGTTAGTTGCTGGCGGTTTTATAGGTCTCATTTCTTACCTGGGTATTTTTGCGGCCTGTCTTTATTACCTACTCATTTTACCTTTCATTAAAAAAGATGATGAAACGTTCAATGTGTTGGAGAGGGGTGTACTTTTCGGTATTTTGGTAGGGTACATGACCCACAACTTGGTGGTGTTTGATAACATCGTCAGCTATATGTTCTTCGGACTTATTTTGGCTCTGATTCATAGTCGTGCTGGTGTTGTCATGCCGAAGGTGGAAAAATTCAAGATGGATACTAATCTGGTTAAGCAATTCGTTGCCCCAGTAGCAGCGGTTGTAGTCTTTGCTTTTATCTATACAATGCAAATTCCTAACATTAAAGCCGCTTCCGATATTATTGATGGCTATCGGGCAACTACCATAGAAGACAAACTAGCCGCTTTTGAAAGAGCAGCTGGAAGAAATTCATTTGGTAAACAAGAGATTTCTGAGCAAATTGCTCAACAGGCGATGTCTATTGTTAGAGACGAAAAAATCCCGCTCGAGATGAGGCAAAAGTTTGTTAATTTAGCCGAGTCAGAATTACTGGCTTTAGCCAAAGAAAAGCCTGGAGATGCTCGGATTCATGTTTTCATCGGCTCGTTTTATCGAGCGGTAAATGAACTAGAAAAAGCTGGCGAACAGATGGCTATTGCTCGTCAGCTTTCACCAAATAAGCAATCAATTATTTCCCAGCAGGCAATTGTTGAATACAGCAAAGGAAATATGGAGGCCGCTCGCGACTTGTTTAAAGAAGCTTTCTTGTTAGATGAAAGAAACTACGAAGCGCGTGAGTACTACGCTGCCTTACTATTCTTGACCGGTGAGGGAGAAGCCGCAAAAGCATTGGCGATAGATGAAACCGCTATCAATCGTTTCGCAGTAAATGATTTTGTCATGGGTTCGGTCAAACAAGCCGGAGACAATGCTTTTATGGTTGAACTATACAAAGCCAGGATTATCCAACAACCAGATATTGAACAAAATCGAGCTTCTTTAGCTTTCTTGTATTACGAACTAGGACAAACCGACTTAGCCTCTGCAACCTTGCGGGAAGCAGCTAGTGTCAAGCCAAGCTTTGCCAAGACTGCGACTTGTATTGCTGACAATATTGATGCCGGTAAAGCACCAGAAGAAGGTTGTTAGGCTCGTGCAGCTATATGTATGGCCTTAGTCATCCAAGAAAATATTCCTTTAAACCAATACACAACCTTTAAAACTGGCGGAGCAGCTAGATATTTTGTGGAGGTGAAGTCAGAGGAGGAGGTAAAAGAGGCAGGGCGTTTTTCGGATCAAAAAGCCCAGCCTCATTTAAACATCGGTGGTGGTTCAAACCTACTGATTTCCGACGAGGGTTTTTCTGGTCTTGTCATCTTAAATTCCCTCAAAGGTCGAACTTATACGGAAGAGCCAAATGGCGAAGTCATATTAGTTGTTTCTGCTGGAGAGATGTTTGATGACGTAATTGCAGAAACGGTTGTACTTGGATATTGGGGTCTAGAAAATTTATCGGGTATACCAGGGACAGTGGGAGCTACACCAGTCCAAAATGTTGGAGCGTATGGAGTGGAGGTAGCTGAACTAATTTCATCAGTTGAAACTTACAATTTCACTACTCATGAAAAAAAAGTTTTTACTAAAAAAGAATGCGAATTTAATTATCGTGAGTCATTTTTCAAAAAAGAAAATGGAAAAAACTTTTTTATCACTAAAGTAAATTTAAAATTAAGTAAAGAAAAAACTCCAAAACTTTTCTACGCTGACCTAAAAAATAAATTTTTAGCTAGTACACCGACTCAAGAAGAGATAAGAAAGACAGTGATTGAAATTCGTGCTCAGAAATTTCCTGATTGGAAAGTGTATGGCACCGCGGGTTCATTTTTTAAAAATCCAATCATCGAGGCGGAGCAATTAGTTGACTTATTATTACAATATCCCGAACTACCTCACTATGAAGCGGGGGCAGGTATGGTCAAAATACCCTTAGGATACGTGCTAGATAAGCTATGTGGACTAAAGGGCTATCGCAACGGCAAGGTAGGTCTTTTTAAGGAACAGGCTTTAGTGTTGGTAAATTATAGTGATGCAACTTCAGAGGAGATAAAAAATTTCGCTACTAAAATAGCTGAAAAAGTTTTTACAAAAACAAAAATCATCATTACGCCAGAAGTTAGATTTATAGAATTTAATTAAAAAAATATTTTTTAAAATATTTTTTTAATTAAATTCACTGTAAAAAAATTATAAATTTTTTTACAGTGAATTTCTTATCCACAAATTTTTTTTCAAAAAGTGATTGTATAAATATTTTTTACGAGAGATAATATATATAAGCAAAAAATCTTCTCTCACGATTTGTTCTTTACATCGAGAAGGTCTTGCGGTCGAACTTTATTCACTAATACTCTCATCACATTTTATGGCAACAAAGAAGAAGGCTGCTAAGAAAGTAGCAAAGAAGGCCGTCAAGAAAGTAGTAAAGAAGAAGGCTGCTAAGAAAGTAGCAAAGAAGGCCGTCAAGAAAGTAGCAAAGAAGGCTGCTCCAAAGAAGAAGGCAAAAAAGTAATCAAAGCAGACGGAACGTTCCATCTGCCGATTAGATTAATAGCTTAATCGCCCCTCGGGGCGATTTTGCTTTTTTTTGTAATTATATGTGAGAGCGTATATACTAGGCGCATTATGTCATTCCTAGATAAATTCTTTGGTCCTACCTATGAAAAAGAGCTTAAAACTGTAGCTCCAGTTGTGGTTGCTATCAACGCACTTGAGGAGACTTACGCCAGCTTTTCAGCCGCAGGGATTATCGAAAAGACTACTGAGTTAAAAGGACGTATTTCTAAGGGTGAGACTCTAGATGATGTTTTGCCAGAGGCCTTTGCCCTTACTCGTGAGGCTGCCAAGCGTACTCTTGGCTTGAGACACTATGATGTGCAATTGATTGGCGGTATTATTCTCCATCGTGGAAATATTACTGAGATGAGAACAGGGGAAGGAAAGACTTTGGTAGGTACCTTACCAGCCTACTTAAATGCCTTAACTGGTAAAGGAGTTCATGTTGTAACAGTCAACGACTACTTGTCCAGACGTGATGCCGTGTGGATGGGTCAAATTTATGCTGCTCTTGGTTTATCTATTGGTGTCATCAATCACGATGCTTCTTTTTTATATGATGCCAATCACCAAGAGGCTGATGCCTTGCGAGATGAAGTTGGTTCTTACAAGGTGGTTTATGATTTCCTTCGTCCTTGTACTCGCAAAGAAGCTTATGAAGCCGACATTACTTACGGTACTAACAGTGAATTTGGCTTTGATTTCTTGCGCGACAATATCGAATACGAAGCTGAACACTTAAGACAGCGAGGACACAATTACGCCATTGTCGACGAAATTGACTCTATCTTAATAGACGAAGCGCGTACCCCGTTAATTATTTCCGCTCCCGCCAATGATTCAGAAAATCTCTATGGAGTTTTTGCTGAGATTGCCAATAACCTAAAACCAGAAGAACACTATAATATTGATGAAAAATTAAAGAGCGCCACTCTAACAGACGCTGGAATTGAAGCCGCAGAGAAAATGCTTGGAATAGATAATATTTATACTGATAAAGGGATTAAGTATGTACACCATCTAGAGACGGCTGTTAGAGCCAAGGCACTTTTTACTAAAGATAAAGAGTACGTAGTTCGTGATAATGAAGTGGTTATTGTGGATGAATTTACTGGGCGTTTACAACCGGGACGTCGCTGGTCTGATGGTCTTCACCAAGCGGTAGAGGCCAAAGAAGGAGTTTCTATTCAGCGTGAATCCAAGACTTTTGCTTCAATTACTTATCAGAATTATTTCCGTATGTATACGAAGTTATCAGGTATGACAGGGACGGCTCTCACCTCACAGGAGGAGTTTTTTACTGTCTACAAGCTAGAAGTAATCCCGATTCCAACCAATCGCAGTATTGCCAGGACAGACCATACTGACCTTATTTATCAAAACGAACCCGGCAAGTTTAAAGCCATCATCTCCAAGGTAAAGGAGGTCCATGCTAAAGGTCAACCAATCCTAATTGGGACTGCTTCAATTGAATCAAACGAAAGACTTTCAACTGCCCTAAATCAGGCCGGAGTACCACACGAAATGTTGAACGCCAAAAATCATGAACGGGAAGGAGAAATTATTGCTGCCGCAGGACGGGTTGCCGCTGTCACTTTAGCCACCAACATGGCTGGTCGTGGTGTAGACATCAAACTGGGAGGTCCAGAAGCTACCAAGGAGCAATCTGAGGCGGTAAAGGCCTTGGGAGGTCTATTTGTGCTTGGTACAGAGCGACATGAGGCCAGACGTATAGATAATCAGCTCCGAGGTCGTTCAGGCCGTCAGGGAGACTCTGGAGAGACACAGTTTTATGTTTCCATGGAAGATAGTCTGATGCGAGTCTTTGGTGGGGAACGGGTCAAGAACTTAATGGGGACCTTTGGTATCCCAGAAGACCAACCAATCGAAATGAAAATGTTGGCCAACACCCTCGAAAGCGCACAGACAAGAATCGAAGGATTTCACTTTGATTCCAGAAAACAAATTTTGGCTTATGATGATATTTTGAATCAACAACGTATGGCAGTCTATGCTCGTAGACACAAATTACTTGTTCACGATGAAAAGGAAATAAACACCATTCTAGATGAAGTTAGGGGAGTTAGTGAAGAGGTGTCTAGTTCTATTGATAGCAAAATCGCCGAATTAGGTGAGTCAGCTTTTCTAGATTTATTCCGTAAGATGTCTTTACAGATGATTGATACTCTTTGGGTTGAACATCTTGAAGTAATGTCTTATACCCGCTCAAGTGTAAACCTCCGCGCTTATGGTCAGCGAGACCCATTGGTTGAGTACCGTAAGGAAGGTACTAGACTCTTCAAAGAAATGCAGGAAGTTATTTTGTGGCGGATTGGTGAACTTATTCCAAAACTTCAGACAGTCTTAGTTGAAAGAGAAGAAGCCTTAATGAAAAAAATTACCGAAGAGGCTCAAGCTGCAGCTGGGGAAACAGAGGGAAGTAAAGGTTCAAATCAACCGGCCCAAAACAAACAAGTTTACGGACGCAATGATTTTGTTACTATTACTGACGGCAAGGTCACCGATACGGTAAAATACAAAAAAGCTGAAGCTTTGCTAGCTACTGGTTCGTGGAAAATTGTTACTAAGTCTTAACCCAAATAATATGAAGTTAATCACTCGTTTACTACTGGTAGCTCTTGTCCTTCTGGTGGTAGCAGAATTTATTCCCGGGATAACGGTAGATGGATTTTACCCAGCTCTAATTGCCTCTATTACTATCGGACTACTCAACCTATTCGTTAAACCGATAATTTTTATCCTAACTTTACCTATCAATATCCTCACTTTAGGACTATTCACCTTTGTCATTAATGCTTCATTATTCTGGTTTGCGGGCACCTTTATCCAAGGCTTTTCAGTAGCCAGCTTCTGGTATGCGCTACTGGGTTCAATTATAGTCTCGGCTGTCAGTTCACTAGCTATAAAACACATCAAGTAAGTATCGCTATATTTTATTAGTTATTCTGGTTGACAGAAGTAGCTACAATCAAAACAAAAAACACAAAGACAAAACCGCCCAGGGCGGTTTTGTCTTATCTAGTAACACAAGACCCCAAAGCCTTGCTGTGTACACTTTGCTTCGTTCCTCACCCCAAATTGCTGCCCTTTGCAAGAGTGGTAGCAAGGCTTTGAGTAGGAACAAATGACTTACTACTTTCTGTACAGGCATGGGTATTTGTGTTATTACTATTGTCCATGTTTGTAGATCAACTAACAATTTATGCCAAGGCCGGAAACGGTGGGGACGGAGTAGCTCGTTGGCGACACGAAAAGTTTCGACCATTGGCCGGCCCGGCTGGAGGCAACGGTGGCAAAGGAGGAGACATTATTTTGCGGGCTGTTCGTGACGTAAACCTCTTAGCCAAATACACTGGCTCGAAAGAATTCGAAGCTCTTGGTGGCGGACACGGGGAGAGCGGCAGTCGTCATGGTAAGAATGCCGAAGATTTAATTATTGACGTACCAGTCGGGTCCACAGTTACAGATAAGGAAAGAGTTCGTGTGTACGAACTTATGGAAGAGGGGCAGACAGAAAGAGTTTTTAAGGGAGGGGGAGGAGGGCTGGGAAATGAACACTTCAAGTCCGCCACCAACCGCTCTCCAGAAGAAGCGACCAAGGGAAGATTGGGAGAAGGAGGGGAGTTGGAAATCGCCCTATCTCTGGTGGTTGATGTCGGACTGATTGGTATGCCCAATGCCGGCAAGTCAACTTTGCTAAATACTTTCACCAATGCTCACTCCAAAATTGGCGCTTTTCCTTTCACTACTACGCAGCCACACTTAGGTGATTTTTATGGATACGTAATTGCAGATATTCCGGGATTGATAGAGGGAGCAGCAGCAGGAAAGGGTCTCGGACATACCTTCCTAAGGCACGTTACTCGTACCAAAATGCTCCTCCACCTTGTCTCTTTGGAGACTGAGGACGCTTTAGAACGCTACAAAACGATTAGAGAGGAGCTAGGGGCCTTCAGTAAAGAGCTTACAGACAAAGAAGAGTGGATTATTTTTACTAAAAAGGACCTTGTAAATGAAGACTATTTAAAGAGCGCCCTAAAAGATATTGACAAAAATGAGAATCGTGTGTTTGTAATCTCGGTAGAAACTGGTGAAGGTGTCAAAGAGTTGGCTGACGAGCTTGTGAAGACACTCAGACAGTCGTAAAATAAACGCTATTAGGATGCTCTTTTTTCTGAGTAATCACTGATACTTTTTTAATTCATAAAATCAGTACATTTTATATGAGCAAAATCTACAAAACTACCATTGGACTTGAGGTTCACGCCGAACTAAAGACAAAAAGTAAGATGTTTTGTGGGTGCAAAAATGATCCGCATGAAGGCGAACCCAACTCATATATTTGTCCGGTTTGTTTAGCACACCCTGGGTCACTTCCAGTTCCAAATGAAGAGGCAATTGCCATGGTCCTACTTTTTGGAGAAGCAGTAAATGCTAAACGAGCCACCTATTCTGAGTTCGATAGAAAGAATTATTTCTATCCCGATATCCCAAAAGCCTATCAGATTAGTCAGTACGCTTTTCCATTTTTAACTGGTGGAAATCTCAAAGGAGTGGAGCTAACACGAGTCCACCTAGAAGAAGATACCGCTAGAAGTCAGCACGAGCATGACGGTGTCAGTTTGGTAGATTTTAATCGAGCGGGGGTGCCACTGATGGAACTAGTTACCGAACCGGTAATTCATGACGCTAAGACAGCCGGAGACTTTGCTCGGGAACTTCAACTTTTACTACAGACTTTAGACATTTCTAATGCTCAAATGGAAAGGGGAGAAATGAGAGTCGAAGCCAATATATCTGTCAGTAGTACCAATGAACTAGGTACAAAAGTTGAGGTCAAGAACCTAAATTCCTTCAAGTCGGTAGAGAGTGCCATTGCTTACGAAGTAGAGAGGCAAATCACTTTGATTGAGCGGGGGGAGACTATAGCTCAAGAAACCAGAGGTTGGGACGAGGTCAAATTACGTACTTACTCACAACGCTCAAAGGAGACCGCGAAAGACTACCGATACTTTCCAGACCCAGATATTCCAAAGATAAATACGGAAACTTACCAATACTTCTCTAAGACTCGTCTATCCGAGATAATTCCTGAATTACCTAATAATAAAAGACTAAAATACGAAAATATCGGCATACCGGGTAATCAGTCTGAATTGATAATAGCTACTAAAGCCCTTGATGGGTACTTCACTTTCTTGTTTGAAAAATTTTCTGAAAGTAATGTGACCGTCTTGAAGTTGTCAGCCAATTATTTAACTTCAGATGTTCTGGCCGAGCTGGCCGGAGAAGAGAATCTGGTACCAACTTTGTCAAATGAGAATTTCGCTGAATTAATATTGATGGTAAGTGAAGCGAAGATTAATTCTCGTGTGGCTAAAGACCTACTAAAGGAGCTTTTATTTGCTGACGACAGCCCTTTGGCTATAGCTAAAGAGAGAGGCCTGCTGCAGTCTTCAGATCCAGCCGCCTTGCTTGCTGTAGTAACTGAGTTAATTAGTGAGAATACAACAGTTGTCACCGAATACTTTGGCGGCAAGGAAGCTTCATTACAATTTTTGGTCGGACAGGGGATGAAGAAGACGCGCGGGACAGCCAACCCAACTGTACTTTTGGAGGTCATAAAGGATGAGTTAGCTAAGACGAGAAAAGTTTAATTTATATACACATATCGGCTACTTTAAGACTTGCCTGTAGCGAGAGTCTGCTATAATGGTGGTAATGAAAGAGGTAACTATCAATGGAGTTGAATATCAGCCAGCCTCTCTTTTGGCTAAGCAGTTTAGATATACTACCGATTACATTGGTCAGCTTTGTCGCTCTAAAAAAGTAGAGGCACAACTAGTAGGGCGTAGCTGGTATGTTAATCCAGCCTCTCTTACCAATCACAAAAAAGGTCGTTATGTAAAATCTCCTTTAGGCGAGAAAACATCAGATTATACTTACGAAGTAAAGTTATCTCGTCTAGACGTGGAACCTGTGATATCAAAAAACTCAGTCAAAATGTCTAGTGAAGTAGCGATAAACAAAAACTTTTCTAAGCGAATGGATTGGAAACCTCTTAAGTACGAAGTCGATGCAGCTGATTTGCTGCCGCAATTTCAGATTAATTCTAATCCAAGCAAAATTAAGGTTGATTTGGCTGACTCAATTGAACTATCGATTAAAGAAACTTCGAAACCAACCGTCTTAGAAGCTGAAGAATTACCGACGGTTTCACTAAAGGGTAAGCTAAAAGTAGCTTCTCTAGAGCAGGATTTTGATGCCAAAGAGGAGGTTTTATTAGAAGAAGTGCCTTTACCGCCCCTACCAAGACCCGTTAGAGTTGCTAAAAAGCCAATTCACTTAAGTCTGCCGACTAGAATGTCGGTAAAAAGAGTCGAGGAGGAGAAAAATTACAATAAATCTTCACCCCAGGTAGTATCAGCTTCTCTTTTTGTACCTAAAAGTGTTTTGAAAAATGAAGTTGAAGAGGAGAATGGAATTGAGTTTGTTCAAGTCTCTTTAATTACTACTACAGGCTTACTGCTAGTGTGTCTACTTTTAATATTTTTTGCTGAGAGTAATATCTACGCCGATGCTTCTTCATACACTTGGGGGATAGATTTTTCGACAAGGTCTTTGACGGCTTTAGTGTCTCTTTTTTAACTTAAGTTATCAACATTAATTCTCTGCTGATATGGCCGTTTTAGCTTTATAATTAAAGCTAAAGCAGTATGTCGACACAAATTGAAATTAACGGTAAAACCCTCCTTCCTATCAAAGAGGCGGCGAAACTAGTTTCCTACACCAAAGACTATGTTGCCCGTCTGGCCCGTGAACAAAAAATTGTCGCTTCACAAGTGGGGCGACAGTGGTTTGTCGATTTGGTCTCACTCAAGAATTTTGCTGAAGTATCACAGCTAGAGCTTTCAGTTCGTAAACAGATACTTAGTCAAGAAAGAAAAAAGGAGCAGTCGGTTAAACAGGCTTTGAGTGAGGTTCATCAGTCAACGCATAATAAGTTTCGGAGAGTAAAAATCCAAGCCCAGTTAGCGGCGGTGTTTGTCCTCGGATTTGGTTTATTGGCCGGAGCTAGTATTTATACCACTAGCTTATTTTTTCCAATTCAGTCATCTAGCTTGGCGCGCATTGGGGCCACTAGTCCAGAAATGTTTTTAAATAAAAATTACCATAGTCAGGAAATAGCTACTCCAACCGGAGTGGTGAATGAAGTGAATGATTATAAAATCGCTGAACCACAAACCACTACGCTTTATAATTCGGTTTTAGAGTACCCACTTTTTACTGATGAAGCTGAGACAAGAGCAATGTCACTAGGAAATTCTGAAGGTATTTTCTTACTGGCTCGCAATGGTGAAGTGAGAAGTGTTGAGGAAGTAGAAGGATTATTTTCTGATGAAGTAGTAGTAAGTTTTTCTGATGAAAGTAATGGCGTGATTACTTTTACGAAAGAGGAAGGGGAAGTAGTTGAATTTCCGTTTGTGTCGGTGCCGGTAAAGGAGACTGATAATAAAGGTTTTTCTGACCAGACTGAATAATTTTTATGATTACTAGTTCTCACAACCATTTCCGAAATACTCTAGTTGCTACTTTGGTAGCAGCGTTGGCGGTGGTGTTATTTAGTATTCCTCTCTCTGGCTTGGCCGCGGCCAACCCGCAAATCAACTACCAAGGTAAACTAACTAACGCTTTGGGAGTAGCAGTACCAGACGGAACCTACAACATGAATTTTTGGCTGGTCGCTTCCGGTACCGCTGCCACCTCAACTGCCGTCTGGGCCGAGACTCTAATTGGTGGAAACCGGGTGCAAGTTACCAACGGACTTTTTTCAGTTATGCTTGGTTCGACGACAGCTTTGACAGGAGTTGATTTTAATCAGACGCTTTTCTTGGGAGTTGAGATTGGTGGTACTTCGACACCAGTGTGGGATGGGGAAATGAGTCCACGTAAAATCCTTGGTACCGTGCCGGCCGCTTTTGTCGCCAATTATGCTGCCACGGCTGGAGCAGCAAGTAGCTCAGATTCTTCGACTCTACTTGGCGGCGTCGCTTCATCTTCTTTCCTTCGCTCTGACGCCGCTGACACCATGGAAGCCACCAGTTCTTCACCACTTCTGACTCTCATCCAAAATGGAGTGGGAGCGGTCGCTCGTTTCTTTAGTGGGGTCACTGAAGTCTTCACGATTTTGAATAATGGCAACGTCGGAGTGGGTACTAGTACACCAGGCTATAAACTGTCAGTGGTGGGCGATGCTCGTATCACCGGTACTAGTACTTTGGCTACCACTACAATTTCCAATCTTAATCTCGGTACTGCTCTCTCGGCAGTAAATGGTGGTACTGGACTTTCTTCAGTCACTCAAAATCAACTTTTAATTGGCGGAGCTGGAAATACTTGGTCGCAAATTGGTACTTCTTCTTTAGGACTTGGCAATAATACTTTCCTAGGTCTTTCTGATACTCAAGCTTCCTTTACCGCCAATCGCCTAGTCTTTACCAACAGTGGAGCGACCGCACTGACCGACTCATCAAGCCTAGTCTTTGACGGCACCAACTTCGGTCTTGGTAGTAGCACCCCTTCTTCTCGCCTCACAATCCAAGGTGCCGCCGGCGGAGCCGATGTACTAAAGATTGCTTCCTCAACCGGCAGCACCACCCTCGCGATGCTGGCAAATGGCAACCTAGAGCTTCCTGGACAGCTGATATCGACGGGAATAAATTGGACTGCTAGAACAGCGGCTTCGTCGACTGTTGTCTATACCTCCGTCACCTACGGCAATGGCACTTTCGTCGCGGTGGGAATTGGCTACGCCATGTATTCTGCCGATGGTATCAATTGGGCGACAAGTACGATTCCGGAAGCCAACAGCTGGCAATCCGTCACCTACGGTAATGGTTTGTTTGTGGCGGTAGGGAGCAGCGGCACCAACCGCGTCATGACTTCACCTGACGGTATCACTTGGACTGCCCGCTCCGCTGCTGAAGCCACCAGTTGGACCTCCGTCACCTACGGCAATGGTCTCTTTGTGGCGGTAGCAATCGGCGGTACCAACCGGGTCATGACTTCACCAGATGGTATCACTTGGACCGCGCGCTCAGCGGCTGAAGCCAATCAATGGTACTCTGTCACCTACGGTAATGGTCTCTATGTCGCTGTTTCAATCGACGGTACTAACCGGGTCATGACCTCACCAGACGGCAGCACTTGGACCGCGCGCTCTGCCTCCGAAGCCAACTTATGGTACTCCGTCACCTACGGCAATGGTCTCTATGTGGCTGTCTCATATGACGGCACCAACCGCGTCATGACCTCACCAGACGGCAGCACTTGGACCGCGCGCTCTGCCGCCGAAGCCAACCAATGGCAATCAGTCACCTACGGCAATGGTCTGTTTGTGGCTGTTGGCGGAGGCTGTAGTACTGCTTGCGTCATGACCTCACCAGATGGTATCACTTGGACGGCCCGTACAGCTTCTGTAAACAATTCTTGGTCCTCCGTCACCTACGGTAATGGTCTCTATGTGGCTGTCAGTTATTTTGGTTTTGGAGAAGATCTTATCATGACCTCTCCTGACGGTATTACTTGGACTGTCCACACAGCTACTGGGGACAATATATGGCGTTCCGTCACCTACGGTAACGGCACATTTGTGGCAGTGTCAGCAGACGGCACCAACCGCGTCATGACAAGTAAAGATAATACTTTGGTTTTTTCTAGTACTTCAGCACAGACTATCAGTGGCAACCTAACGGGTTCGTCACAGCTAAGAAAGGTTATCTTTAGTGGGTCTGGCAGTAAGACTTTTGCCAGCAGTTCAGCTTCCACAACTGATTTCAGTATTATCAGTACTAGCAGTACCGTCGTAGCGCCAAGTAATCTAGAGATTAGAGGTAACTACAGCAATGATGGTACTTTCATAGCCGGAAGTGGTACTACTACTTTTAATGGTTCTAGCTTACAAACTCTAACCGGTAATTTAAACAATAATTCAGTCAGCACTTCTTCTTTCAGTAATATTGTCTTTACCGGTGGGGGAGACAAAAAGCCGCTGGCTCCACTACAAGCGACTGGTAACTTCATCATTTCTACTTCCACTTTTCTCGCTTCTTCCACGCTAACGATAGGTGGTAACTTCACCCAAAATGGTACGTTCCAGATTGCTGCGACTTCTTCGAGTGCGTGGACCGCGCAGTCTGCCACCGAAGCCAACGCCTGGCAATCCGTCACCTACGGCAATGGTCTTTTCGTCGCTGTCTCAAGCGACGGCACCAACCGCGTCATGACTTCACCCGAGGGCAGCACTTGGACCGCACGCAGTGCAGCAGAAAATAATTATTGGACCTCCGTCACCTACGGCAATGCTCTCTATGTAGCTGTTTCAGCTGACGGCACCAACCGCGTAATGACCTCCCCCGATGGTGTTACTTGGACCGCTAGGTCGGCGGCACAAAACAATTCTTGGTCCTCCGTCACCTACGGCAACGGTCTGTTTGTGGCTGTCTCATATGACGGCACCAACCGAGTTATGACTTCACCTGATGGCATCACTTGGACCGCTCGCTCTGCCTCTGAAGCCAACTACTGGTACTCTGTCACCTACGGTAATGGTCTCTTCGTCGCGGTCTCAGGAGACGGCACCAACCGCGCCATGACTTCTCCTGACGGCATCACTTGGACCGCGCGCAGTGCCGCGCAAGCCAACACCTGGCGTTCCGTCACCTACGGTAATGGTCTCTTTGTGGCGGTGTCAATTTATGACGATGGTTATTCTGTTGTTATGACTTCATCCGATGGTATAAATTGGACCACTCGCTTGGCCGCTGAAGCGAACTCTTGGACCTCCGTCACCTACGGCAATGGCTTATTTGTAGCGATAGCAGAGGATGGAACCAATCGCGTCATGACCTCGGGAGATGGTATTACCTGGACCGCACGCGCGGCAGCTGAAGACAATTATTGGTCCTCAGTCACCTATGGCAATGGTTTGTTTGTGGCTGTCTCATATGACGGCACCAACCAGGTCATGACCTCCTCTGAACTATCATCTGTATCTTTAAACGGCACCACCACCCAAACTCTCTCTGGTACCATGGTCGCTACTTCCACTCTACCAAACGTAGTTTTCAGTGGAGCGGGCACTAAGACCTTCAATAGCAACGCCTCAACTACTGCTGTAACTATAGCTACTTCTTCTGGAGTAGTGACTGCTCCGACAAGGATGACTATAAATGGTGATTTAACTAACAAAAGTACTTTTATTGCTAGTAGCGATATTTATTTAAATGGTAATTATATAAACACCGGTATTTTCACTGCTCCAACCAACCTATATCTGACTGGAGCCAGCCAATCTGCTACTGGAACGATGACCGGAAGTAGTGCATTCAATAACCTCACTCTCTCTGGTAACGGTAACAAGACTTTATATAATGATGCGTCCATTAGTAACTTAACTATCGGGAGTGGAGTAAACTTTAGTGCCCCAAGTGAACTTTCTGTGACTGGTAACTATACTAATAACGGAACAAGTACTAACATAGGTGCTGTATGGAATTCTTATTCAGCATCAATAGCTGGGGACTGGAACGCTGTCACCTACGGCAATGGTCTCTATGTGGCGGTGGGGTTTGACAATGATTTGTCATTGGGTCGCATTTCAACTTCTTCAGACGGCATTAATTGGACCGGGGGTACTTCTGTCGTTAATAGACAATGGTCTTCTATCACCTACGGCAATGGTCTCTATGTGGCGGTTTGCTCTGATAATGATAATTATGATGGTGATTGTGACGTGGTAATGACTTCTTCGGACGGTATTACTTGGGCAACTAGCTCTGCTTCAGAAACTGCTCCTTGGCGCGCTGTCACCTACGGCAATGGTTTGTTTGTCGCAGTGGCAGTCTCAGGCACCAATCGCGTCATGACTTCACCGGATGGTATCACTTGGACGGCTCGCTCCGCCGTGGGCAATGATGATAATTGGACCTCGGTCACCTACGGCAATGGTCTCTATGTGGCGGTCAGTAGATTTGGCGACCGTGTCATGACTTCACCAGATGGCACCACTTGGACGGCTCGCTCGGCCGCTGGTGATGATGACTTTTGGAATTCCGTCACCTACGGCAATGGTCTGTTTGTAGCGGTCAGTGAATTCTATGCTAACGATATAGTTATGACCTCCCCTGACGGTATTAATTGGACGCCTCGCAGTGTAGTTTCTAGTGCTGATGTTTGGTTATCCGTCACCTACGGCAATGGTCTCTATGTGGCGGTAGCAGAGAGTGGCACTAACCGCGTCATGACCTCACCAGATGGTGTTTACTGGATTTATCAGTCAATTTCTGAAAATGATAATCAATGGTTATCCGTCACCTATGGCAATGATCTGTTTGTGGCCGTCTCAAATAACGGTACTAACCGTATCAAAGTGTCTCCAGTCTCTACCACCACCTTCTCCGGCGCTTCATCACAGACTGTGAGTGGAACATTAAGTGGGGCTAGTGCTTTCGGTAATGTCGCTTTCACTGGTGCTGGTACCAAAACCTTCAACAACTTAGCCTCTACTTCTAATTTATACCTAAACACTACCGCCACCACTACCTTCACCCAAGCCCTCTCAGTGTCAGGTAATCTAACTGCCGAAGCCAACGCTAAACTTGCTCTTGCTGAAAGTGCTACCACTACCGTTAGAGGTAACTTAAATCTCTTAGGTACCAGTACCGCTCCAGTCCTCTTGGTCTCTGAAACAGAAGGTCAAAAAGCTAACTTTGTGCTACTTGGTTCTTCCACTGTGTCATACACCACCATCAAAGACTCTAATGCTTGCGGTAGTACTGGAGGGCCTATCAATGTCTTTGGTGGTAACAACACCGACGGAGGTAACAACACCTGTTGGACCTTCACTGCTCCACCAGGCGACTTCACCGTCACTGGTATCTTATACGAAGCCGACCGCCTCACTCCGTACGCCACCTCTACCACCATCAAAATAGCTGTCGCTACTTCATCTATCGCTACTTCAACCGTCAGTACATACAGCACCACCACAATCGCTAGTACCGGCGCCTTCTCCTTTGATATCACAGTCGGAGCGGTAGCGACGGGTACTCCAATCACCATCTTCACTGATGGTAGTGCGGTTATCAAAGCGGTGACTGTCACGAAGACTAGTGGTACTAGTACGCTCTCTAACCTACCTTTATATAAAAACCACGTCCTGGTCACCAATCAAGGGACTGGTACCACTACTAAAGCTTCCGACCTCATCCGCTTTGACAGTACCAAAGACTCTGACATAGAGTTCACCGCTTCTTCTACTTTAGGTAGACTCACCGTCAACTCTGGACAAACCCTCCTCGTGGCTTCAGGGACTACTTTCCAAAACGACTATCCAACCTATACTCATACCCTTGAGATAGCGACTACCTCTACTATGCTCGCGTCTTCGACGCTCGCCCTCACAGGTAACTACCAAAACAACGGTACCTTCCTGACCAACAATGCTTCTTCGAGTGCGTGGACCGCGCGCTCCGCCTCCGAAGCCAACAGCTGGATCTCCGTCACCTACGGCAATGGTCTGTTTGTCGCTGTCTCAAGTAACGGCACCAACCGCGTCATGACTTCACCAGACGGCAGCACTTGGACCGCTCGCGCCGCCGCTGAAGCCAACACCTGGCAATCCGTCACCTACGGCAATGGTCTGTTTGTCGCTGTCTC
>JBGSSW010000016.1:0-194615 GCA_041736805.1 Minisyncoccia bacterium
CGCCAGCTTCGCTGGCGACGTCTTAGTGTGTCCCCGACAAAAAAGTAAAATTGCTAGAATAAGAAATTTTCACTAGTTGCAATTTTTGAAAAATTAATTTAAAAATATTTTTAGATTTTATAAATTTACATTTACTAATAATCCAATTTTGAAAAAATTAATTCTCTACTTGATAAACAGACCATAAAATGATGGAGGACACTGAAACTAGCTCTGCTTTAATATTAAGTTATTTACTGAAGTATTTTGACATGGCATCTAGTACCTCTTTTATAGACAAAGGGGCTTAAAATCGATTATAGAGGGTCGAAATAGCCAGTAAATTCGTCAAGCTGGGAATTTAACTAAAACAACTTTTCGCGAGCAAATTCAGAGGCTGTGAGCAACAGATTAAATATAAAACAAGTGCAAAATATTTATTAGTAATTAATCAAGAAGAAGGATAAAGGAAAGAATAAATAACTAATAGATCTAGTCTAATTAAATCTAGCTACAATAATGCCTTTTAAGCCAAGGGAAGTGGATGTGAGGCTAAACACAGTATATCCTTATTTATAATACACACTATGTCGCAAAAGATATATTGTGCGACATCTTTCTACATTAGTTTATCAATCCCCTATAAGGGCCCCGCCTAGGAATTCTTGAAGGAGTGAGTCGTATCTACTACTGTTGTCGGTTAGAAATATATTTCTTCCCCCATCTTTTGATAGCAAATTTTTTATTTCCGGATGCATTTCAAGGTAGTGTTGTAACTTTTTTGGAATGATTTTGTCTTGGGTAAATATTTTTATATTTTTCAACACAAGTGACTTAGTAAGTCGCTCTGCTAGTAAGCTGTAATGTGTACAGCCTAGAATCACTCCTTCTACTTCCCCATTAGCTTCGATGGTTGTTTTTAGTTCAGTAAAGGCTGCATCTAATTCACCTAGCTCAATAAGTGGTACCAAAGCGGGAGTGGCCACCGAAGTTATTTTTACGATGGTAGATGCTTTACTAAATTCTTTTTCATATTTTTTTGATTCAATGGTTCTTTTGGTTGCTACAACCAAGACTTTTCGTATCTTACTTTCTACCACTTCTTCGACGGTTGGAATTATCACGCCTAAAATTCTTTTATTAGTATTTAGCTGTGGCAAAAATTCGTCTTGTAGTTTACGTAAGGTTTCTGCGGAAGCTGTGTTGCAAGCGATAATAACTAGAATGCAATCCCTAGCAAATAAATGTTCTACTCCTCTTTTTGTTAATTCGAAGATTTCTGATTCTGATTTATTTCCATAAGGTAAATTAACCGTGTCTCCATAAAACTCATAATCATACTCAGGCAGCATTTTTACTACTGATTTCATTACCAATAGTCCACCTAGCCCCGAATCAAAAAAGCCAATTTTCATAGAATTAGTTTTTTATTTTTTCAGCTAATTTAGCAATTTTAAAATAATGCTCCTTACTGACTGGAAAAGCAGATAACCTATTCCCTTTCTTTACTAAAGGTAAAGTGTCAAAATCTGCATTTAGTTTAATTTCATTTAATGAAATTAGTCTTTTAAATTTCTTTTTAAATTTCACCTGTGGACCAAACCATCGCGCTTTATCTTTAGTTGATTTTGGATCAAAGTATTTACTAGCAGGCTTAAATTGGGTTGGATCAATTTTTGCAGCTTCTACTATTTCCATCTCACCTACCACCCCCACTTCTTTGCAGCTTGAATGGTAGAAAAGTGCTAAGTCGCCTACCTGCATGTCATCTCGAAACATATTTCTCACTTGGTAATTTCTGACCCCATCCCAAAAGTAATTATCTACTTTTTCTAAGTCATCTATCGAAAATTCATTTGGTTCACTTTTCATTAGCCAGTATTTTTTTGCCATAATTTACTAATTATAGCTTAAAATAACAAAAAACATCCCTAGGGATGTTTTTTGTTATAGAGAATTAGATATTCATCGCAAGAGTTTGGCTCCAGCAAGCTGAAGATGCACTCCATGGTCTTGTGCCTTGTGTCTCATAGAGATACCGAGCATATTCCATATTTTGATTAATATCATCTAGATCAAGATTCATGGCTGCGGCCTTAGCTCCGTGGTAACGTTTGTTTATTTGCATAACCCCAGTGTCGGCAGGGTCTACCACTCCTTTAAGTACGCTACCATCCTCTAGTTTGTGGCGGAACGTCGATTCGCAGCGAGCAATTTGGATCATTACTGGAATATCCTTAAAATATGAACGTACCGACTGTTCAGTATTTTGAGCTAAGTAAGTAGAGTCTTCCACTACTGCCCCAGTATTTGTAATATGACCATATGCTGTCTCTGATTGAACAGAGGCTCCGATTGATGTCATTGCCAAAACCGCAAGTATTACGGTCGATAAAATAAGCCTATTGTCTTAACTTACAAATATCAGCGGCAAGCTGATAACCGAAAAATGATAGCACACATTACGGATTTATATTACTATAGCATGCTTGACTTAAATTGTCAATATTATAATGTAAAGTTACCTATATTTTACCCTTTAAATAAGCCATGGCTCCGTATAATCCCACCTCATCACCCAGAGTTGCAGTGGTAATAAAAGGACACGGCGCGAAACCGTCTAAGACTTCAACGGTATATTTACGAATAGCCTCAAGCGGTATCTTAGGGTCCCCTAAAATCATAGACCCGCCTAAAGCAATAACTTCTGGTGACCAATAAAGGATTGTATTACGAAGTCCTTGCGCCAAATAGCCAGCTAATTCATCCCAAATCATATCCTCTTGCGGAATTTCTTTTGGTTTCATGCCTACTCGCAACTCCAATCCTGTCCCAGAGACTAAGTTTTCCAAAGTGGGACTGATTTCATCTCCTAGGATTGTACGATCTATATCCAAAACTTGATGTCCTGGTTCAAAGCCACTACTAGCTTCATCAATTTTACCACCATCAATTTTGACTCCACCTACCCCAGTACTAATTGTGTGATAGACAAAAATATCTACTCCCTTCCCTACTCCAAATATCGCTTCACCTAACCCAGCCAGAGCTGTATCGTTCTCTAAATAGACCTTGGTTTTAAATTTTTTATTAAGAGCAGATACTATAGAGTGATTGGCCCACTCACCTAAAATTCCATCATTATCAATTCCAGACCTATCCTCACTTAGTAAACCACGTACTCCTCCACAAATTCCTTTGATTGGTTTAGCTGGATTTAAATCTTGAATAGCTTTCTCTATTGCCTCAATGCCTTTTGCAAAATTTTTTGGCGTTGGAAAGGTTCTGCTTCCATTTAATTTTAATAAATCATCACTAGTAGCAACTCTAGTCTTGGTTCCGCCAATATCAAATAAAATATAACTCATATGCCGAGTATTTCCTTGGTTTTTATTTTGTACAACTCAACATTTGGCTGATTAAAAGCGTTGATTTTTAGAATATGAGCAGTATACATAACTTCCCTCATTCGCATGCCCATAAATTGACCGACTGAATATGCTAAATTTTCTTCAAAAATAGTAGCTCTGTAAGGTAGCTGCACCTCTTGATATGCAGAAATAACACCTCCGTATATGGCAGTGGCTACCTCTTGAACTGAGTAACCTTTTAAAACGGGAGCTAATGCATTGACCTTAGGTAACATAACATCAATTTTCTCATCGTCAAAAGTAACAAAGTCTGTATAGACATCTGGAACCCCACTCATGTAAAGCTGCCCAACTGAATGTAGTTCAACTGAGGTAGAAATTGCAGGCACCATTGCATGCTTGATACTATCGCCATTAATATCCTTTTCTTTACCTAAGCTTTCAGCAAAAAGCTGTCTGTACCAGCGCCCTAGTTTCTCCAGTCTAGTCTCAAAGGCAAAGAAATTATAGTGGTGATATTTTAGCTGATGGTAGGCAGCAAGCCTACTAGCGCTGTCGGCTACCACTGATTCTAAAGTGGTTTCAGAAGAATCAAGGAAGCCTGTAATGAATTCATCAACGTCGTGCCCTAATAGGGCTAGTGGTACTAAGCCAGCTGCTGTAGCAATAGAATATCGTCCTCCAACAACTTCGGGCATCGTGACGCATTCAGACCCTTTCTTGCGTCCATATTTCATAAAATCAGTTCCTGGGCTACCAATGAACAAAGTTTGTTGGTAAACACTTTCACCAAATTTTTGCTTTAAATCATCTAGTACAACAAGTGCATTTGTAAACATTTCGATAGTTTGTCCCGACTTGCTACTGACACAGATAGCCAAATCCGAAACCTTTTTTATCGAAGATAATTCCTTGCGCAATTCGTAAATCTTACTGACAGACGCCGTATCAAGTACCCGTAACTTCACTCCCCCTTCATCTAAAGTGGCGTGCACAGCTTCTACTCCAAGGGTTTGTCCACCAATACCAATCAAAATTACATATTTAATACCTTTGAAACGCTTCTTAACACTAGCCAATGTTTCGTGCAATGAAAAATCCCGACAATGATAAAGAGAATGTTCTGCTACATCCAAATTGTTAGTTTCAAAGTTAGAGGCTATTTCTTCTCTATAATTTTTAAGTTTCTTTAAATTTGTACTTAGCGTCTTTTCTGAAACTCGTTTGTCGTCGAAGTAGGAAATGTACATATTAATAATATTAAACTTGTCTAGTATTCACAAAATCTACGTTTTTTATTATGTACTTATAAGCTTCCTCTACAGTATCGACGAGGTGAAATAGTTCAAGATCTTCCTTGCTGATTGTTTTATGCTTCTTTAATAGATCCTTTTCAAACCATCGTAATAAAGGTTCCCAATAATCTTTACCAAATAATACTATTGGAAGTTTTTCAATTTTCTTAGTCTGGATTAAGGTAACAATTTCAAAAAATTCATCTAAAGTACCAAACCCACCTGGAAAATAAACATAAACTTCCGAAGAAAAAGTTAACATTACTTTTCGGGCAAAGAAAAAATCGAAGTCTAAAGATTCAGTCGTATAAGGATTTAACTTTTGTTCAAATGGAAGTTCAATATTTAGACCGATGGAATTCCCTCCCACTTTGAAAGCCCCAACGTTTGAGGCTTCCATAATACCTGGCCCCCCACCCGAAATAATTGTAAAACCTTTTTTTGCTAAGCGCGCAGCTAATTCCTCAGCGTCTTTATAGTACGGTTCGTTAGGCTTAATTCTGGCACTTCCCCAAAAAGTTGCTGCTAGTCCGTAATTTCTTAACAACTCAAATCCTTGTACGAATTCAGACATGATTCTAAAAACACGCCAAGACTCTATGGCGGCATCGTTGCCTCTAGGGTCTAGTAATTCTGTAACCACGCGACAATTTTGAGCTTTCTTTTTTTCAGACTTACTCTTTATATTGAATATTTTTTTAACCATATTTATCATATTGTAGCACTTGGAAATGTCCACGGCATTAGGAAAGAATCAAACTCGGGGAGAAGCATTTTATTATTAAGTAAACGAGAAGTAACCTCAGCGTGGCAAAGTGCTCCCGTAAGAGCATTATGTGGTTCAGGTTCACTAGGGATACCGCAATAATTTAACACCACATCAAGATTTAAGGCGCTTCTGCGATGCTGTTCATCAATAGGCGCTGAAAGTCCTCTCTTTACCATATGCATCCAGCAAAAAGTGTGTGTATCTAGAGTGCGATGGGCCATATCCCAAGCAATATTTGCTCTATCGCAAGCGGCCCTCATCATATCACGATCAAAAGAAACATTTTGCCCAACTAAAGTTCTGTCAGACATGTGTTGTGACCACTCCATAAAATTTTGAATCAATTCCGCTTCAGTTAACTTGGTTTCATCCCGAATTTCTTCCTCGGTGTAACCGTTTACTTCCAGAGCCCCATCCATAACGTGTGCACCTTGCCAAATTCTGCACTCACCATAAAAACGATTGCTTGGATTAGCAAAATCCAAAGCACCAATTGAAACAATAGAGTGTTTCTTGTAATCAGTTCCAGAGGCTTCAACATCGACAATTATCATAGTAGCAATTTATTTATTGGTGGGTTTTACAAAATTAATTTTATCATACAAACCTGCAACTGCTGCACCGTAATAAATTAAAAGGGCCCAAACATATATCCAAATAAGTAAAACTAAGATTAAGCCAGCAGCACCAAAAAGTGTTAAGACGGGAGTAGAGGCAATATAGGAACCAACTAAAATCTTGGCTAAAACAAATAAAATTGAACTCACTAACGCTCCAACAAAGCAGCCTTTTAGACTTGGTGCTTTCATCACCAAGAAACGATACAAGGTGAAGAAAAATAAAGTGGTTGAACTAAACAAAACTAAAGACGACGTAATTTCGTTCTCACCAAAAAAGGCTGGGGCAATAAAAAATTCAATCCCAATACTAAAGGTAAGATAAATTTGTAAAACAAGGATAAAGCCAACCGAGCGTAAGCTCTTGAATATCCAGGCCTTAAAACCCCTGCGTTCATTTCCCCATAAAACATGAAAACCATCACTAAGTGTATTAAGGGCTATAATACAAAAAAAGATAAAAAAAGAAGTTCCAATGAAATTAAAATTGTTGGCTTGGTTTTCTAAGCCAATATTACTAATAGCACTTTTGATAATTTTAATTAAGTCTTCTCCCAAGACTGATCCCCAAGACGAAAAGACATTTGTAATAAAAGTGTCGCCATAAAGAAAACCTAAAAAAGAGATTGAAAGAAAGAGGAGAGGAATTAGGGCCATTGGTGCATAGTAGGAAAAAGCAGCTGCGTAATAGCTAATTTCGCATTCAAAAAAGCGCTTGCCCGCGTCAAACAGTAGGTAGAAAAATTTAACCATATATTTTAACTAATACTCTATTCTATTGTAATCCAGAGCAATTAGCAGCCGGTTTATACCCGGCAGACTCGGCTGCGGCTTTTGAAGTAAAGTAAATTTTATTTTCCTCCTTTATCTGTTTGGCTCCAGGGCACGTGAGGAGGTGATATTTGGAGCCGGATTTTGAAGCCACCAGTTCTGTTGTACCGCTGTTGGCCCTTGTGGCTGACTCTGACTTCTGATTTGATACTGACGCCGGTAAAGCTACCGTATCCAAAGCTTTAAAGCTCGGCTGTGAAATCTCCTCTATTTCAGCCACCACCTCTACCGAGGCCCTGCCTAAAGCAAATGAAGTAATCCCTACTAAGATCAACATTAAGCCAAAGAAAATTTGGTCATTTTGAAGGAAAAGCTTGAATTTTTCAAACATATATCGTATACTCCACCAGTTATATTTCGTTTATTTATTATATACTATGGCAACTAAGAAAGCGGGAGGTACCGCTAAAAACCTGCGTGATTCGCAACCAAAATACCTAGGAATTAAGAAAGCTGCTGGACAGGCAGTAAAGGCTGGCAATATTATTGTTAGACAGCGCGGAACCAAAATTGAAGCCGGTAAAGGGGTTTTTATTGGTAAAGACCATACTTTATTTGCGGCAATTGCCGGAACAGTTTCTTTCCGAAACATTCGCAAAACTCGTTTCAATGGAAAGACTGTAAGTAAGAAAAGTGTTGATGTTTTAGCTGCTTAGCTAAATAAAAAAGCCTCGCGCCAAAGGCGCGAGGCTTTTTTTATTTTAAAATCCAACTGGAACTATTTTCTTAGGATATCTATAGATTCGATCACTACATCATCAAGTGGTAAGTCTCTATCATCTACTGGCGTAAAGGAAATCTTGTCTACTATTTCCATACCTTCAATGACGTGTCCAAAAACTGGGTGTTTAGAAGATAGAGGGGGTTTGTCAAAATCTAAGTTTGTATTATCTGCGACATTAATGAAAAATTGACTACCGCCACTATTTGGACCACTATTTGCCATTGATATTGTGCCTCTTATGTTAGTTAAATACTTACCAGCGATGTGTTCATCTGGAATAGAGTACCCTGGTCCACCAGTTCCGTAACGTAGGTATTCTTCAGTTTTAGTAATTGGATCACCTCCCTGAATCATAAATCCATCTATTACTCGATGAAATTTGATCCCATTATAAAAACCTTCCTCAGCTAATTTAATAAAGTTGCCAGCTGTGACAGGCATAGTATCTTCAAACAACTCCATCTTGAATGTTCCTAAATTAGTTTTAAATTCTGCAACTGGGTTTTTCTTGTTTGTCATAGAAACTTTATAGGCGGCTAATTCTTTTGCTGTTAGCGGCGAAATTAATTTTTCACTATCGTCATTACTACTAATATCCTTATTTGGCGCCAGCCAAATACTAATACCTGCTACCAATAATCCACAAAATACCAGTACTGAGGCTACGCTGATTATATTATTTTTTGACATGGCTTTATTTAGCGACAACATTAATTTGAATTGAGGCCACTTCACCATGATTTTTTAATTGAATTTCATGTTGACCAATTGATTTAATTGGGTTCATTAAATGAATATACTCTTTCGGTAATACAAGGTTAACTTTAGCTGCTGAATTAACAATGTCATCAGCGTGAATACTTTGAAATAAGTGTCCTTGCTGATTAGCTTGAACCAATACTTCCAAAGGAGTACTTTTTAATTCGCCTGCAATTTTCTTAATTTCTTTAACAATCACTTCTTTGCTGGTTTTGTCTTTCAAGCGCATGTTTTCAACCCTCTTTATATTTACTGGTGTAGCTGGTTCGGCGTCCTTACGCGGAATTAACTTATTGAGTGCAAAGCCATCAGGAACCTCTACCACCTGATACCTTCGGCCAATTTTTGCGACATCTCGTAACAGAATGACTTTCATGCTTTATTAAAGGTTATGTACACTAATAAATTTTATCGGCCAATAATAGCAAAATCCGTTCTCTGCCGCTAGCTACTAGCTATTCAGAAACAACTTCTTCTCCTTTCAAGAATTTAATAGCTACGTCTTGCTGAGGGTCAAGATTGTCCAAACGTTGTTGTGGAGTACGACTAATCTTGATGTCTGGCTTGAGTCCAGAATCAGAAATTGATATTCCTTCTGGAGTAAGCCATCTAGCCACAGTAATTTTAACTGATGAGCCATTATCTAATTGCACCAATTCCTGCACTGAACCTTTACCAAAAGTGTCCACCCCAATCAAAGTAGCTGCGTCATGTTCTCGCAGGGCGCCAGCCAAAATTTCAGAAGCAGAAGCTGATCCGCCGTCTATTAAAATAACCATTTCCTTAGCACTAAACTCTTTAATGGTTCTTCCCTGACTACGGTATAACTTTTCTTCATCGCCTTCACCGAAGTGTTCCCTTACAACTATCTTTCCGGTCGGCAGGAAGTAACCTGCAATGGCTACAGCACTCTGCAGATAACCCCCAGGATTTCCTCTTAGGTCCAAGACTATTTTGTTTGAGCCACTTTTTACATACTCTCTTAAGGCTTCTTGAAATTTCATCTCAGAGATAGCGTTAAAGCTATACAGTCTGATTATGAAAATTCCATCAACTACTTCGGTCTTGATGGTTGGAATATTTATCGTGTCTCTAGTTACCGGTATTTCTCTGATTTCCAAATCACCTTCACGGAAGATTGAAAGCACCACTACAGTTCCCTTTTCACCTCGAATTAACTTAACCGCTTCATCGATCCTCATGCCGTCAGTATTTTGTCCATCGATTTTTACAATCAAATCTCCGGCCATAATACCAGCTCTTTCAGCTGGAGTGTCAGGCAAAGGTGCTATCACCGTTACAATATTATCTCTAATCCCCACCTCCATTCCTATCCCACTAAAATTACCGGAAATATCTTCAGCAAATTCCGCACTCTCAACCGGAGGAAAAAATACTGTATAAGGGTCACCATAAGTTGCCACCAGACCTTCAATAGCTCCATTAATTTTGTCTTCATTAGATAAGCTAACAGTAGTACTAGCAGAAATAAATTTTTCATCTAACAAATTCCAAACTTTCCAAAACTCGGTTAAGTCGGCCTCCTTATTTTCAGCTGAGTTAACAGGATTTGAAAAAAAAGAAAATAAGCTAGCTGTCTGATTTTCATTATTAAATAAAGTACTGGCTTGCAGGCCAGAGGTAAAGGATCCAGCGGCTAAGATTAGGGCTAGCGCGATACCTAAATAATTACTTTTTTTGGAAGGTTTTCCTTGTTTTAATAAATCTGGATTAAATGGTTTTTCTTCATACATAGTGACTATTATGACATGAAGTGGCTCGATGACAAAAGTCGTTATGTGACTTCATGTTTAAGCTCTATTTTGTTACACTATAGAACATGTTTAACAATCTATTTAAAAAACCCGCCTCAAATACAAATCTGCCTGAAATTAGTTTTTATAACACAGAATCAAAAAAACTTGAGTTATTTAAGCCTATTTCAAACAAGACAGTCAGCATTTACTCTTGTGGTCCAACTGTCTATGATTATGTACATATTGGTAATCTACGTTCTTACGTATTCTCCGATATATTGAAGCGAACCCTACTGATTAACGGCTATACTGTAAATCAAACTATAAACATAACTGATTTTGGCCACTTAACTGATGATGGGGATGCCGGTGAAGATAAAATGATGAAAGGTTTAAAGCGAGAAGGTCTTCCAGTGACCTTAGACTCAATGCGAGAACTTTCAGATACTTACATTGATGCTTTTTATGATGATATTGATTCGTTGCGCATCCTACCTCCTACTACATGGTCACGAGCCAGTGACTACATTAATTCACAGATACGGCTAATCGAAACCCTTTCCGAAAAAGGTTACACCTATGAGACTAGCGACGGGGTCTATTTTGATATTCAAAAGTATCCGAACTATGGAAGACTAGGAAATATTGACCTAGAACAATTAAAAAGTGGAGCCAGAGTTGAAGTCAATACTGAAAAGCGCCATCCCGCTGATTTCGCAGTTTGGAAAAAAGGTCAACTTGGTTGGGAAAGCCGCTGGGGTAAAGGTTTCCCGGGTTGGCATATTGAATGTTCGGCTATGGCCATGGCGACCCTTGGTAAGGAGATAGATATTCATACTGGTGGTATTGACCACATTCCAGTTCACCACAACGCCGAAATAGCTCAATCTGAATGTGCGACGGGTAAAAAATTTGTTCGCTACTGGATGCACAATGCTTTCATTACTATAGATAATACAAAGATCGCCAAATCACTTGGTAATTCTATTACCTTAAGACACCTCTTTGATCGTGGCTTTACTGGCGATGACTATCGTTATTGGCTGCTAACGGCCCACTACCGTTCCCCGATTAATTTCTCCTGGGATGCCCTCACAGCGGCCAAACAAGCCCTCTACCGACTCAAACGCTTTGTCTACGAAGACTACAAACAAATACCAGGACTACCTAACCAAGACTACGTTAAAAAATTCAAACAATTTTTAGCTAATGATTTAGACACTCCTTCAGCTATTGCTTTACTATGGGAAGTGACAAAAGACGATTCTCTTACCAACAAAGAGAAGTGTGCCACCATTCACTACATGGACAATGTTTTAGAAATTGGTTTAAGTGATGATTTAGACAGTGGTAAAAAAACCCTCGGTATTGTTGGTAGTAGTGATATTCCCGCGGAAATTCAAGAATTGATAAATAATCGTGAAGCGGCCAGAATTGCCCGCAATTGGTTAGAGGCCGATAAATTTCGAGAATTATTAAACTTGAAAGGCTACTCTGTAGAAGATACACCTTACGGGCCAAAAATAAGTAAGGGTTCTGAGTAAATTTACGACCTCAAAAGTTATAAACAAAGTCCACAGTACTGTGCAAAAGTAGTCAAGGAAGGAAGCGTGATACAATGCTACCACTATGGCAGAAACACGTTCCACTAATCGTTCCTTACGGACACCTCCGCACAATATTGACGCTGAAAAAGCATTGCTGGGTGCGATTATTTTGAAACCAGATGTTATGCATGATGTATCAGTGACGGTTTATCCTGAAAGCTTTTACGCCGATAAACACCGTGCAATTTACGATGCTGTTCTATCAATTTTTTCTAAAGGTGACCCTATAGATGTTGTTTCTTTAGTTTCAAAACTGAAGTCTAATAATACTCTCGATAGAGTAGGTGGTGCTAGCTATATAACTGAACTCATCGAGACAGTACCCGCTGCCGGTAATGCCCACTACTACGCTGAACTTGTACAAGGAAAAGCCGCTCTCCGTAATCTTATCTATGCCGCTGATGATATTGCTGAAATTGGCTACTCAGACCCAGAGAGTGTTGATGAAGCACTAGACCAAGCCGAGAAAAAAATCTTTCATGCCACCCAATCACCCACGGCGCAAAAATTTAAAACTATCGGCACTTCCCTAACGGAAGCCTGGGAACGTTTTGAATACCTCAGTGCCAACCAAAATGAAAGACGTGGTGTGCCTTCCGGTTTTACTGCCCTAGACAATGTTTTGGCTGGATTTCAAAAATCAGATTTGATTATCTTGGCGGCTCGCCCATCAATGGGAAAGACGACCTTTGCCTTGGACATTGCGCGTAACGCCGCCCTAAAATTTGGCGCCTCGGTTGGTATCTTTTCTCTAGAAATGAGTGACCAACAACTGGTGGACAGAATGCTAGCAGCTGAAGCTGGAGTTGACTCTTGGAAACTGCGAACGGGAAAACTTTCTAACGATCAAGAGTTTGAGGCTGTCCAACAAGCCATGGCTAAACTTTCTGACGCCCAAATACACATTGATGACCAAGCTGGCAACAACATTCTTAAGATGCGTTCGGCGGCGAGACGACTAAAAAACGAGCATGGTCTGGATTTGTTAATTGTAGACTACCTCCAGCTAATGTCCCCTACTGCTACCAAGGCTAGTGACTCCATGGTGCAACAAGTAACTGAAATTTCTCGCTCACTCAAAATCCTGGCTCGCGACCTAGAAGTACCAGTTCTTGCTCTTTCACAGCTCTCTCGAGCCGTAGAACAACGCGGTGGCAAGCCTCGCCTATCTGACTTGCGCGACTCTGGTTCTATCGAGCAGGATGCCGACGTGGTGATGTTCATACACCGTGAGGACAAAATCAATAAAGAATCAGATCGGCCAAACATTGCTGAAATACTGGTAGAAAAGCACCGTAATGGTCCAGTTGGTTCATGTGAATTATTCTTTGACGGTAAACACGTCCGTTTCCTCAATCTTGATACCAAGCATCACAGCGAAGCTGCTGCTCATGACGATTTCTAGAGTGTTTCAAATGTAATAATAAAAACTATTTTAAAAGAAATATGACTCCCCTCGATAAACTAATCGCCTATTTTGAAAAATTCCCTGGTATTGGCGGTCGCCAAGCCAAGCGTTTTGCTTTTCATATTTTAACTCTCAAGGATGAGCAAATAAGAGAACTAGCTTCTCTTATTACTTCCCTACCTAAATCAGTAACTGAGTGTACTCTATGTCACAGGTTTTTTTCATTTCAAAGTAACTCAGTCAATAACAACCGATGTTCCATTTGTAATGACGATTCTAGAGATAGTAGCAAGCTGATTGTCGTGGCCAGAGACACCGATATTCAAGCCATTGAAAGAAGTGGTGTCTATGATGGGTTATATTTTGTCCTAGGTGGGACAGCGCCCTTGCTAAATCAATCTGAAATAAATTCCAGACTAAGGACTCCAGCTTTTAGAGCCTTAATAAGTAGCGGACTTGAAAGTAAACTCACAGAAGTTATTTTTGCTTTCTCTGTCAACCCAGACGGAGAAAATACTAGTCGCTATATTGAAAATGTTTTGAAAGAAATCCCAGGTTCGAATAAGCTTAAAATTTCTGAGATGGGGCGGGGTCTTTCGACTGGCAGTGAGCTAGAATACGCTGATTCAGAAACTATCAAAAATGCTCTCTCCAACCGAAGAGAACACAATTAAAAAATCCGCCAACTGGCGGATTTTTTAATTAGATTGAGTCAATCTTTACTTCGGCGTAGTGTTGGCGGTGACCAAGACGTCGATCGCGGTTACTCTTGGCCTTGTAGCGAACGATAGTAAGCTTTGGACCATTCTTTTCACCTAGGTAAGTTGCCTTTACTTTAGTTCCAGTAGTTGGAGTGCCGACTTTTGCAGCTGAACCATCATCAGTCATCAGTACAGTATCAAATTCGATTGCATCACCTTCCTTGTGCTCACCCATCAGCTCAACTAGAATAGTTTCGCCGACGGTAACGATGTATTGCTTGCCGCCGGTTGCAATAACTGCAAAAGCGTCCTTATTAGCTGTTTTTGTTGCCATAGTGCGGGCTATAGTACTAGAAAACCTTAAAAATTGCAATGGTATGTCCAACAAGAAATTTTATTTCTAAGTAATTGACAAGCTCTCTAAATCATGTTATGATATATAGCGTTCCGTTCCTCAACCACTCATTACCCAAGGAGAGCAAAATGCACAAAAGTGCGGTCCGTTCCATCAAGAAGACCAGTCCCTCGGCCAGCAACCGCGCTGCCCGCGGCCGAGATGCCGAAGCGTGGCATCTCGGCCACGGCCGGCTCCAAGGGTGCTCGCCGTCGCAAGAAGGGTGGGTAGCATTTGCTACTTGCCAAACAAAAGGCCTCGTAGTCTCAAACGACTGGGGCCTTTTCTAATCTTCGACTTTTATCACCATTTATAAGTAAAATTTAACTAGTCTAATGCGAAATTTCTTGAAAGACGCTCAAGTGTTTCTTCTGACTGGGCTTTTGCCTTATCGTACAGAGGGATTAAGGTTTCAAGTAATATCTCTACAAATACTGGTGTCTTTGGGTCATTCTGAATACTTGCCAATGATTTAAAAAATGTTTCTCGTGTAATTTCTACAGTTCTCCTATATTTATTATCTTTCTCTTCTGGGACATTTCCAGAGATAAGGGTATCAATATTTTTTTGCGCGTTACAAATTTGTAATTCAATAAAAGCTAACTTTTCAGCTGACGAATCAAATAATCTTTTGTCACCTAATAGAACCAAATTCTCAGCCATGCCGGCTCCCTGAGAAAATAAAACTAAATGAGCGAACAGATCTTCGCTTTTCAATTTATCTTTATTAGTATCGATAAAATTATTTAATAATGAAACCGCTTGATCTGTATCTGCTTGTTCAGAAAAATAGGGCTGGTCATCTGCTCTCAAACCTCTAAATAAGGGAGTTTTGTCTTTCAAATAAATAGTATCTGCTAATTTTGCTAGTGACTTTGGATTTATTAAAAATTCATCATATCTCGACTTCCAATCATCTTCTATTACGCGGGCAGAAAACATAGTGGCAAAGGCCTCTTCTAGGAGTGCCTGCTCCCCAGTATTGTGATTAATTTTATCTCTCATGAAAGTAGGGAGTGGGGAGTTCTCATTATCAAGTCCAAGCTTTATTGCCAAAATTATATGAACAAGATCATGATCCGTGACAGTTTCCATATCACCAGATAGGGTTTTTGTAGGATCGTATGTGATGCTTTTTAAATACTCTTGTTTAGTTAATGCTGAATTATTTGCAATATTTTTTGCTGTAACAACACTCATAACTCTTTTGAATACATAATCTAAAGTAGTCAAAACTACCTCTTCTTCTGCTGAGGAAAGTTCTCTACCAAAAGAGCTACGCGCTTTTTCGTAAATTAAATTTACCACAAGCATTGTATTTAACTGAATTACAGCAGTTGAAAAATCATCCCGAAGGAAGTCGGTGGGCATTTGTTCAAAATCACCAACCTCTTTTTCCTTTCTACCCTGCTCATATTCACTCACCTCAACGATATCTATTAAGTCATTTATTCTTTTCATTCTATCGACTTGAAATGAGTTAGCCTCTGCTGCATCCTCGTTGACTGAATTAATGTTATTTTTTAAACTTTCTGACATATTCTGTAGTTTTTAATCCTCCAGCTTTCCTTGCGGTTTATCAAGTGTAAGCGTGTCAATATCGATTGACTCGCCAGTAATACGCATGACATCCTTATCTATTTTTCCCAATTCTTTGTAGCCGGCATTGTAATGATTTACAGATGTCTCTAGGGTCTTACCTAGCTTGTGGTAATAATCCTCGTATTTGCTAATATGCGTAGAAAGTCTCTCCACATTTTTGATAATATCCTGAGCTTTTTCCTCAATCTCCATCGCTTTAAGACCTTGCATAACCGTTTGCAAATATGCCAAGAAAGAAGTTGGTGAGACGATAATTACCTTGTGAGTACCAGCCGCTCGTTGAATAAGATTTTCTTCACTGGCACCAACTTTATTTGAGAGCAGATCATAATAAATACCTTCGTGCGGAATAAACATAAAAGCAAAGTCGGTGGTTTTTTCGTTTGGTCTAATGTATTTAGCCGTTTCTGTGATGCGCAATTTAAGATCATTTACAAAAGCTTTTTCCAAAGCTATTTTTTCTGCCCCTTCTCTAGCTTCAACAAAACGATTGTAGTTTTCTAACGAAAATTTTGAATCAATTGGAATTATTTTACCCTTCACAAAAACTGCCGCGTCAACAATATCTCCATCGCTAAAAGCATATTGCATTTTAAAACTCTCTGGAGGTAGAACGTTTTGTAGTACGGTTTCTAGATAGTATTCACCAAGAATACCTCGTTGCTTGGGATTTTTGAGAATATCTTGCAGTTCCTTCAGTTGATCAGCTACCTGGAAAACCTGTTTACTACTCTCCCCCACCTCGCTAACGCTTTTAACTACACTACGAAGTTGTTCATTTACTTCTTTATTGATTTCCTGCATCAGCTCCTTACTTTCTCGAAATTGCAGACGGCTACCCTCTTGGGCAAGACGATTACTTTCACTCATTTGTTCCCGCATAGCTCGAGACAAATCTTGTAGCTGTTGCTGCATCAGCAGCATACTTTTATCATCTTCTTTCTTTTCTACCTCGCGAAAGAAAAATACGTAAAGTAATAAGCCAAAAATAGCCAACAGAAGCAGCACCAAAATAAAAGATATCGGTTCCATGACTACAAGTGTATCACACCAAAAAATAGAAAAATGGCTGCTAAAATGCTATTATTTCTGCATTAACTATTGATATTATGTCTATACACACCGAACTTCGCACCACCTTAAAAGAAGCCATGAAAGCCAAGGATGAAGTAGGATTGAGAACCGTTCGCAGTATTATTACCGCCTGTACCAATGAACTGGTCGCCACCTCAAGAACACCGCAAGCAGAACTGAAAGATGAAGAAGTCCTTGCGGTTATTAAACGCTTGGCTAAGCAACGTAAAGAGTCGATTACTCAATATGAAGCAGCCAATCGCCCAGAGCTCGCTCTACCAGAAAAAGAGGAATTAGCAGTACTAGAGGCTTATTTGCCTTCAATGATGTCACAGGAAGCCATCAGGCCCGTTGCAGAGGCAGTTAAGGCCGAGTTGGGAATAACCGACAAATCAAAGATGGGAATATTAGTCGGTTCAGTGATGAAAAAACTCCAAGGCCAAGCAGATGGTGGTGATGTAAAAGCAGTAGTGGAAAGTCTATTCTAATTTGTTATGCCCAATAATGAAAAACCTAGAAGGGTTTTAGAAAAACAAATTGCTGGAGATAGCGAGGCTTTGAGCGCTATGGGTAGGGCCGGTGGCCGTGAAGCAGCCAAAAGACGGGAACTAAGAAAAAAGATGGCCGAAATGGAAGCCGAAGCAGATGAAATTGAGCAGTATCTTCAAGCACTCAAAGAGAACAGGCACTTGGCGCCATTAACTGATGATGAAAACATTGTCTTACCAGCTACTCCTGAAGAAATCGAAGACCTAAGAGAACGTTACGAAAAATTAACCGGTCGTCATCCTAGCTACTAAAATCTATTTAATTAAAATAGTTTTATATTTAAAATTCCTCAAGTCGTTTGGCTTCCGTAATTGAATAAGGGCCAACTTTAGTTCGTCGCAGATTAGCCAGCGTTGCTGGATAACCAAGACGACGACCCAGTTCTTCGCCAAGAGAACGAACATATGTACCGCTACTTACTTTAAATCTAACTTTTAATAATAGGCGATTTTTTAATTCTTTATCCGCAACTTCTTTTAATTCAACTTCATAAATTATCATCCGTCGCTTTGGCACTTCTGCTACCACCTCGCCTTTAATAGCCGCTGCTCTAGCCCTTTTATACATTGGGACACCGTCCTTTTTAATCGCGCTATAAGCTGAGACCGGCAGCTCAATTTCTCCTAGCATCGAATTAAGTGCGTCCTTAATTAAGTCTGGCGTTAAATCATTTTGATAAGATTTCTCCTCTAACACCATCCCCTCCATATCACCTGTTAAGCGCTTTTCACCTAGGATGATTTCAGTAATATATTCCTTGTCTAAACCAACTAGCTCGGTCAGGAGTTTAGTCCCAGACTCCACTCCTATCAACATTAAACCAGTGGCAAGTGGGTCGAGTGTACCCGCGTGACCGAACTTCCTTATTCCGGTACGTCTTCTTAGTTCGCGTATAACAGTGAAGGAACTAATTCCTTTTGGTTTATCAATCAAAATAAGCTTCGGTATAATTTCAGCCATAAGTTAATCTCCGTCAATTAGATGACAAGTATACTTGGGTTGATTATAAGTAATCCGCCTAGTAGTAGCATTAGTAACCCGCCGACCAGTAGTGACATCTGGGCGTACTTGCCGCCATGAGACTGGAGTTTTGAATAACCCCAGATGGCTAGACCGAAAACAATAAAATCATCCACCATATACCCAGCCGTGTAGACCAAAATGAACCACTGCCTTTCCAAAAAGACCAAATTGTTTAATTCAAGAATTTTGGTATAGGCCTGAGGAATACCAATCGAGCAAGCAAATTCAATAATATTAACTGAAAAAGCGATAACTAGAATTGCTGCGATTGAAGCTAAGGTGACTGGGGCTTCGATGATTTGTTTGAACTTATTAATAGTTTTGGACTGAGTATCAAGATCGGTGATGTCACAAACGAGTTGTGCATCTTTATTTTTATTCCAACGCCAGAGGAAGAAAGTTCCCCCACCAACCGCCAAGAAGCCGACTAGAGGCGTGACAATCTGATCCAGAGCGACAAAGTCCCAAGTCTTGTACCAGACGTTGAGAATGAGGTTGTACATTACGGCTTCTGCTATTACGAAAATACCAGCTAGCAAAACCATCTTTTTTTTACTGCCAGCCTGAGAAAGAAGTACCAAGAAAGTAATCAGTACCCACATGGCACAAGGATTAAAACCGTCAATTATGCCTAGTACTAAAGATAATGAAAATAGTGAGAAGGTTCGAAGATCAACTACGCCAAGCATTGGTAAATCAAAGATAAATTCACTTGTTCCAGCATCACACTTTATATCACTACAGCCACTACCAATTTCCACAGCTTGAACAGGAGCATCAGTAATATGTTGCTCGATGGTCATTGATGGCTTTGTGGCGGCTTCAGCTATAGCAGCTTTGATTTGTTCTCCAGTAGTTTTAGCTCCATTGAAGCCAACTAAAACTTTTTCTCCTACAACCGTAACTGGCGTGACTTTGGTAATGTCGTGTTTATCAGTAACTTCATCGTATAATTTTTTTGCCTTTTCGTCTGTAACAATATTCAGGTAGGTAAAATTAATTTTTTCATCTTCTAAATATGCAAAAAGTTTCTTACAAAAACCACACTCGTCTCTTCCAAACACATAGACAAGGACTTCTTGTTTTTCATCGCCAGGAATATAGGCTGATGAAATACTTGGTAACACGGCATTAGAAAAAAGCACCAAACCCAACGCTATCCAACCTAGCCAAAATTTTCCCATAAATTTACACAACTGATAAAGAATTAAGTTTTGATGATAGCTTTATTTCTCGGCCAATGCAATTTGGACAAATATGTTTTTGGCTAAATTTTCTAATTGAATAAGGTCTCATTTTAGTAGCCGTTTCAAGTTGCCTCAAAGAAACTACTATTTCCCCATAATTTGGTATCTGTTCCTCGACTAAGCGCCAAAAAACTGGTCCGTGATTTAATTCTTTTAGATGGCATAATTCATGGACAATGATGTAGTCACGTATGCAGGCTGGCAAAAACAGCAACTTATAATTAAAGTTTAAATTTCCGAGTGCTGAACAACTACCCCAACGACTTTTTTGGTTTCTAATAGCAACACGCTTTAAATTAAGACCGCAGACATCAGCCCAGTAAATTAACCTCTCCTGTATTAGTTCTTTGGCTTCTGCTTTATGTTTGCTATAGACAGAATCCCTTCCAGGTTTTAGGTGAACCTTAATTATCCTTCTATAGAGACGGCCGAGCATTACAGGGAGTAAATAACTGTCTAAAACATTCTATTCATTAGATAGCAACCTTCATAATTTAGTCCATTGGGGTCAGGAATTACTGGAGCAGAATAAACAATGATGCTATCAACGGGTTCATTCTGGATACTACCTACGCCATCAATTAAGTAACTAAGAAATCCGTTCATAATGGCCTTATCAGATGTATAGTAACAATCAGTTTGATTATAAGGAATAACCCGATTCGCAACAAAGGTATTTGTGTTCTTAACCAGGAAGTTGGCAAATTTAGTACCGAAGTTCGGAATTTTGGTAGTGAACGGTAAACGACTAAATAATGAAGTTATATTATCTATCAGTAACAGCGGATCTACCTTATCAAATAGTTTTGTTGCTTTTGGTAAGACAGTGCTGATATTAGTATTTGGGTCAGTAACTACATCATCTCTTGATGTGGTGGCGTAATATTCAAAAAGTATCTCGTATTCATCTATATATGTAATACTATTCTGTACATTATTACTAGTTGATTTCTGTTTGATAGACAAATTTACAGTTTCCCCCTGATTGGTGATAAAACTAACATCCCCAAAGTGATCGTTGGGCTTAACTATTATTTCATTAATAATCGAGTGTCTAGCGAAATTTTCAGCCATTTCTTCTGCTACTTTTGAACCACGAGTAATGTAGCCATCGCGAACGGGATCTCTAGCTGAAATGAACATTAAATCTTTAATATCTCTTTCAAAAATCTTTTCTGAATTAGAAAGTTCTTTGGCTAAATCAATTCTTAAAGCTTCCATTTTTGCATTAAAGTCAGGCGCCTTGAGAACAGACTGTAGGATTATTTTTTTCACAGCTACACCGCTAGAGTAACTAAGTCTTATAGTAGCCTCATCAGTAGTAGTGGCAAAGGTTACGTCTATCCTATTTAAGTTAGCACGTTTTGCACTCTCTTTCAGGTTTTCTGAAACAGCAGGTGTGGGAGTGGTTGCTTTAGCTGGCGGTAGAGGAATAGGTCTAATTGACTTTTCAAGCTCGAGAATCTGAGTACTGATAGCAATAATCTGTTGTACTAAAACGATTTTTTGAGCTTCAAGTAAAGTTGGGGAATTTAAGACCGCTGTACTGACAGCTGCTATAGCGAGTTTAAGTTGATCAATTTGCGCCTGTGTCAAAGCAATTGCCGCAGCAGAAACTCCAGAAGAAGAACCTGAACATGCATTATTAACCCAACTTGAACCACCGACACAGAAAGTTTCGACTTCGAAAGTATCCAAATCAATACTACTTCCACTTGAGCGAAGGGAAAGTGTTGATTTACCATAACCAACTACAGAAGCAGGTTGGCCAATATTTGTACCAAAAGGAGGATATGGAGAAACGAAAGCATTTGGAGTAGTTACACCAGACTGGTAATTATATAAATCATAATTACCACTAAGACTTCCGCCGACAACAATATTACTAATTCGACAAGTTGATTGTCCAGCGTCAATAATACAACCACTTGGTCCTGAAATTGTTGCGGCGGCTGCACTAGAAACGCTTGCAAAAAACATCAGTACAAAGAAAATAAAGGACGTTGAGATGAATTTAATATACGAGGAAGAAGTCATAAAATTTTGGTTAATAATTAACTATAGCTAGATTATAACCTTAATTCTAAGAATTTATAAATTTTTTCCCCTAAATTTGGAGTTTAAATAATAAATAAACCCCAGGCTAGGGGTTTATTTATCCTTTTGTCACTATAATTAGTAGTTACCGGCGGCTAATCGAAGTGATCACTAGAAAATTCTAAGACTCATCATCTGCATCATCCTCATTATTGTCATCTTCTTCATTGTCTTCATTGTCTTCATCATCGATTTTATTTCTTTCCTTATATTCCTTTGCCAACTTTTCTAAGGCTGCTTGAGAAACTTTATACGCTTCTGTTGCATAATCATAAGCTGGACGTAGTTTATTTTTTTCTAGCTCATCTTCTGCTGAAATCAAAAGCCGTTTTGCCTTTGACAAGCTTTCATTTGCTTCACGCGTATTTCTAACTGTACTAGACGCTTTAATTTCCTTAATTTTATCCTCCAAATCGTCTATTTTATCTTCAGCTTTTTTTATTGCTGAATTAACCGTTGAGGTAGAGGTTACTTTATTTGTTGTAGAAGTCGCTCTATCTTTATCCGATTTATCTTCTTTACACAAGAAAGCCGAACCAGTTTTATCTTCACAGTCTAAATAGTTTTTACCATCTTTCTCTCTCCATCTTTCCAAGATTTTTTTACTTATGCCTGGGGCCTTTAGTAATCCAGGTGGAAGCTTACCTTCTTTCTTTTCTTTAAAATATTCTTGCATTAAGTCCTTTGTTGCCTCATCAATTTTACCAGTGACTGGTAAGTCATGCCTTTTTTGGAAATTTTCAATAGCTTCTCTAGTCAGGGAGCCATAGTAACCACTCACTATCCCTCTTGGATATATCGATGGGTCGGTAGCAAGTAATTCTTGTATCTTCCTTATATCGTCATTTTCCATTCCCTCTGCTAGACCACCCCTGATTTCCTCTCTTATTTCTCCCTTTATTTCAGCTAATTGTTTTTGTAAACTTTCGACTTGTTTCATCAAACTTTGTAGTAGTTCAAGTAGACCTGAGAGGTTCTCGCTTGTTTTCACACTAGTTGTGACAGCTGTCTCTGCTCTGACAGTAGCTGGATAAACTGACAAGACGGCCAGTAAAACAAAAGTTAAGCCTAGAAAATAGTTCTTCATAATAATTATTAAACAAATAAAATCAGCCCAAAGCTGAACTATGAATAGTATAGCCTTTTATTTATTTAAATTTAAGCTTTTCCCATTCTCAAGTATGTACAAAGCTCTAACTAAGCGAATCATTAAATAATCATACTCCTCACCAGTCTCCTCATAAAGTGGGCGTAATTTCTCAAAACCATGTTTTTCAATGGCTTTTAAAATATTTTTTTGAATTTTTTTATCCCAGCTAGGTTCTTTTTCAAGAATTGATTTTAGTTCTGGTACTGAGACGCCCTTATTGTCTACCATTGTCTCGAGATGGCCAACAATAGTTGAGACTGTCAGCTGTCTAAGGGTTGCTACCATCTCAAGACTCTTTCCTTCTAGGAGTAGCGTCTTGGTTTCATGCTGAGTACTCTCCTTTTTAATACGTTCTGACGGTGATTTTTTGAGCTTTATTAAATCTTTTTCTGATGGTATTACCCCTCCATTGGCTTTAACAAATCTCTGGTGCATTTCTTCTATTTCACTTTTCTCCATTTCAGCTAAAGTTTCTTCAGCTGAATCAGAATCAGAAATAAACCGATTGTCTTGCGCAATTATTTTTGGATCAACCATTAGTGCGTTAGCGTTCATTCCCAAGACCTTCAGTCCAGCCAACGAACGAACCCGCGAGAGAGCTACATAGCCCTGACCATAAACAAAAGACTTAGACAAATCAACTTCAGCGGCATCAAGTGACATGCCTTGGCTTTTGTGCACAGTAATGGCCCAGGCCAATCGCAATGGTAACTGTTCGATTGAGGCTAGCGTCTTTCCCTCTTCAGACAATTCCCAACTAACCGGTTCAATGGTAATTCTTCTTTTGTCAGCGGTCTCAATGATTGGATTACCTTCGTAACTATCAAAACCCACTACACGGGCTAAGGTACCATTTACATATCCAGCTTCAAAATTATTTTTTGTACACATCACCATTGCCTCCTCTTTCAAATATAAAATCTCTGGTGAGAGGCAATTGCGTTTAAGCGATTCGTGTAAAATTTTATTTCCTCGCGCAGACATTTGGTACGATTTTGAGACCCCTTTTAATTCCGCCAACTTAGCTGAGTTTACCGCATCAACGTCGGCATTGTGAGTATAGAGTCTAGTCGGTTCAATGTCTTCATACTCTATGTCTACTTGCTCGCTAAGCAGAGTATAGTGGTCTTCTTCAATTTCTCCTTTACGAATTGAGCCAAGCAAACTAAGGAGTAATTCATCTTCTTGTCGAAATTGCTCTGTGATGTAACAGACTAAAGGTCTCAAATGTTCCCAGGCACGAGATTCAAAGGCATAGCGCATCATATCTCCCTGCCTAGCGATTGGTGGTAGTTGGAAAAAATCTCCGACACACACCACCTGCATACCACCAAAAGCCTCAGCCGATTTTCTAATTGTTCGACAGATTATATCCACCATGTCGAGCATCTTTCCGTCCAACATTGATATTTCATCAATAATTAAGACATTGGTTTTCTTGATTCTCTTTACCAATCTTTCCTTGGTTACAATTTGATCTAAATCATAAGCATTTAAAGTGTCTCTAGCGCCCACACCACTCCAGGAATGAATAGTTAGCCCTCCAATGTGCGTCGCAGCAATTCCGGTTGAAGCAGTGACCGCAACTGTCAGTCCGGCAGCTTCAAGCCACTGTATGTATTTATTAATGACGTAAGTTTTACCAGCTCCAGGCTCACCGGTTAGAAAAACATTGGCTCCAGTTTTTAAAATTGAAAGTGCGGTCTCTTGTGTCATAGTTGGGAATAAGCCTAACACATTTTGCTGAGAATACTGTAAAATAGTAGTAATGAAAAATAGTTCCTCAGGCTCATTGGCAATTATAAACCTTGATAGCAAAACAAAAAAGAAGGTTATTTCTAGTACTATAAATAAGTCCAAAAAAGTGACTCTGACTAAAAAGGCCCCTCCAATTGCGCACAGACATTCAACTAAAAAAGCCAAGTCCTCCTCTTCCCAAAACCACGCCATCAAAATTACCCCACCAACAATAAAAAGAAACCCCCTCGGGCATCTTCTAATTGAAAAAATGTTTAGAGAAGCCGGTTTTCGCGGCGGAATTTCTAGCGATAAGCGCATCCTTGAAAAGTACAGTACTGATGAAAGTATTTTTTCCGTTAGACCTCAAGTGGTTATTCAACCCAAAAATCGCCATGATATCGAAATTGCCGCTAAAGTAATAGCGCGTGAGACAAAACGCTTTTCTTCTCTTTCACTTACTCCCAGAGCAGCCGGAACAGGACTTAGTGGTGGTTCTTTGACTGATTCAATTGTGGTTGATGTTTGCTCTCACCTAAACAAGATTGGTGAAGTTTTAGTCAAAAAAGATGGAGTTATATTTAGTTGCGAACCCGGCGCGATGTGGCGAGATGTAGAAAAAAAACTTAAACATTATGACGCCTACATTCCTTCTTATACTTCATCAAAAGATATTTGCTCTATCGGCGGTTCTATAGGCAACAATGCAGCAGGCCCTGACTCACTTCGTTATGGTCATTGTGCTGAGTGGGTTGAGTCTCTAGACGTCGTTTTAGCTGACGGTAATTCATACACCATAAAACCTCTTGATTACAAGGAATTTAAAAATTTAATCAAACAAAAGAACGAGTACGCGCGAATCGCCCAAGCCATTTTTTCTTTAATTGAAAAGAACGAAAAGGAAATTCTTAAGAGTATGCCCAAGACCAAGAAAAATACTGCTGGATACGCTCTCTGGCACGTAATACCAGAAAGTGTCGCCGCTTTCAAAAAAGGAATTGGTGTTTTTGACCTCACTCGTTTAATTAATGGTAGTCAAGGTACGATTGGTATTATTACCAATATCAAGATGCGCGCAATTCCAATTCAACATGATACTACCCTGCTAGTTATTCCTATCTTTGATTTACAAGAGGCAGCCCAAGTCGTGACTCAGTCTTTAAAATTCAATCCCATTAATGTTGAAATATTTGACGCTTTAACTTTTGACCTCGCACTGAAAAACCCCGATTTCTTTAAAAAAAGACTTGACGGTATGGACTACTATAGAACCATGCTTAATATGTATACTACTTATCATATCCGTTATGGTCGAAAAACGCCGGAATTCACTATTCTTGTTACTCTAGACAAAGAAACGACCGAGGAAACCTCTAAAGCCGATATTATTACGGCCATCAGCACTAAAAAAACTCGAGCTAGAGTTGTTACTAGTAAGATAGAGGCGGAAATGCTTTGGCAAATCAGAAGAGCTAGCTATACCCTTTCCAAATTCCAAGATGCCAACAAACGTCCTGCCGCTTTTCTCGAGGATATGACAGTACCGCCAGAAAACCTCTCTAAATTCTTTATTGAAATTAAAAAACTATTGAATGAATTTAATGTTACCTCAGCTGTACATGGCCATGGGGGCAATGGTCATTTTCACTTTTATCCCCTACTTGATTTCACCAACAAAACTACGCCTGTTTTAGTTGAAAAAATGGCTGAAAAATTCTACAACACTGCGGTCAAGTACAAAGGCAATATCTGTGGTGAACACAACGACGGTATCATTCGCACCCCTCATCTTAATAAATTATTCAACAAGCACATGCTTGAGCTGTTTAAAATAACTGAGCATATCTTTGACCCCGACGATATCTTCAATCCAGGCAAAAAAGTTAATCCGCGCTTTGATATCAAAACCACAATGCGTACCAGCAATTAAGCTGTCCCCTCTTCACTTATTGGCTTTTTTCTGCTATAAATATGCCACTTGTTTTAGCGGTAATTCGCAAAACGAGTACGGCCCTATCGTCTAGTGGTTAGGACACAAGGTTTTCATCCTTGAAGCCGGAGTTCGATTCTCCGTAGGGTCACAGATTTTTAAAGCTTGTTTTACAACACTATTTCCAGCTACCCTAAGGAGATATTTGAAGTGTTTGGAACCAAGAAACAGAAAGCCGCCCGAAGGTGACTTTCCTTGGACGGCACTTGGTGCAACACGCGATTCAGATCTTGCTTTCCCAATGGAACTTGAAGCCTTCCTTGACTACATCACTCACTGCCGGAACTGGCTGAAGGCCGAGCATCGGAAGGAGCACCTAACGCCACTGGGCAATCGAGCCATTTACACCGTTGATTTCAATGGTGTCGGCATTGATATCGGTGATGTGGCCTATGGGATAGATTTCGACAGCCTCGTTGCAACATCCACACTTCACACGCAGACTGGGCGAACTCCAACGATTCTTGGAGACCTGGCGACGAGCACGGCGAGTGATGCGCAGGTCGTGTTGACCACCGGATATTCTCTCGACTTTGGGCATGTTTGCTCCTGGTTAAGCCGTATAACGGCGGGACTTTGCAAACCAGACTATACTATCTAATCGAGGTTTTGTAAACTCATTCCGAACTCTTCCCATCCCTTCATTTCCTTCACCAATTGGTTCCAACTTTGTCCCATTTGGGTCACAGAAATAAAAAACACCCACAAGCAAATGCTTGTGGGTGTTTTCCTGGCAGTTCCAGAGGACGTCACTCCGGAGATAAAAACACTCATTCACTAATGAGTGTTTTTATGCTTGAATGGGTGAGGAACATAATTTGACACCCTAGAAGCAACAGCTGGAGATATAAATTGATTACTAAATTTCTAGTTTCATTCCTTGAGGCAGCAAACCTCAAGCTTCATCAACTAATTGATAAAGCCAACTTGGTCTATCTACGTATGATTGTTGACGTTCTTTTTTTTCGACCTTTTGTCTTAAAGAAATGTGATTTACAAGTTCACAACCGTGAGCGCCTGCCCAAAAAAGGTCCGGCGATACTAGTATCTACCCACAGCAGTCACATGGACGCTGGAGTGATACAAGCTCTCTTCCCTCTCATGATGTTGCCCTACATAAGACCGAGTGCGGCCAGAGACCACTTCACGAAAGGATTACTCTGGCATTTGTTTGCTAGAGGATTTATGAGATTACTTTTTGTTGACCGGGGCAGCGGCCAGTTAGCTAAGACTGGGGACATAGATCCATTTGGGGAACTTCACATCCCGCTTGAGGCCGGTTTGATGATAATCATTTTCCCACAAGGAACAAGAAATCCAGATGCAGGATTTCGCTCGGGTATCGTGCACTTAGCTAAAAGCTATCCGCACGTACCCGTCATCCCTATCCTGCTACGCGGAACACATGATGTACTGCCACCAAAGGCCAAAAGCTTTAGGGCTGGCCCAATTGCTGTATATGTAGGTGAAAAATACACCTTCAACCAACACCAAACGGCGTCAGAAAACGCCCAGGCTCTAGAGGCCTACATCTATCTACTTGACCAAGCAAAAAACCAATAACGCCAAAATTAAGTTGTAGATGAAGGGGCCCCGTAAGCAAGGGGCCTTTTATTATAAATTTAACACTTGTTTTACAAACTGTTTCCAATTCGGAGTACATAGAGTCGCAAACGGGACTATATAGTCCAATATCCCCAATTTAAAGCTTTGATATCTGACTAATATAAATAATAATGGTGATGGTAGTTTTTTGTACCTAGACACAATCCTTTACTCGGTCACAAATGAAAAGGAAATTTGGATGATTAAAGCTCTCGCAAGAATTATTCCCGGGGCACCACCAAACTGCCAAGACCTCATCACCCCAAATGGAGTCGTTTACTACGCTGGCAATAGTCATTACATTTGGAATGAGGGTGGAAAACTTGGTGTCTACGATGACTCTCTTAGAAAAAACGTTCTTCCCTTTGAATTTCAGCAAATGATGCTTATCAGCATTTATAGCGGAAAATTGCTTTGGATATGGCGCCCTGACGGCTTGTCAGGTGTCTATGACATTAAGACAAAACTCATCTTGGTTCCGATAGAATTTCGTCAGGTGAGAATGACTCCATCTAAGGACCTTTTTGATGTTGTACTTCCAAACGGACAAAAGAAGCATCTGAACATCTTCACTTACAAGCTCGAAGATTGAGTCAAGTAAAGATTAATATCCATTCTTTGGGGGCCGCATGATGCAATCATGCGGCCCTTAGTTATTTTCTTATTCAGTTATTTTTTCAATAATTTCAATCATCGGTTGTAGAAGGTATAGTTCAATGATTTTTTGATAGCCAGCTTTATTGAAGTGAATACCATCAGGTAACTTATATGAAGAATTTAAAAAAACTTCGGCCGTAATAAACGGGAGTAGTAATATTTTTTCCGATTCAGAAATTTCGCTGTAAAGTGAATCAAATAACTGTTTGTATTTTAGACCAGCATTAATTGGGGCTTGCATTTTAAGTAAAACAATAACAGGCGGATTAATACCACTTTTAAGAATCGTAATTGTCTCTAGGATGTTTTTTTTGGTTTCTTCAACAGGTAGTAAACGCAGGGCGTCATTTCCTCCAATCCCCAAAAGCACCACATCTGGATTTTGTTTACGAATAAAGGTAGCTCTTTCTAGATTGCCTTTAGTTGTCTCACCGCTAACACCAGAATTTATAACTGTGACAGCCAACCCTTTAGCTTTTAGCGCTAATTCAAGCTGGGCTGGATAACTCTCTCCGGCGAGTAAACCATATCCAGCCGTTAAACTGTCCCCAAAAGCAATAATTTTAACAGTCCCTTCGATTTGGGGCTTTGATTTAATATCTGAAATGACTTGCTCGTTTCTACTTCCAGTAGACAAATACATCGCCAGTAAAAGCAGGAGAACCCCACCAATCAAAAAGTATTTACTGATTGGTTTCATAAGATAATAATTCTCTTAAGGGCATTGTATCAGTTTTGAAAAGATAAAGACCAATTAGTCCCACCATAAAAACAATTAGTGTTAGGCCAATAATCAGCTCGGCATCGAACAGGACGACAGACTCTAGTTCCAAAAAGTAGTTACTAACTAAGAATGTAATTATCAAACTCAGTACATAAGAGAAGACAGCCGCCACTAAAGTGAGCGAGATTGTTTCGGCTAGGTATTGTTTCATCACCGTCATTCTGGTACTCCCAAGCGCTCGCATTCTCGCTCCTTCTCTTTGTCTTGATGCAAAAGATGATACCACTAGTGTTGCAATTAGCAGAGTAGCAATTAGCAGTGGAGGTAAGGTTACGACGAGAACTAAGACCAGTAAGGTACCGACAATTCGCACCACCAATGGACCAATATTCTGGGTTTCAATAATTGTGATATTCGGCATTATATCAGCGATGAAGCTACCTAAAGCTTTCTGTTGCTCAGCTTCATAATATGAGAACGCAAAGTAAGTACCAGGAAAATCCCTTAAATCTTCTGGCGAGAAAATAAAGTAGAAGAATGGCAAACCAGAACGCGAATCTGTACTACGCAGACTAGTCACCACCCCTTCAACCTCGAAACCCTGGACTAAAAAGACTAATTTTGAACCAAGGTTAATATCAGCCCGCTTTGCAAAACTCTCTTCGACCGAAATCTCACCTGGACGGCCATTGCTCCACTCTCCTTGAGTCACACTATCACTACTAGGCAAATCAGCATTTGAAGTAATGTTGAATTCACGTCCCAGTTCTCTATCAACATCAGAGTTTGGAGAAGCTAACTCTTCCTGAATCAAACGATTATCAATACTGACAATCCTAGCTGAAATATTGGCAAACATACTTAGGTCAGGAAAATTAGCCGCAATTTCATCTTTTTGTGATGGCTGAATGTCCAAAACATAAGTGGTCGGTACAGTGGAAGCTAGATCATTTTTGAGAAAACTCTCCAGAGAAATTTGTAGCAAAGCCAAAGTACTAAGCGCTGTTAAGGCTACAAAGAGTGAGGTGAATGAAACAATACCAAACAATCCATCAGCCTTCTTTTGACTAATTATACTTCTAAAAAAGAAGTTGAATTTTTGCCGGTGGCTGTAAAGAAAATTTAGGCTAAGAGAAAAAATCCCTGCCACAATAACGTAGACTAGGACAATGGCCAAAATTATTAGTAGCCCGTCCAAGAAATTGCCTAGTAGAAATGCTGCCAGTAGTACAAGTGGTAATAAAGTAAAAACTGTTACTAGAGCAAGGGTTTTGAGCGGAAAGCCATCACCTGTGTCCACCTCACCACCAATAAGAATCTGTCTGGGGTTTAAAGATAAACTTTGTCTCAAGGCGGGAATAAATGAAGACAAGGCAATTATTATTATCAAACCGAGACACAGAAATGAGTACAAATAAAAATCTGGCTTTGGAAGTGTAATCAAATATGTTTTCGACACAAAATCAGTCAACCAATCAAACGCTAAAGCTCCCATACTTATTCCAATCAACCCCGATAATATGACGACATAAAATAACGCCATACCAAGTATGTACGTGAGTTTTCTTTTGGTCATGCCAAGTGCGAGTAGTACCGCCAAACTCTTCCTTTCTACCGTTACCAAATATAAAGTACTGGAATATACATTAACCGCCGCCAAGACAGCTGTGATTAAAACAGCTACAACTAAGAAGTCTGTTACTGTCTCAAGACCAAACTGCAAACCACGTCTATCTTGTCCTGCAATATCAACATCAAATTCGCTACCAAAACTCTTTTCGGCTTCTCTTAGCCTGGTAATATCTAGACTGGATAAGTTGGTAAATTTTCCAGCATACGAATATTCGGCTCGTAATAATTCTGGAGCTACTACAGACGCTGCAAAATCAGTGTCACTAATAATTGCCCTTGGTAAAAACCTAAATCCTCCAAATAACGAAGTTGGCTCAGAAACAACAATACCCTTCAAAGTGAAAGTACTTTCTCCAAACGATACTTTGTCCCCAACAACCACTGCCAATTTTTGTGACCCACCTTGATCTAGGTAAATCTCACCCTCAGCAACTGGTTCAAATTTACCACTTTCTAAAATAAATTGTCCGTAGAGTGGATAAAAATTATCAACTGCCTGGACTGAAAATGAGGCTATCTCGTTAGAACTTTGCAAGGTAGCTGTAAAAGAAATTTGTTTTGACTCTACTTCAGGAAAAACTTGAGCCTCACGCCAAAAATCTTCACTTATAATAGGAAGATTACTCTCAAGTACCACATCTCCACCCTGCAGTTCTCTCGCCTGCTCCTTAAGTAAGGCTGAGCTTGAACTAGTCAAAACCAACACCAACATCATCACTAAAGATGTGATAGCTAAAGAAAGTAGTGGTAAGACAAATTTTTTCCACTCACGTCTAACCAATCTCTGACTATATGTAAGAACTAGTTTAATTTCGTTCATAAACACCCTTATCTCTTATCTCAAAAACCCGATCCATACGCTTGGCAATGCTTTCATCATGCGTGATTATGATTAGAGTTGTGTGACTGTCACTTACTGCTTCAAGTAACATCGTTAAGACCTTTTCTCCAGTCGAACGGTCAAGACTGCCGGTGGGTTCGTCAGCCAAAATAATAGCGGGTTTTTTGACCAAAGCTCTAGCAATTGCTACACGCTGCTTTTCACCACCAGATAACGTTCTAGGCATTGCTTCTTTTCTATTATTCAAACCAATATCATCTAGTAAATTGGTAATGGATTCCTGATTAACTTTTTCTCCAGCAATATCAAGCGGCGCCATCACATTTTCAGTCACAGTAAAAGGAGATATGAGCTCAAAAGATTGAAAAATAAATCCAATTTTTTCGTTTCGAAAGCCGGCTTGCTCGGCTTCCGATAGATTGGCTAATGATTCGCCAGTAATTACAATTTCACCACTAGTTGGGGTGTCGAGTAGACCGATTAAGGACAATAAAGTTGATTTACCAGAACCTGACGGACCAACAATAGCTACTTTTTCACCTGCCCCTATATGAAGGTTGACATTCTCTAAGATTGAAATCTCTCCTTGTTTAGTGACAAAACTTTTTGATACTTGATTTAATTTGAGCATTAGTGAATTTATTGTTTAATTTTAACTTCGTTTATAATTGAAAGGATAAAAATAATTAGCGATTTTGCCAAGCTTTGTCTTGGCGAACTAATAAATCTGAAGCATTCTGTGGCTCGTCCATTACTTCTTCAACAATTTTCTCTGCCCTTACTCCTTGTGAGCCCTTTACCAAAATTACATCACCAGGTTGAATATATAGCTGTAATTCCTTACCGGTTTTGCTAACATCCTCATACTGAAAAATTGCAGACTCATCTAAGCCAAAGGCTAAGGCTGACTCTGCAATTTTTCGAGACCTTACTCCCACGGTAAACAGAGCGTCAGCTGAAGATGCCACTATCTCCCCCACCTTTTCATGTTCACGAGCCGAAAATTTGCCCAGTTCCAACATGTCTCCCAAGACTGCTATCTTACGTTTAGCATGTTTAATCTCTTTTAGTGTAGCTAAGGCTTGTTCGACAGCGGCGGGTGAAGAATTGTAAGTGTCATCAATTATAATACTGCCCTTAATCCCTTTAATTATGCGTAGTCGACCCGGAGGAGGAACATGTGTGGCTAAAGCCTCAATAGCTACTTCGACCAAAATTCCACACTGAGCAGCTACAGCAATTGCACCTGTATAAGTATAGACTAAGGGTAAACCAACTCCTCCCATGACCCTGACCTTTGCATTTTCTTCTATATGTTGCAGAACAAAAGCCATCCCAACAGGAATGTCGTCATGGTAGATAATTTCATCAGCCCCGGCATTGTACTGTGAATTCAAATAACGACTATAGCCAATTGCCTTTTGTCTGACGTTAACCATTTGGGCCTGAATAATTTCGTCATCGTGGTTATAGACTACAATACCTTCAGGACGTAGAGATTTAATCAGGTTCATTTTTTCTTGTACTACAGCTTCTGGTGTATCGAAAAACTCTACGTGAACTGGAATATTAGGAAAACGAGTTAAAACAACTATGTTTGGCGACAACCAGCTTGCCAACTTCTTCATATCGCCCGGTCTGTCAACGCCCGTTTCAAGAATTAAATAGGAGGGATAGTCTTTACTAAATAAAGCAACAAAGAAACCGTCTACAATATTTTTTAACCATAGGAATGGATTGTTCCAGGCGTTAGGTAATCCCAAAATAGTGAGTGGAACACCAATATCAGAATTAAAACTTTTTTCGCTTTTTCTGGCTCGGTACTGTTTTTTTAGTATGCTGTAAATAGCATCTTTCATTGAAGTTTTTCCCACACTACCAGTGACAGCGATAATAGTTGGTTTGTGACGCTTTAAAATAATTTTAGCTTCTTGAGTAATAATATAGACAACAGTTTTCTTTAAAAAATTTTTCATAGTTTATCTATCTGGTGGTACAGCATAATAATTAATCAAAAAATGGGCAATATCCATAAACGGTTCTGTCAAAGTCTCGGAAGCATAACGTACTCCCTTTGGCTCTACAGTATACATGAATACCAGAAATTGTGGATTAAAGGCCGGAAAATAACCAAAAAATGAGTGTAAATACTTATCCTCGTAGTACCCACCACCATTAGGGTTTGCGATTTGGGCGGTCCCTGTTTTGGCACCGATAGTATGATTTGGCATAGAAAATTTTCCCCCCGCCAAAGCATCGTCAACGACAGTTACCAGCATTCCAGATATTTCATTACTTGTTTCTTTTGTTATGACTTGAGCACCTTTTGGATAGAGTAATTCTTTTGAGGTGCCATCATTATATTCAATTTTAGAAACTAGGTGAGGTGTGATTAAAAATCCACCATTCCCCAAAGTTGCCAATGCTCTTGTAGCAGCAATTGGTGTTAAAGCAATTCCTTGACCAAATGAAGCTGTGGCATATTCAACTTCTCTTGGTGAATGAAGATTTTCTACTAATCCATAGGCCTCATTTGGTAGATCAACTCCTGTTTCACTACCAAGTTTAAAATTTAAAAAGTAATCTCTGAATTTTTCTCTACCCATTTTACTCGCAATATAAGCCACACCAGTGTTTAGTGATTGATTTAGAATCTCCTGCATTGGTACAGTGCCACGACCACGTCCATCGAAATTTTTTATAGTAAAAGTGTTTAAAGTAATTGAACCAGCATCATAGTAGGTTGTGTTTCTGTTAATTACACCACTATCTAGGCCAGAAGCCATAGTTAGGGCCTTGATGGTAGAACCAAATTCATACACATTCTCGACTAAGGGATTTTGAAACTGTTCAATAGTACTACTACCACGATTATTTAAATCAAAACTCGGTACGGCGTTCATGGCATAAATTTCTCCATTTTGAGGATTAATTATAATCGCTCCGGTTAAATTACTTTTATATTTTTCATTAGTTTCGACTAGCACTGAATCAAGCATTCGAGCCACAGTTGGTTCAATCGTACTAATAATATCTCCCTGCACTGATTTTTCTTTCCTATAAACTAGGTCTCCCAAATTGCTAAAAATTTCGGCAAAAAAATTAACAGACCTCACTTCTCTTTCTTTTAAAAGAACTTCATCATAATAACGTTCGAGCCCATACTTTCCATGTAATTCATTTTCTGACTTATCGGAATATCCAACAAAGCCAATACTTCTGGCAGACAGACTTCCTCCTGGATAATAGCGCCATTGATTTCTATAAAGTTGCACTCCGTCTAGTTTTAATTCCTTTATTTTTTTAGCTGCTTCTTCATCAACGGTTGAACTAATTTCTACATATGTTCTATTTACAAGTTCCGCTCGCTCAATACACTTTTCGCGAGCTATTTGAATATTTTCTAATAAAGCATCACAGACAATAACAGAGTTGGTTATTAGGGTAGGATTGAAAGCTAAGACATAGCCTGAACGTATTGAAGCAGCAGAAACTTTTTCTCCTTCTTTTGTAGTAAGAAAAATTGATCCTCGAGAGTACAAATCCTGAGTAGTATGTACGTACTGTTTTTCAGCTTTTTCCCGATAGATATCTCCATCTAAAATCTGAATTTGATACACCCTGCCTATTAAAACAACTGCCAACAACAAAACTATGCCGGTAATAACACGAATCCGAAATACCATTTGTCTTCTCATATGCTTACTCTGTCTCCGAACGAAGTACCAGACTTTTTTCTTCCCTACTTATGAAAACCTTAGCAGAATTTTGACTAAAACCCTCTAAACTAGCTACTTTGGCACTTATTTGGTGCTTAGCTTCAATATACGAAGTTTCAAGAAAAGCTATGTCAGAACGCATTTGGCCAATTTGTTGAGTGGCCTCTTTCCGCATCACAACATGAACTACTGACAAACTTAAAAAGTACATGTAAGCAATAATACTAAATATAAAAAAACTAAAACAAAGAGTTGTTGCTATTTTGTTATTTATTTTTAAGGCTTTTACGTTCATGTACAAAATAATATTTAATTTATTTTCTTGATTGCTCTCAGTTTTGCGCTGCGAGATCGAGGATTTGATAGTATTTCTTCTCTTGTCGCTACGATTGGTTTTTTAGTTAAAAGTTTGAAATCTTCGGTTTCTAGATACTCTCTAAAACGCAACTTTATGATTCTGTCCTCAAGACTATGGAAACTTATAATGGCTAAGGTTCCATTTACGTTTAAGTTATCGATGGCTGAGGTGATAAATCTTTCTAGAACACCTAACTCATCATTTACAGCAATCCGCAGGGCTTGAAAAGTCTTCGTAGCCGGATTTAATCTTCCCTTTCGATAAAAGCTCGGAACCGAACTTTCGATAATTGTCGAAAGTTGTAGAGCCGTAATGATCGAAGATTTTTTTCTTGCCACTACTATAGCTTTAGCAATTTTTCGCGAGTGTCTTTCTTCACCATAAGCGTAGATGACATCAGCTATATTTTCCTCATCCCAAGAATTTACAATATCCAAGGCGGTAAATTCATATTTCGCTGGATCGCCATAAGTCATTAACAGAGGTTCATTCGCAGTAAAGGAAAACCCTTTATATCCATCTGTAAACTGATCCGTTCGCCAACCAAGGTCGGCTAGGATTGCATCTACTTTTTTAATATTCAAAGAACTCAATACTTCATTTAAGTTGCCAAAATTATCATTTACCAAATGAATTTTTTGACCATCTCTTGTTTCAAGTTTAGAATCCTTGAAAGCAATTGCATCAGCATCAATGCCGATATAAACTCCTTCTTTATTTAATTGCTCACAAATTAATTTAGCGTGACCACCAGCTCCATAAGTAGCATCGACCACGATACTATTTTTTTGGAGACCCAAGGCTGCAACTGCTTCGTTTTGCAATACTGTGATGTGCTTCATGGTAGATATGAGTTAGAGGACGCCGATTTCTCCCAATTTTTCGGCCAAGGCATCTGCCTGTGACTCGATTTTGCGTTTGTACTCTTCCCATTTTTTCTCATCCCAAATTTCGATACGATTGTGAATGCCGGCCAGTACAACATTTGTACTTAAGGCTGCAAAATCTTTCAAAAAGTCTGGCACGAGAATACGTCCAACTGAATCTACCTCCGCTTCCACTGCTCCTGATAAGAAGAATCGATTGAAACTTCTTGTATCCGCCTGTCCGAGCGGGAGTTGACCAATTTTTTCAGTGATCTTCTCCCACTCCAGGAGCGGATATACAAAGAGACAGTTATCAAGCCCACGGGTCACAACCAGATTTTTCCCAAGTTCCTTACGCCACTTGGACGGTAAGGACAGCCGTTTCTTAGGATCCAACGTATGTTTGTATTCGCCGATTAACATGACTTGATTAGTCTATACGACTTTCGTCATATGTTCCACTATCTCCCACCACTCGTACATTGTATACCACTATGCCCCACTGACTACCATAGTTATACACATCTAACAAAGATGGTGTTATTTAAAATAAAAAACCTTTCGCTTAAGCGAAAGGTTTTCTTTTATTTTAAATCCTAAGTTTGCTAACTGAGATAATTATAAATTTTTTGTTAATTTATATTCTATGTTTTACTATTAGGGTCAGTCTTCTCGGTACCAGAAATTACATCTGTACTTCCCCACACCAAAGCGTGAGTTTCCCAAAATTTTATAGACTCTTCATCAGCTAAAGGATCCCAAGGTTCCTTTTCTGCTTTTGGTCCTATGTAAGCAGTAATGACAATCCATACATCCTCAACTTTTTTTAGAACGATAGTAATGTCAGAAGTTGGTTTAGGGATTTTATTCTTAACAAAACGAGTTAAGCCAGAACGATTTGGTCTTTGTGCATATAATATCTCATCATCAAGTTCTGTCTCAACACAAATACTTACGCCTATTGGTGTCTCAAACGAGACACTCTCAACAATAAATTCTCTTTCGTTTGGGTTAATTTTCTCAAGTGCAATTTCTAGATACTTATATAAATCTTGATTATCGACCAAGTGACTTATTTTCCTATCGTAGACTCTTTCCCCAGAACTAAGTACTCCTAGTTGTTTTTGCTTTGGATTATAAAAAGATTCCTTGGAGAACATAAACTATATCTTTGGTTTCATTAGCGGAAACAACTGTGTCTCTCGCAGTGACTTATCTTCTAAGATAGCAAATAATCTTTCGCCAAAACCAAAACCACAGGCTGGTGGCATACCGTGTTCAAGCATTTCCACAAACTCATAGTCTGACATCATGGCTTCGGCATCACCTCGCTCTATTAAAGCCTGCTGCAAATCAAAGCGAGCCTGTTGCTCTAGGGGGTCATTTAATTCAGAATAACCATTTCCTACTTCTGTGCCAGCAATTATCGGCTGGAAGCGTTGTGTGGCTCCTGGCTGCCCTACTACTTCTTTAGCTAATGGCGAAACCAATTTTGGGTGATTGATTAAGAAGGCTGGACCGGCAATATTTTTGCGACAGTATTTCCAAAGTGTGTCAGTCAGACGCTCTTTGTTGTCTCCTTCATACTTCACCCCTAGTTCATTTAATTTAGTTTTGATTTCTTCTTCTGTGGCTGATTCTAGATTGATTCCAGTTTGATTTTTTATTTCACTAGCATAATCAATTCTCTTCCATTCATCGGCTAAATTGAAAGTTTGTTCACCACGAGTGAAAGTAGTAGTGCCATAAACTTCCTGTGCAATAGAGCGGTATAGATTTTCAACCAGCTTCATGCCGTCTTCATAATTAGCAAAAGCTTGATAGAACTCGAGGTTCGTGAATTCTTGGAGATGGTTAGGGCTAGTGCCTTCATTACGGTAAACTCGTCCAATTTCGAAAATCTTTTCAAAGCCAGCGGCCAAGAGTCTCTTCTGCCACAACTCCCCAACCGAGATGCGCAAGAAGACGTCAATATCGTAATCATTGTGATGAGTAGAAAAAGGTCTAGCTTCTGCTCCACCAGTAGTTATTTCTAAAGTTGGAGTTTCCACCTCAGTAAAACCCTGCTCTTTCATGAACGAACGAGTTGTATCCCAAAACTTTTCTTTTCGTTTAAACATTAGACGTAGTTCGTCTCGACCAAGCAAATCTAAATAACGCTTTCGAAAACGCTCTTCTTCATCTTGAAGACCATGATACTTATCCGGCAATGGTAAGAGACTTTTAGTCACCATTCGCCATTCTTTAACTAAAAGAGAATTCTCACCTCGCTGTGTTATAAAAACAGTACCAGTCACTTCAATGAAATCACCGCCGTCGACAGTGTCTTTAAATAGAGCAAAGACATCAGCCGGAATCTCATCTTCTTTGAAAACAGCTTGCATCTTACCAGTAGCATCCTGTACAACTACAAACATAATTGCCCCTTGTCCTCGCACCACCATTACACGACCTACAATAGTGATGGTTGTTTTGTCAGTCTCAAGTTCTGCAAAGTTACTTAGAGCTTCGGAAATTTGGTGAGTTCGTACTACTTCTGATAAGTAAGGATTAATTCCTTTGTCTTTTAAGATTTGCAGTTTTTTTAGGCGCTCTGCTCGCATTTCATCTAGTCCTGACATAATGAGGTTTATGATAGCGTGTAATAAGCGTAAACGCAAAAGCCCGGCGCCTTTGGCGCCGGGCTTTTTAAAACCAAATCAAAACCGCCATATACGAGGCGCGGAGGAGCGAACACAGGAGGTGTACATTGACTGTGTGAGCGACGAACGCAACAATGTAGATGGCGGTTTTGACTTAGTCTACTTTTAGAACTTTATACTTCTGCTTACCAGAAGGTGTTTCAAACATAAAATCATCTCCTTTGGTCTTTCCCATCAAAGCTTCTCCGAGTGGTGAAAGATACGATAGTTTCTTTTCGTGGATATTTGCTTCATCTGATCCAACAATCGTGTACTTTCTATCTTCCTTCTCTTTTTCTTTTTGAATAACAACGACTGAACCAAGACCAATGACTCCACCCTTCTTTTCGTGAGCCACAATCTTCGCTTCTTTGATTGTCTTTTCTAAGTAACCGATTCTTTCTTCAATGGCCGACTGCATGTCTCTAGCCTCCTGGTACTCCGCATTTTCTGACAAATCTCCAAGACTACGAGCGTACTCCAAAGATTCGGCTACTTCCTTGCGACGAACTGTTTTTAAGTGATCTAGTTCCTTCTTTAGTTCCTCAAATTTTTCAGCGGTTAAAAAAGCTTGTGTGTCATTCATATACAATAAAATTTACCCAATTATACTTACTTAAAACTGTAGGTCAAATTTTTTAATTAAATAGTTGTTTCTGTCTTTATTCCTAGGTAATCAGGTCTGTTTTTTGACATCCACTCCACCACGTCTCCCATAATGCGAGTAGCACCCAAGGCGTTGCTTCTAGGAGCTCTATCCATCATCAGAATAAAAGCATACTGTGGATCTTCATAAGGGAAAAAGCCAGCTGCCCAAGAGTTAACATAGGCATTACCAGCCCCTACTTCAGCCGTACCAGACTTTGCAGCAATGGCAACATCTTTACGCTCTAAAGCACGCGCTGTACCACCCGGTAAAATAACAGTTTTTCTCATTCCTTCATAGATTATTTCTAAATAATCTGGATTTAGATTTAAATTCTTAGTCTGACCCTGTTTACCCTTAATCACATGTGGCGTCACCAAAGTACCGCCGTTAGCTAAAGCTGCGTAAGCCTTAAGCATCTGAATTGGGGTCACTAAAAAGCCAAATTGACCAATAGCAGTGAAATAAGTGTCGCCTAGCCTCCAGTCATCATTAAAAACTTTCTGCTTCCAAGCTGGATCAGGAACTACTCCCTCTTGCTCTTGAGCTATAGTGATACCTGTAGTTGAACCTAGGCCAAATAACCGATAGTACTCAGCCATTTTAGTAATGCCTAAACCTTTTTGATCACCAAATCCTCCCCCAATAATGTAGAAATAGACATTGGACGAGAAAGCAATGGCTTCACGCATGGTCATGGCCCCATGTGCCCTCCAATCTGTAAAATGTGCTGGCTTACTTGGGTTGTATGGATTTGGAATTACAATTTCCCCAGTACTTACAATTTGCTTCATTGGATCAATCGTCTTTTCGGCTAAAGCGCCGTAGGCAACAAAAGGTTTTACAATCGAACCCGGGGTATAAGCTCCACTAATTACTTTATTAAGAAATGGTAAGCGATCATCATTATTATATTCTTCAATTGTATCAACCTCAAAACCATCGGCCATTACTTCAGGGTCGTAAGAGGGAAAACTGGTCATCGCTAGTAATTCTCCAGTATGAATATCCATAATTGCCCCTGCCCCGCTTCGAAATCCCGCCTTAATACTTGAAGTAGAAATAATCTGATACATTACTTCAGATAATTCAGCATCAATTGAAAGTGTCACGGGATTACCGTTTACACTGCTAGAAATAGCATGTTCACCGACAACTTTTTGTAAAGCATCTACCACCACAATCTTACTACCATTTTGGCCTCTTAAGTCATCATCATAAGCAGATTCAACACCATTTCTACCTAAGTAGTCAGTTCTAAAATAAAAACCCCTATTGTCCTTTTTGGGATAACTAACATAACCAAGTACCTGCCCCAAACCAAGTCGGTCGGTATAAGCTCTAATAGGAAAATCATGAATCCCTCTCTCATCAACTTCATTCCAAACTACCAACTCTCCATTTCTGTCATAAATAACCCCTCGTTCAGCAATAATAACTGCCTTATCAACACTATTTTTTTCAGCGATTTCTTCAAATTCTGCCCCTCTTGTCACTTGTAAGTTAAAGACTTTACCAAAGAAAATTGCTGCAATTAATAGCGAGACTACACCAACTACATAGATACTTCTGGCTGGTATAGGTAATTCACGTTTGCCTTCAAGTCTCGCTTGATTAAAAGCTGGGATATTAGAAGAATCAAGCAACATTTCGTCTAATTCCACGAGGGAACGATTTTTTTTATGAAACCACTTCATTGTCTTCAGTATACATCAATAATTGTGGCTTGATCAGACTTGCTAAAATAACCATGACAGCACTACAAATTGTAAGTGTAGGAACAGAATAAAAGGCCTGATAATAGCCATCGATTAAAATACCTATTAATACCAACTCGTAACCATTGTTTTTAAACAAATACCAAAGGCTAAGCAAAACAGCAGCTATATAAAATTGAGCTACCAAACACCAGGTAATTAGTAACAAAAAAATGAGTCTAATAAAAATTCGCATCTTGTTAATTCGTGTTTAAAATTTCTTCTGAGCTTGTAGTTTGGACTTGACTACTTGAACTAAAATTTAGAACAGGAACATCGCTTAAACGAGTGGATTTTCTAATTGCTTCACGAACCTGTTCATCAATTATAAAATCTGATTTCACTTGTACTGGTTTTAAACCAACCGATACATACAGCAAACTATTCATTGCTAAAGGTGGAGTTATGTAACCATATTGTTCTGGCTGTGTTGGTTCACTTTCCACCCTAACAATTTCTCCATAAATCCCATTTGAGACATTTGGTAATATAACTAACTGTCCTAGGCGTATTGAGACACCTTGGGGCAAACTAACTCTAGCGACCCCGCCACCAACACCTTCAATAGAAGAAAAAACGTTTGGACCAATAATAAAAGCCGTTGATTTAAAGCCAGGGGAAGTAAATAAATCTACAAAGGAGTAATCCTCTGCTGTATGAACTACTATTCCTAGAACCGAATCTACTCCCGTATAAACAGGAGAACCTTCAACTACCCCATCGCTTATCCCCTTATCAATTTGAAGTAGGTCGTAAGTTAAAGTATCAGGCCGTGCTAAAACTCTTGCTACCACTCGATCATCAAAGACTGAAGCTTTATTCATTCCTCGCAGTTGCATGTTTTCTTCTAGCAAACGATTAATGGACATTTGTGTACCACCACGGGTAGCTATTTCGCTTTTGAGTGACTCAATTTCACTTACTAAGTCTGCTTTAGAACGTAAGTATGATGGAAATAGTCTATCACTAGTTTTAACCCAAGTAGTAGTATAATGAATTGGGAACAAAACTATGGCTGATACTCTTGATATCAACCACGGAAAAAGTAGGCCTACAGAAATAACTACAGTTAAAATAATTATCCAAGAACGATAATTTTTATGTGAGGCGTGGCGATAATTCGCCTTCTTTGTCGATGAGTATTTCTGCATATAAATCAAGGTTTTCAATTACAATTCCTGCTCCCCTAATGACGGCTCTAAGTGGATCAGGCACAACAATTACTGGAACTTGTAGGCTTTCTTCCAAAAACGAACTGAGCCCAGGAATTAAAGCTCCTCCACCAGAAAGATGAATACCTCTTTGCATAATATCAGCCAAAACCTCAGGTGGAGTTCGCTCTAAAACAGATCTAGTTGATTCCACTATAATATCCACCTGCCCGGCAATAGCATCATGAATATCTCTGGCGGTGATAATCACCTCTCGGGGTAAACCAGTCATAACGTCCCGACCTCGAATCACCATTTCACTACCGTTACTTTCTTGTCGAATAGAAGCTAGGGCGATTTTCGCATCCTCTGCCGTTTTGTCACCCACATAAATTTTAAATTGGTCACGAATATAAGAAGTAATTGAGTCATTTAGATGGTCTCCTGCTACACGAAGATTTTTAGAAACGACAATTCCACTCAAGGATATAACAGCGATATCAGTAGTCCCCCCACCGATATCAATCACCATACTGCCAACAGCCTTACCTATTGGTAGTTTTGCTCCAACAGCTGCAGCCATTGGTTCTTCAATTAAGAACACTTCTCTAGCTCCAGCGTTCTTAGCTGCATCACGAGCAGCTCTCATTTCGACATTTGTAATACCGGAAGGAACACCAACCAAGATTCGTGGGGCAATAAAAGTACGTAAGTCGGCGTGAACTTTGTTAATTAAATAACCCAACATTTCTTCAGTTACTTCAAAGTCAGAAATAACACCGTCCACCAAAGGACGGATGACTTCAATGTGTTGAGGAGTCCTGCCCTGCATAGTCTTAGCTTCCTGTCCAACAGCAACCAATTGGCCAGTTTTTTTATTAATAGCTACAATTGTAGGTTCATTCAATACAATTCCCTTACCTTTCACATAAACTAACGTATTAGCAGTTCCAAGGTCAATAGCGATGTCGGTAGATACCGCCGCAAGCATTTTATTCAAGTATTTTGATACAAAACTCATTAGAGGGAAATTGTACTACGTATCAGGATTAGCATCAAAGTCAGCGTAAATTTCATCCTCAGTTAACTGCCTTATATCACCAGTTGATCTAGTAACAACTTCAAAAGTACCAGCTTCCTTAGATTTTTTACTAGCCACTATTCTATAAGGTAAACCGATTAAATCGCTATCAGCAAACTTTTCTCCTGCCCGAGCATCACGATTATCATAGAGAACTGAAATTCCTTTTTCCTTAAGAGAAGCATATATACCATCTACCCAATCTTTAATAGATTCATCTTCTAGATTTAGACCGACGAGATGAACCTTAAAAGGAGCAACGCTTTCTGGCCAGACAATCCCTTTTTCGTCTGCAAACTTCTCTACCAAAACACCCATCATTCTGGTTATACCAATTCCGTATGAACCCATCCAAACTGGAACCCTCTCTCCTTTTTCGTCAGTAAAATAAAGACCAACTTCTTCCGCTTTCTGTCTGCCGAAGTTAAAAATGTTGCCTACCTCAGCTGTCTTAGTTGCAACCAACTCTTCTCTTGTCACACCTAATTCATTTAGATTTGTCTTTCCCAATACCTCCTCGTTAATAGCAATTCCTTTTTCTTTACAAATATAGGTAACATCTTCACCAGCTTCACATACTGTTTGAAACTCATGTGAAAACTCGGTGAAGGCCCCTCCGGCAGCAAAAGTGATAAAGGTATCATTACCAACCCCAAGTCGATCAAATGCTCTCATATAAGCCACCTTACAGGCTTCGTAAAACTCATTGTGCTGTTGTTCAGTGGCAGAAAATGAGTAGGCGTCTTTCATGATAAATTCACGGCCACGCATCACTCCACTTTTAGCTCTCACCTCATTCCGTAGTTTGTTTTGGAATTGATAGATAGCTACCGGTAAATCTTTGTGGCTAGAAATATGATTTTTCATCATATTTGCAAGCGGCTCTTCATGACTCCAGGCCAAACCTATTTGACCACCTGCTTTCAAATCTGTTTTAAACCAAATATCAACTACCTCATCATCCCAGCGACTGGTTCTCTCCCACAATTCTTTACTTTGTAAATTAGTAGCGATGAGTTCATTAGTACCCAAATTCTTCATTTCTTCTCGTACAATCTGTTTAATTTTTTGAATAACCATTAAACCGAGCGGCAGTAATTGATATACCCCCGCCATTTCTTTATGAATATACCCAGCCCTAATGAGTAATTGGGCGTTTTTAGCTACTTCGTCTGCTGGTACTTCCTTCTGAGTTTTTGTAAATAATTTTGATTGATGCATAAAAATAACCAAATGGAATTACCTCCTCTAATCTTTACATCTTAACGGTAAAGATTAACTTGGTCAAAGTAGAACTATATTTTAGAACTAAATTAACCTAATAATGTCGTTCCAGGTCACAGCTACCATCAATAACATCAGTAAGGCAAAGCCAATCATGTTTACCCTTCCCATCCAAATAGGGTTAATTGGTTTTTTGGTAATTGATTCTATTATGACAAAAACCAATCTACCGCCATCTAAGGCCGGAATAGGTAATAAATTAATTACGGCCAAATTAAGTGAGATCATGGCTGTAAACATCATTAGTGAAGTGAGGCCAAATGAAGCTGCGTCCCCTACCATACCAACGATACCTATCGGACCAGCCACTTGAGAAAAATCAGCTGACCCACTGATTGATTTTACTATTAAGGTAACTAAACCCGTTGTAATATTTATCAACCCTTCATAAGTTGTAACGGAGGCAGAAACTACTGATTCCCATATAGAGTACTGTTTTGTCTCTACCATACTAAGTGAGACCCCCACAGCTGCCTTTTCGCTATTGTTTGGTATAAGACCTAATTCTGGTCGCACTGTTATCTTAGATTCATCTTCACCGTAACGAAGGTATAGGTCTATGTCAGAATCTGAATTCAACTGAATAAACTCACTGAACGTAGTAGGATTTAAAACTGAGATTTCAGTATTGTTTGCAGTAATTTTTATAACCTCTGAACCTGGTTGGACTAAACCATCTAGTGGCCCTTCTGGAAGTACGCCATTAATATATAAAACTGCCTCAGCTCCAGCAACAGACTCATCGACAGAAGTAGGTACCCCAACCAAAAAAGTGACGAAAAAAAGTAACCAGGCAAAAATTACATTCATGGTTACTCCCGCAACCAAAACCACCGCTTGGGCCCACAGTGGTCTTGAGCTAAAGGCACGATTAGAATCTTTCTCATTGGAGTCGACTCTCTCAAGATTTTCACCAAATATTCTAACGAAACCTCCAATTGGTAAGGCGTTAAAAGTATATTCTGTCTCTCCTTTTTTAATCCCAAATAGTTTTGGTGGAAAGCCGATACCAAACTCGTCCACTCTCATTCCCGTTTTTTTAGCGGTAATAAAATGGCCCCATTCATGTACCAGGATAAGAACAAATAGAACTAAGAAGAAAATAAGAATTGACATATGAAGCTATTGTTGAAGTTCTCTTTCCTTACTCATAAATAAAGACTCCAATTTCAAATTGATTTCTTCGACGCTTTTTTGAATTAAATCTTTTTTTGTAAACTTATCGTCTTCACCCATTCCTCCAAGTTTAAAGTCCTTTTCTAGTTCTTTCATTTCTTCGTCACGTATAGAACGAACCGAAATACGAGCGTCTTCTAACTTATTTTTTGCTAGTTTTAATAATTGCACTCTACGCTCACTAGTTAATTCTGGAAAAATTATTCGCAGTCCAGCAGAATCTCCAGCAACAGATACTCCTAAATCAGCTTCTCGAATAGCTTTTTCTGTAGCCGATATCTGACCAGAATCCCAAATTGACACTCTTAAAGTTCTGGCATCCTCTATCCCAACAGTACCAATTTGCTGAATTGGTAAAAACGCTCCGTATGACTCTACTTTAACAGAATCAAGTAAGCTAGGACTTGCTTGACCAGTTCTAATTCCAGCAAATTCTTTTTGTAGCCAAAGCGTTACTTCTTCTAGCCGTTTCTTTATATCAATACTCATAAATTAATTAAGATTACCATTCCCTGTAGTGTAACATTTTAAAATTCTTCTAGCAGCTTATCTTAAAGTAAGGGCTAATTCTTCCAATAACATCTTATTTGAAGCCCCTCTAGTCTGTAGGTGTTTAGCTAACCAAAATAACTGGACTGAATCTTCTGGACTAGAAATTTTCAACTCTGCCACCAATTTATTTAATAGTCCAGTCTTAATTTCTTCAACCCAAACTGAATCCCTTTTTAGCATTCGATTTGCTATTTCAGCCATTCTTTCCTTTACAGACTTAAGATAAAATTCATTAAAAGTAACCAAATTATTCTTTTGACTTTGTGAGTAATCATTCTCTACTTGAAATCTAGAGAGTAAGGTTGGTAGCAAGTGTAAGGTAAAAGGCAGACAAAAAAGAAACTTTGTGGTTTGTGGTGGTTCTTCTAAAAGCTTTAGCATGGCCTGCTGAGCTTCGATAGAAATATATAAGCTACAAACAACGATTAACAATTCCTTTCCTAAAGCTGGACGAACGTAGGCTTTTTTGGTTATTGTTCTAACATCGTCAATGCCAAGATTTTCTATCTCCAAATACTCAACTTCACCAATATTCAGTTTGCGCACAAAACCCTTAATTGAGCTAAGCTCAGGATTATCTACACAGTAAAGATAGGCGTGGTGGTTAAGCATTGATACATTATGCTGGTTTGTGCTTTCTTTGTAAATCCAGAATTTGTTTAATTACTCGTCTCAAGTAATGTTCAAAGGTTTCACCTTGTTCATAGATTATTCCTTGTTCATAGCGCCAGCCATTCATATAGTCAGTAATACTTTGTTTGATTTCCTGTGTTGAGCCTTCGAATCTTCCAGCTAAAAGAAGTGGTATTTGTAGGTCTGCAAGTTTTTTAAAGAGTGGATGCTCCCTTCCTTTAGGACCGGTACCAAAAAGGCCGCTTTTCTTAAATAGTGACCAGTCAGATAAAAGTTGATTAAGTCCATCATCAACCTCACGGGTTTTTAGAGGATCGGCAGAATCACTAGTAGCTAAGGAAGAAGCTAAGGGTAAATCATTTGGAGTTTGCAGTTTTTGGCCATCATTATTAATGGATGGAGGTTTTGGAACTGGTAAAATAGCTTTTAAAGCTTCTTCTCTAGCTTCTTTTTCAGCAGCTAAAGCAAATCCAGAGACTTCTTCTTCTGCAGATTTGATCACCTCACTATCGTCTAAAATAACTGGTGACGCTATTGGTGGCGGTAGCTCATTTGAAGTGGCCACATTTTCTTGTTGGCTAGGCACATCATTAACAAGTTCAGGTTTCGACTGATTTGGAACAGGCTCTGGTCTTGACTGATTCGGAGCAGCTTGATTTTGAGATTGAGACTGCGCGTGCGTGCTAACTGCGACTTCGACTGACTTGTAAGCAGCTTCCAAACGTTGCATAGCTTCCTCAATTTGACCTGGAGCACCTCCACTAAGTCTCTTCATTGCATCCAGCAGTGCATTCATATACTCCCGTCCTACTACATTATCGATATCAACTAGATTTACAGGATTACCTACTTTTGTATTTACCGCTAGTTTTATTTCACGAATTCGGTCTAGATAATTTTGACCTCCAGCTGACATCTGTGGCTGTGCGGGAGTAGGGTTTTGAGTTGGAGCATCTTGAGCTGGTAGTGGGGCTGGTGCTACGTATTGAGGTTGAGGAGGTACTACAGGTTGTGGTGGTACATATTGTGGTTGCGCAGCCACTGGTTGTGGGGCTGGTGATACATATTGTGGTTGCGCTACTGCTGGTTGAGGGGCTGGATATGCGTATACTGGAATATTTTGAGTAACAACTGGCGGTACGTACTGAGAAGCAACTGAAGCTGGTTGTGGGGTTGGTGGTACTACAGGTTGTGGTGGTACATATTGTGGTTGAGCAGCCACTGGTTGTGGGGTTGGTGCTACGTATTGAGGTTGAGGAGGTACTACAGGTTGTGGTGGTACATATTGTGGTTGAGCTACAGCCTGGGGTTGGATTGGTGTTTGATTCGTGACAGCTCCAAAAACCGGCGCCGGTCTAGAAGTACCGAAAGATAAATCTTGAGCAGACTGAACCACTTGAGAAGTAGATGAAAGTGTAGAAATTAAGTTATGTGCTGCTAACTTCTGCTCTAAGGCGATACGCACAGAAGCATCTCCCCCACCATTTTTGTATAAAAAAACCAAATCTCGTAATTCATTCTTGTCAGACGGACTTAAAGAGCTAGAACGAATAGTTGCAAGCAAAGACATCACTCCCGCTTGGGAGTTAAAATTAAAACCTAAAGAACTTCCTTGATCCATAACCTAATTATCATAACACCATGCATACTATAAAGCAGCTACTTTATTTGAATGACCTGTGTATTATTTTAAATTTATTTTCTTACTTAACTAAGTGAGATTTTATTTATCTTTAAATTTATTTAGCCGTACAGCTTCTGATTCAGCCACATAGCGTGAAAACAAATCAATAAGTGTAGTTGTGCCTTCTTGAGGTAAGTGTTCTTTCATAGTAGTCATTTCATCGATAAGATCTAACCACGCTAGGTAGGTATCGTACTTAATATTTTCAGTTTTCATAATTTCTCTAACCCGTGCATTAGGTAAATTTTGAAATTTCTGTATCTCGGAAAGACTCATATCCTTTAATAAATTGAAGGGGCTGTTATAAATTCCTTTATTAAATAAATCATAAGTTGAATTATCAAGATTTTCTATAGCTCTATTGAGAATTTTTGCAAATGCCTTCTCATTACCGAATACTTTACTAACAAATAACTTGTAGTCTGGCTGGTCAAAATAATTACCGTCTGGTTTAAAGAATCTAGGCGGGGTGATAGGCTCAACCTCTTTTTTAAACACGCTCTTAATTCCAATCTTAGGACCACTATCAGTAACAATAGAAGAATTTTTCTGAGTTTTTATAATAGCTGTCTCCAATTTTTTAATTAAAGGTTTGACTTCTTCTTCTTTACTGGAAGTAAATTTAATCGGAATATCTTTGACAGCCTCGTTTTCTTCCACCCTCAAAGAGGCTGACTTTTTAAAACTATCAGAAACTATTTCAACCCCCAAAATTTTACCTAACTCAAGACTGACGGCACTTAAATTTATCTCTTCGCCGGGATATATTAAATCAATATCGTCACCACTGCGTAAATTTAAAGTAGCTCTTAATTCAGAAGTACCCTCAATTGTGTCAAAAAGCCTATCTAGTACTTCCATTCTTTTACCGGCTGGAAGATCTTTTATATCTTCATTAAATTGTTTTTCAATAATGTTCCAAAAAGTATCCTCCTTCTTAACTACATAAATGATTTCCTTCTTCTCGCTGGAGGGGTTTTTAGTAGTAGATATTGATTCACGAGGTTTTAAATCCAAATCATCAATAATGAGACGGGTAAATTTTGCTGACTGCCACCAACTATATCCGCCATATTTAATTTGCAACTTATTAAATATTTCATCTTCGAGTAAGTTTTTAGACATATTATAATGAACAGATAATAGTTCATCTGCCAAAAACTTAATGGATTGTCCCAGTTCAATCTTTATTTCAGAGTCAAGAGAACTACATGCAGAAGACCCAATTAACTCAAGGCCAGAAAGAATAGTTTCATACTTAATATCACTTTGATTAACACCGTAGTAATCAATTGAAATTTTTTCAAATTTTAAAGACAAGTCTTCTAAGCTTTTGTCTAAACTACTTCTTTGATCCATAATTTATAATCATAACACTACCTTTATTTTACCGCAGCCACTTTATAGACCAATTTGAGGGATTAAATCGCAACACCTTCTACGCGGCAACTTCCTTTAATTCCGATCGCAAAATTGTTATCTCTTGTTTCAACAACTCCTCAAACCTAGGATAACTGGAACAGAGTGACTCTAAAAAATTATCCTCTGCCACGTGAGCATCAATGTAAGATTCAAATTGGTTTGATTGCTCTTCGTCTTCTTCGGCTAGATACTGCATCAAGGCACTTTGAAATACTAGAGTACCCAATTCCTCAGCAAAGACATTTTCGTCTTTACTATCAATTTGATTTACTTGTTGTGTTGTCATAATTAAGCCTTAATTGAACGTACATTTGCTTGCTTCAGCTTCATAAAATCCTCTGCTACTGATCTGGAGTAAATATCTTGTAGTGTGGTTTGTGGAGTATTTGGTAATTTACCTTTCATTTGGTCAATTTTATTAAACCAAGCAATAAGTGTCTCATAATTAATTCTATTTTTATCAGCAAATTCATGCAGATATTCGTTCGATTGCTCTCTAAGCAGTTTAAGATTATCCAAATTTAATTCCTTCAGAGATTCGTACGGACTTTCATATGATTTAAATCTATCAAAGAGGGCGTATGTTTTTGCTTCAAAACTAGACGCATTTCTACCTACAGCATAGTCAAAGTTTTTTGGACTACCAAATAGTTTAGTAATAAATTTTTGATACTCAGGTGACTTTAGGAAGTTGTCTCCGACTACAAAAGGTCTCGGTGCTTCAGTTGGTAAAGAGGGTTTGTAATTAAGGGTCTCGCCCAAAGCTGGTTTAAATCCATATGAGTTTTCGTCCATAACTCTAACTGGGGTTTTGACAGTTCCATCCAAAATGCCTTCGGCTTTAGCGGCATCTAATTCTGTTTCAGTTGGGGGCTTCCACGGTGTCTCTTGAGCAATTTTGATTTGCTTTTCGAAAAGCGTCTCTGGGTTACCAGCACCTTGTCGATGTAATATTTCAGCCGTTGGTGTAGCTATGCCCGATTGGCCAATTTTTAAATCAGGGTCAACAAACTTGCCTAACAATTTTGCTACGTCAATATTTTCACCTGGTCTTATTAAATGAGGATTGCCGCTACTAATGCCAAGCTTCTTCCAATCTTCAGGGCTAAGAGTCCAAGTTGGATTTTGAGCATTTGTCAGTTCTGGAAACTTTTGCAACATTAATTTTGACAGCCCTTCTCGTGTCACTCCTTCTGGCTGCTTAAGATTACCTTGATCAAATTGGATCTGGAGATTCTTTTTAAAGATGCTAGAAACACTATCGCCAGACTCTACTTTATGCTCAGGTATTTTTATCTCTACTGCTTCCTTATGAACAACATCATTAATTTTGTCGTTAACCGGACCCATCTGATTCTTCATCACATCCTCGTTTGGCATAACGTCCCCAGTTGGCTTTACTACTGAATCACCAACCCCGACCACTTCAATTGAACCAATTTTTACATTATTTATCTTAGCTGCTTGCCACCATGATTCTGTACCAAATTTGGCCTCCAATTTGTCCATCAAAAGTCTTTCCACTTGGGCATTCGGCATATGAGGATGAGCTGACAAAATATCTTTCACTGTCAAATCAGCTAATTTCTGTACTTCCAACATTTGTCCTGAAGATAGTTCAAGACTACCGGTTTGCAAACCTTGCAGCTCAATTCCTGAAACAACTGTTTTGGTAAAGGTACCACTCGGGTCATCGTTCAATACTGAGACTGATTCAGAAAGTGAAAAAGGAGCTTTTGCGTCAGTCACACTATCAAAGTGTGGGTCATTACCCGCTTTCATTACATCATCATTGTAGACTGGTTCAGGGTGTTCGACTGTTGCCACAGCATTCTCAGCCGCATCTTCATTTATATTGTCATTAACTGGGTCGCCAGATTTCATCACGTCGTCATTGTAGACCGGCTCAGGATTTGCCATAGTTGCCTTTGCATTCTCAGCCGCTGATCCAGCAGACGCTGGTGACATTGCTACCTTTGGAACCGCCTCACCACCCCCAGAATTACCACCATTAGCTCCTCCGCCCACACCAGACGGTGAAAGAATATCGTACGCTGCCATCGCACCACGAGAACCCCCTGCAGCTAAGATAGTTACCCCAATAGTCATTGCAGTTTTACGTTTTTTTGCAGTATCAACTTGCGCATTTGCCAACATAACTGCTCTTCTGGCTTCAGCAACCGACATTGTATTTGAGTTTTCAGAATTTGTTAGTAAAATTTGAAGCCTTTCGCCTGCACTTTTTACTCTTTTTCCTTCATATTTATTGACGGCCGCTCCTGCCCCCATACCAAGGGCAGTTGAGACACCCCACCTTCCAGCCCCTGCCGCTCCACCAAGTGCCGCTGAAGCAGCCACGACTCCTGCTCCGGCTGCCCCTACTGCCAAAACTCCCAGGGTTGCACCTGTCATAGAAGCTACCGCTAGACCAATCGCTAATCGTACTTTTTTATTTTTCGGCAGAAGTTTTGCAATCCTTCCTACCGTCGCTATAGTCTTGGGCCAATCATTAATAAAGGCATCCCTTTTTTCAGCTTTAGAAGCAAGGATAGTTTTTTGTTCAGCAGCATCAATACCTACAATTAGTTTGTTCTGTAAACCTGTCTTAATCTGGTCACTATCAGCTGTCAATACAGTATCTAAGACACGATCTTTTCTTCTATCTTCTATCTGAATAAGTAATTTCTCACGGTATTGTTCGGCCGCTTCATCAGCCTCCTTTCTTAATTTACGTAAATGTTCTGCCGGACTCGATTCTCCGTTGAATGAATTCTTAATCCCCCCCGTTATCTTTTCTTTTATACTTTGTTTATGATAGCTAGACAAAGCCTGACGATATGCCTCGTCACACTTATCCATACTGAGACGAGCTAACATTGTCTCATTAGCCAAACTTTTTCTTTCAGCTTTTCTTTCATCTATAAAACCTACTCTTTCGTGAGTCGGTGAATCAGGATTGATTCCTACTGCTCGCAACCTCTCTGCCCTAGCAGCATCCTCAGGACTAACTATCGAACCAGGTGCTGCTGCTACAGGAGGCAAATCATCTGGTGTAGGTTCTGGAGCTGGTGCGGTATCGGGACTCTGTGTATCGCTTACAACATCAGGGGCAACCGGAGCAGCTTCACCATCAGTTGCTGGAGGAGGCACGTCTAAATCAGGACTCATCATATCAGCAGAAGTCTTTTCTTCTAGAATTTCTTCAACCGCTGGTTTACCATAATAATTACCTGAATTATTATTTAAAATATCAGATTCTAATACTTCAACCCCAGCGGTCGATTCAGCCTCAATTTCTGGGACTGTTTCTGGAACATAATTTTCCAAACTTTCCTCATCATATAATTCTTCCACTTCCCGGCTGATACTCTTCTCTTTCAACTTTAAACTTAGCTTTCCTAGACTTATTTTAAGAGCTTTTAGATAGCGCGATTTAATTTTTAAAGCAATGTTCTTATCGGACTCTTTGACACTTTCAATTTTGTTCACCAAATCTACTATTTCGTTAACTAACGATTCATTCACTTCTTTTATACGCGATGAATCAAAAAGTGTCTGGGTTTCTTTGGCTAACCTTTCCATTTGAGCGTCCATTTCTTCTAAATCTTTTGGTTCGTTTTCACTATCAAAAGAACCCTCTGTTTTAGGACCTCTTACTTGTCTTTCCTGCTCTTCTTTTTCCAGTAGTTTTACTAACTCACCAGGATTTTCTAAATAAAACGCTACTCCGTTTTTTATTTCATTATAATTACTATCTATTGCTCGACTAATTTCAATTTTTTCTTCTACACTCTTTCCGGTTCCGACTTTTTTCCTGACTAAATCACCAGTGTTTCTTCTAATTCTTTCTAAAATTTTACTTACTGATTGCGGCAACCTATCTATTCCAGCCACTTCTAAAAGACCGTGCTGGGCTTTTTCCATAATAAACCGTATCGGAATATTTTTTCCATTTCCATCTTTCAATTCTTTGCCATTTCTATATCTCTCGGCCAACTTTGGATTACCACTCAAAACTTCTCTGGTCCCAAAAACTTCTTCGGCCGTTGGGAAATCACCAGCTTCAAGTTTATTAAAATTTGTTTCCTCATTTGATTCAAAAACTAATGAGTTTGAAACCTCTTCCCCTGGTACCAAAGCCTCACTTTCAATTGAATCAGTATCCACACTAAAGGGACCAGAATAATACTCCTCTGAATTATCAAATGATTTAGTTTCTTCCTTTGTGGCTTCCGGGTCAAAATCTTCCACACCCATCTTGGTTAAGTATTTATTCCAAGCCATTTCATGCTCATCCCGAGGCCCGACAGAAAACTCATGGGGGTTTTTGTTTGTTATTTTTTCATTAAAATTAGCGATACCCTGACGAAACTTAAAAAAAGCCTGCTCTACTTGATACCTTTTTTTATGATCATCTGTGGTTGTAGTTTCATTTATTAGCTCAATCAATTCTTTGTAGGCAATACTAACCGTACTTACTAACTCACTTAAATTACCCACCTCAACCGAATTAATTGCTTGATTTTTAAAATCCTCGTATTCTTCGACAGCGTCTGTAAGTCGTTCAGAAAAAAAAGTGTCTTCTGAATCGTCTTCTTCATAATTATCTTCTAAGCCCTGTTGCCCAGCCTTTACCAGAGCAGCCCGAGTTAGTCTTTCGACTCTTTCTCTTTCAAAATTATGAATCTCACTCTCAGATTTTCCCATATTTATTATTACATCATACCCCCTATTGCACTTGTAGCAACTGGCTTTTTGGCATAACGGGCAGATATTTCTGCTTCTACCTCGGCTCGCGGTCGACCGTGTTTGGCAGCACTCATAGCAATCAGTTCTGCTACCCTATTTGGATCAGACTGAATTGGTGGTCGCATCGCCACACTAAAGGGTTTGGTTGGTATGCCATTGGCCAAGATACGCACTAGAGCATTGTAATTTGGGACATTCATTAAATCTCTCGCCTCAAACACCGGGGCGAATTGCTGCTCTAAAAACTGAGCGTCTTCTGAACCAACTCGGAAAGAAACCAAAGAACCGACATTACCGAAAACAGCATCCTTGATACTTTGATCTAACTGAGCAATAAACTGATGTACGACAGTCAGACTCAGCTTGTATTTACGAGCTTCAGAAAGAATTGAAGCAATCGCTGGAGTAGAAACGTTTTGAAACTCATCAATATGTAAAAAGAATGGTGGGAAACTTTTTGAAGCATCATCAACTCTTGAAAGTGCTGCCATTAATATCTTGCCGACAAAAATCATTCCGATCAGATTAGCATTGATTTCACCCAGTCGACCTTTAGAAAGATTTACCAACAAGATTTTTTTCTCGTCCATCACCTGGCGGAAATTAAAAGCGGATTTTTGCTGACCAATAATCGGTCGCATGTAGTCGTTGGCTGTAAAGACGTCAAACTTAGATACGATGTAAGGGACAATATTTTCTAGGGAGGCTTCCCCGCCAGCCTTGGTAGCAATTTCTGTCCAAAACTGAACCACCACTGGATTCTTGGCTTTTGATAATTTATATCTTCGGTACTGTGCGTCCACCATTACACGGGAAATGTCCATCAAAGTATTGCCACTTTCTGGATCTTCCATCACTAGCATCGTGGCGTTGCGGAAGTATTGTTCAAACATCGGACCCATACTTTCAGGATTAGCACCATAAAGTTTCTGGAAAATTGAAAATAGTTCATTGACCACAAAGGTCTTTTGTTCTGGTTTGGTGATATCATACTCCAGCATATTAAGGCCTACCGCACTCTCCATTCTTGCTGGGTCAAAATAAATAACATCCTGCTCTCTTTCCTTTGGCATGGCTCCCAATACTTCTTCAATATCAGTGCCGTGAGGATCAATCATACAAACACCATTGCCAGATTGAATATCCTGAATAATCGTATTGGTCATAAACTTAGACTTTCCTGTACCAGTTTGCCCAATAACATATAGATGTCGCATCCGATCAAGCTCGGTCATATAAATTGGCCTTTCTACACCACGATGTCGGTTGTCGCCAATCAGAGTCCCTTGGGTTGGTATATCATTTGGCGCTGGAGCGGTATTAGATTGTGATTGCTTAAATTGAGGTGAGCTCAAAATACCATTACTAGGGAAATGAATCATTGTCGCCAGCTCAGTTAATGACAGGGGCAAGGCCGCTTTAGCTGAGAACTCACGAAATGAAAAAGCCTTCTGCAAATGTAATAAAGAACTACCAGTAGCTTTTTTAAAAGCAAAAGAATTACCTTCAACTAAATCAAACTGATTAAAAGTTGATTGAATTTCGGTCATTATTTGCTCAGCTCGAGCTGGATCTGCCGCTGAAACAGCCAAACGTATATTTGTTTCAATAATTTCAGTTTGGATTTTCTTATTAAAAATATCCACCTTATCTATATCAGGTGAAGTAACAACTTCTGGTTGATCGGTTTTGGTCTTTGAATTAAATAAATCAGAAATCGCTCCTATGATTCCCCCACTTACACTGCTGCGTGAAATGGCGTCAGACGCTTTCTTACCCTTTTGAATATTTTTAATAATTTCCTGATAAGATTTCCGATACTTTTTTTGTGGATACCGCATCACAAATTGTACAGCTGCACCACCGCCTTCTCTCTCAATTTTTGAAAATGCATTCAATATCACAGCTAAAGGATCGGAAGAAAAACCGTCAGGTGTCCGTAGCGGGTAAATAGGATGTTTTTTGATTTGTGCTTCTGAAATAATAGTCTTTCCTTTGTCGACAAAGATATTATAGTCGTGTGCTTGAATAATTAACTCAGCGTGAGGGAAAAGCGAGAGGGTTTGTTTTTCAAACAAATTTACAAACTTGTTCGGTACGGCTACATAAAAAACAATATCATCACTATTGTCAGCCACTGCTATTTCAATCACAAAATGATTTTCAGACTGCTGTGAGCCTATTGTACGTAGTCCAGCAAAAAGTTGCTCCATCATGCTCACAATCTCTGCCAACTGGTATTCACGGCCATCTTTAGATTTTACCTCTGGTAAGGTCACTTCATAGAGTGTCATGCTCAACATCTGCCAAGGTGGAACGTTTTCCTTTAAGTCTTGGATTTTTGAACCGGAACGGATTTGTTCAATTAATTGCCGGTGAACTTCGTCGACTATATAGGCGTTGTCCATTTTTTCTAGTACCGACAAGGCATTGCGAATCCCTTTCTCCTTGGCTAATTCTAAAATATCGGTCACTGGATCGTGTGAAATGGCGACTTGTTCAATTGAAGCAGCTAAAGCTGGTTCATCCAGCAAGTGTTCACGATCAAGAATAATTCTCGGTGTAAAAGAAGCGTATTCTTTTATTTCTTGATTGCCGATTGTTTCAGTATCAGAATTATCACTTTCAGGGTTACGTTGCAAAAGCTCTCGCTCTCGCTCAGCAATACGTTCACGTAAGTACAACAACTCCTCCTCTGGAGAGGAAAACTGTTTTGGTATCCCTTCTGGCATAATCCTAATTGTACAGTACTACAAGAAATGAATTTGCGAGCAATCCACCTAAATAAAAACCGTCAGGCTACGCCTGACGGTTTTTATTTAGATATCTTGTTAGCGCTTGGCCAAAACGGTCTTCTTGTAAGCATCTAAGTGTTCTAGAGCAATACCCGTGCCAGTAGCGACACAAAAAAGAGCTTGGTCTGCCAGATGAGCCTTCACTCCCGAACGTCGTTTGACTAGCTCAGGAAAGTTTCTTAGTTGTGAAGTCCCGCCAGTCATAATTACTCCCCCATCAATAATATCTGCTGCGAGTTCAGGTGGGGTCTCTTGAAATACATCTTTAATCGCTTTTATCATTTCACGCAAGTCTCGACTTATTGCTCGCACTACTTCATTTGTTCTTATCTCAGTTGTTCTAGGTAAACCAGAGAGTACATCTCGCCCTTTAATGTCCATTACTAGTTCTTCTTCCAAAGGTAAGGCTGAACCAATTTTAATTTTAATTTCTTCGGCTGTCTTTTCACCAATGGAAAGATTTCTAGTTTTTTTAACATAATCAATTATCGAAGCATCGATTCGATTTCCCGCACACTTCACTGAGTTTGAAGCTACAATTCCTCCTAGAGAAATCACGGCTACGTCGATTGTTCCGCCGCCAATATCGACAATCATGTGTCCTTGTGGTTCATAAATCGGCACCCCGGCTCCAATCGCCGCCAAAATCGGCTCCTTAACCACATAAGCATTTCTAGCTCCAGCTTTAAGAGTTGCCTCAACCACCGCTCGTCGTTCAGTTGAAGTCACTCCAGCTGGTACGGATATCATTACATCAGGTTTAAATAAGTTGAACCGACTCATGGATTTACGAATAAAATATCGCAACATAACTTCGGTGACTCGGTAATCTGCAATTACTCCGTCTTTCATCGGTCGATAGGCCTTGATACTGTCTGGAGTACGTCCTATCATTCGCTTTGCTTCTATTCCGACAGCTAAGACTTCATTATCATCAGAGATAGCCACTACAGAGGGTTCGTTTAAAACAATTCCTTGTCCCGGTATAAATACCAAAATACTAGTTGTACCTAAATCAATACCAATCTTCGGGTTTAAATTATTCCAAAACATCATATTATTTATCTTGCCAACATAGTACAACCTTTACCCCAATCTATAAAGTAGTCAAGTATAGCATGTATGCTATACTTGACTCATGCAAAATATTGGACACCGCATCGCTGACATGCGTGAGACAAAGGGAATTACTCAGGCAGACCTAGCCAAAAAGCTCAAAACTACTCAAAGTGCTATTGCTCGTATTGAATCTGGTAAACAAAATATTAGTGCCGATATGCTCAAACGTATTGGTAAAGCTCTGGGTAAAAACCTCATTACCCTTTCTCCAGGAACAGTTAATATCCAAATTGAAGGTGGCAAAAAACTGTCAGGTACTATCGAAACCAATACCTCAAAAAATGGTGCGGTCGGTCTTTTGTGTGCCAGCTTACTAAACCGCGGCATCACCACATTAAACCGCATGCCGAGAATAGAAGAAGTCCATCGAATAATTGAAGTCTTAGAGAGTATTGGGGTTAGGGTTGAATGGAAAGGAGATAAGGTAGTAATTACACCACCCAAAAAAATTAACCTAAATAAAATTGATGTTGAAGCTGCTAAAAAAACTCGCAGTATTGTGATGTTTATCGGTCCACTAATTCATCGCCTTGGCTCTTTTAGCCTTCCCCAATCGGGAGGCTGCAAACTAGGCAGCCGAACTGTTAGACCTCATTTCTATGCCCTAGAAAAATTTGGTGTAAATATAAATACTACAGATAAAAATTATGAAATTAAGACAAAATTAACTTCTCCAGAAGAAATTATCCTTTATGAATCAGGTGACACTGTCACGGAAAACACCTTATTTGCAGCTGCTCTAAACCAAGGTACCACTACCATAAAATACGCTTCGGCCAATTATATGGTTCAAGAAGTTTGCGCTTTCTTGAGCTTACTGGGAGTAAAAATCGAAGGCGTTGGTACGACTACTCTTAAAGTAACCGGGATAAAAGAAATTAACCAAGCTGTCGAATACACCCTTTCAGAAGACCCGACTGACACAATGTTTTTCTTGGCCGCTGCCATAGTGACTGACTCTTCTATCACTATTACTCGTTGTCCAATAAATTTTCTCGAACTTGAACTACTGAAATTGGAAAAAATGGGTTTTGAATATAAAAAATCAAAACCTTACCTTAGTTACAATGGAGTGACTAACCTGGTAGATATCACGACCAAGCCTTCCAAACTAGTAGCTTTACATGAAAAAATTCATCCGGCAGTTTACCCCGGCTTAAATATAGACAACCTACCTTTCTTTGCTGTTATCGCTACTCAGGCCGAAGGACAAACTCTCATTCATGATTGGGTCTATGAAAAACGCGCCATTTATTTTACCGAGCTAGACAAACTCGGCGCTGACACCGTCTTGGCCGACCCCCATCGAATTTACATTAATGGCCCGACACCACTTCGAGCAAGTGAGCTAATCTGCCCTCCAGCCTTACGTCCGGCTACCATCCTCCTTATTGCCATGCTCGCTGCCAAAGGACATTCGATTTTACGCAATATTTATAGTATTAATCGTGGTTATGAAAAACTAATCGAAAGACTATCTTCAATTGGGGCCAGGGTCTCATATCTTGACGAATTCTAAATAAAATTGGTGCCAACAGGTAAATCTGACCAACTAGTATAAGTCTGGTACAATTACCGCCACATGTTTGTTATTCAGGTAATTCCGCTTATTCGGGGCACAAAAATTGATAAACTTTCCTATTTTAGTGCGACAGAATATGAACTGGGAACCTTTCTAACCATCCCTATCCGAGGCAAAGAACATCCCGCTATAGTCACTGAAGTTAATCCAGTAGCTGATAATAAAAGTTCGCTTAAAAGTGCTTCTTTTACTTTACGTAAACTGCCTGAACAAACCCCATTATCTTCCGTTCCCAAAAATATTCAAAGTACGGCGAAGTTACTACAAAAAATATATCCCAGTTCAGCCGGGGCCATTTTATATCAATTACTTCCGCCCGACGTTCGTACTGGCGAATATAAATATCCACTGGTTTCTTCGCTCGTGCACAAAGAAGATACTACCCCACAAATACTTACAGCTACCTTAAAGGATAGGTACGTTTCTTACCGTAGCCATATCAGAAGTGTTCTCGCTAGACGAGGCTCCGTCGTATTTGTTGTCCCTACTAGCGCTGATGTTCAGTACGCTGTCACTAATCTTTCTCAAGGTATTGAAGATAGAGTGGTAATTTTTTCTCCGGCCCAAACAAAAACTGAGCGCCGTAAATCTTACGCCGCCTATGAAGATACAAGTCTAGCAAAATTGATTATCACAACACCTTCTCATGCTTACTTAGACCGCGTAGATTTATTATCTATAATCATAGAAAACTCGGCCAACGATTTTTATCGCAGCAAACAAAGACCCTACCTTGATCACCGGACCGCTCTTGAAACCTACGCTAAAGCCACCGGAAGGGACATTCTGCTTGGTGATATTCTACCTAGAACTGAGGATGAATACTTGCGCAGAATGGAATTGTTCACGACCTACAATCAAGAGACAAAACGCTTATCTTTTACCTCCCCACTTACTATTATTACCCAACACGACAAATCAACTCCAGAAAAACCTTTTACTCTCTTTTCAAAAAAATTAACAGCTAGGGTTAATAATGTCCTCGAAGCCAAAGGACGAGTGTTCATGTATGGTGCCAGACGAGGTATCGCTCCAGTAGTAACTTGTATTGATTGTGGTCATATCTTCCGTTGCCCTGATTCGGATACTCCCTATTCCTTAGTAAAAACTACTTCTAAAACTGGCAACGAAGAAAGGTGGTTTGTCTCAGGTACTTCCGGCAAAAAAATTCGCGCTGCCGACACTTGTCCTGATTGCGGCTCGTGGCGTCTGCGTACTAGAGGAATTGGTATCCAGCAAGTTCATGATGAAGCTTTGTCCACCTTTCCCAAACACAAAATATTCCTACTAGACCACATTACAGCCTCCACCAGGAAACGAGCTCAAACAATTATTGATGATTTTTATAAATGCCGAGGAGCTATTTTACTTGGTACGCAAATGGCCCTACCTTATTTGAATGCACATGAAATAGATTTGAGCGCGATAATTTCTCTCGATGCTACTCGCTCTAACCCTACTTGGCGCGCAGACGAAAATGTTTTTCGCCTATTACTGCAGCTACGAGAAATTAGCCGTCAAGAAGTCTTGATTCAAACTAGAACTGAAGTTGATTCTCTTTTGCAAAGTGCTACACATGGAGCTTTAGAAGCTTTTTACAATGAAGAAATCCAACTGCGCGAACAGCTTAAATATCCTCCTTTTTCTACCTTTGTCTTACTTAGTTGGACTGGTGATAAAAGCGCAGTAGCAGAAACTGAAGAGATGATTAAAAAATTGACTGAAACAAAAACGGCTGATTACTACAGCAACCCGAATTCAGCGGATAACAAAATTCTTCGTCATGCGTTATTTAGAATTCCCCCAACTATTAAGGATAAAGATATTTTTATGGAAATACTTAGAAATCTACCGCCGTATATTCGAATTGAAATAGACCCGCCGAGAATTGTCTAATTTAAAAGGTTGTGCTAGTTTGCTATAATATAAGTAAGAAATTATGGCTAAATTAGTACCAGAAAACCATCCTGTCCTACATGCAATGGCCGAAGAAATAACCGAGGCTGAATTTGCTGATGGAACCGTAAAAAAGCTACTAAGCGACCTACGTCAGGCTATCAAAACCTACAAAGTAGACGGTTTTACAGCTGTAGCCATCGCTGCTCCACAAATTGGGGTTGGTAAAAGAATGTTTATAATTGAAGATCAAAGTACTGAGCCAGACAGATTACCAACAGTTATTGCCATCAACCCGCGACTAACCAAGCTATCTAAAAAGACACATGTGGTGGGTGAAGGCTGTCTGTCTATTCCAGACCGTTACGGACTGGTTCGTCGCTCAACTAACGTGACAATTGAAGCGATTGATGAAAATGGGACGCCTTTCAAACGTGGGGCTGGCGGGCTTCTCGCGCAAATTATGCAGCACGAGACCGACCACCTAGACGGCATCCTTTTTACCGACCGAGCCGAAAAAATCTGGACTAAGGAAGAAATAAAAAATAAAGACCAAGCCGAAGCTCCGTTGACATGAAAATAGCTTTTTTTGGTACGCCAGAGCTTTCAGCTATTGTGCTCGATGAACTTGAACAATCAGGCATAGTTCCCAACTTAATTATTACCAATCCAGACGCCCTTATCGGACGCAAACAAGTTCTTACTCCACCTCCCGTAGCCAAATGGGCCCAGGCTAGAGCTATACCTTTTTTTCAGCCAGAAACACTTAAAGACAAGGCTCTTCTTGGACCAATTACAAATAGTTCATGGGACTTATTTATAGTTGTCGCTTACGGAAAAATTATTCCCAGGTGGCTGATTGAGCTTCCCAAATTTGGTACGGTAAACCTGCATCCTTCGCTATTGCCTAAGTTTCGCGGTGCCAGTCCAATACGTAGTGCAATTTTAAATAATGAAAGACAGACTGGAGTCACGGTCATGCTGCTAGATGAAATGGTGGACCATGGCCCAATTTTAGCTCAGAAAAAAATTGACCTAAATATTAATAATTGGCCCGTTGATGGTCAAAAACTCGACACTATGATGGCGCACCAAGGCGGGGCTTTTTTGGCTGATACCATCAAACAATTTGTAGCTGGTAAAATTTCACCTAAAGAACAAGACCACATCGAAGCGACTTTCTGCACTAAAATTTCTAAGGAAATGTCTGAGTTAAATTTAGACCCATTTAATCTTCCCTCTGGCGAGGAGGCTTATAAAATTTTACTAAAAATTAGAGCTTTTTCTGGTTGGCCAGAGACCTTTTTTATCTATCAAGGAAAAAGGATCAAAATCAAAGAAGCTGGCTTAGACTATGCGGGGAAGCTATACATTTCTAAAATCATTCCCGAAGGTAAAAAGGAAATGGATTTTACTGATTATTTTAAATAAAAAATGGGACGCCTTACGGCGTCCCATTTTTTATTCTCTCTACTCACTCCTACCAAACCTCATCATTTCCTTAATCATCCTTCCTCCCTTTCTTAGCATACTATTTCTTTTCTTGTGAGCTTTTTTCATTTCCTGGTCTAGCTCATCTTTCACCAAGTCAACCGAGGCTTCAAAAGTATCACCTAGAGCATCTGCTCTATATAAAGTACCAGCTACCCAGATATTAACTTCTGTTCGACAAACCTTTCCAGACTTTTGATTAGATATTTTTTCAAACTCAACCTCACATTTAACATCACTTTCATCACCAATGTATTTTTCAAGTGAGCTCAACTTCTGTGCAACAAGAGCATCAATTCTATTATCAGTATTACTATTTGTGTGTTTGAAGGTTATGTTTTGAAATACCATAAGGTGGTTATTTGGCTTTTATGATTTTGTTAATCTTCAATTGAGAATATTTTTCTACTTGAATGGTGCCCAGACACGAGTCGGATAGATTTTTTATTTTTTCTATACTGAAGAGCGAGAATTTCCATAACTCTACTATTGGCTAGATTTCTTTCTGCCGGTTCTTTAACCCTTACTTCGCATTTATCTTGACCATTTTCAATCAACTCTTCCTTCTTGGCGTTCGGATAAACCGAAACACGAATGTACATACTTATCCTTCGCAGGAAACACAAACGTTATCGGAAATACTTATTCTTGGTCTGACGTAAGCAACCGTCTTACCATAATTTCTTTGCAGGTGTGCAACAATATCATCTGCTTCGTACATCTCAACATTATGAGTTTCGTCTACCAAATAAGGGGTTTGATTTAGCCCTCCTCTTTCTACAAGTTCAGCTTGAAAATCTGCTTCAGCAACGTCTTTTAGTTCGACCTCTAAATTAAGTCTATCAACCACTGCTAATACCTGCCGACAAAACACGCAGGATGGTTTGTAATAAAGTGTAAGCATGCGAAACATTTAAGCTTTTAACTTATTTATTATACTATGTCTCACCCAAACTACCCTGTGTATTACTCACTGACCAGTTGAATATTCACAATTTTTCTGTACAATATGACCACTAGTAATAAAAAAGCCCTAAAAAGCTTGCTGGAACTAGAAAAAAGCTTCTTCCGCGGTAGCTCAGTGGTAGAGCAGGTCGCTGTTAACGACTTGGTCGTAGGTTCGAATCCTACCCGCGGAGCAAGACAGGACGTTTACTTAATTCTAAGACCGAATCAAACGGTTTTCGCATTGTAAACTCTAGGTTTTTGCCATCAAGGAGCGAGTTATAAGATATGAGTTTAACAATTGCTTGTTTTTCTTCTATATCAGAACTCTCAAACAACTCCACTGCATTCTGAGCTAAGAGCAAAATTGTTCTGGCTGTGATGTGGTGGTTTTTGTTGTCTGTAGTTAAATCCTCTAGCTCACTATTAATCTCCTCTTGCCGACTAGTATATTCAGTCACCTTTTCGTCATAGCGGTCTTGGGCTACCTTGCCATCAATTAACAATTCAAGTAATTGGTTCATTCTGGTCTGGCAAGAATTATACTCATTCTGTAAGCGACTGATATTGTCTCGATGAAATAGTGTTTGACTGTCGTGATGCTTTTTTAGGTAGTCACACACCTCACTTATTTGCTCATCAGTGATAAACAAGCTTTTGAGCATATCTACTACTTGTTTCATTAACTCTGCTTCTGGCACATATATACGTTTACATATTTTCTTTGCATCTGTGCAATGGTAATAAGTAAATTTACCTTTCTTGGTTTGTCCTGAAATGGAACAACCACAATTCTTGCAGGATAGTAGACCGTTACCGAACGCAAACTTCATTGCGCCTTTCTGTAAAATTGGATTGTTATTTTTCTTATCTAATTCACGTTGTACTTCTAGAAACAAGCTCTTTTTAATTAGTGGCTCGTATCGATGAGGAAAGTTACCATATTGAGTTTGCATCACGCCGTGGTAAAAGGGATTACACAGTAAGTGGTGCAAAGCACTAGATTTAAATGGTAGACCCTTCTTTGTTTTTACTTTTTCCTTCGCCAACCAATCACATAGAGTATTGAGTGAGTAGTTGCCTGTCCTGTACCGTTCAAAGATTTCTTTTACGTAATATGCCTCGTAGTGGTTAACTACCAAATCAGCTCTTGTTCTCTTTTCTTTATTACGAGGCACGTTATCGTATCCAAATAGTGCAGTTCCTATCCAGCATCCATCCTTTCTTTTATGCTCGAAAGCACGCTTAACGTTGTCACTTAGTTGGAGAACATAACTTTTAGCAAATAAGACTCCCATATCCCACCTGATGATTTCGGCACTATTAGAATCACGATGAATGACAAGACCCTCTCTGTAAAAGTGCAATTCAACCTTTCCAGTCTTTCGCATCTCATCAAGCATTACAGACTCTTTGTAACTACGCTGTAGTCGGTCAATAGTATCGACAACCAAAGCACAGGTATTTTTTGACTTACTAATTTCAGCAATTATTTCCTGAAACTTTTTTCTGTCGGCTTTGGTAGATGATTCTTTGATTTGATATTCAATGACTTCCTTAAAGCCAACTGATTGCGAGTAACGTCTAAGGCGATGTATTTGTGCTTCGTTTGATTCTTGTTCCTTATCGGAAACTCGTGCCACTACATAAGCAGTGACATCCTTTTTTGTTTTTATATGACTCATACTAGGTACTATACGATTGATTAATTTCCATTTACGATTTCCTTAATGTAGTCAGGTGCATTTGGGTCGGAATTCAATCTTTCTGCAATACCATAGAGAATCACAAACAAATCACCCACGTGAGTGTTTGATTTGCTTTCAACTTCAGGAGTGTCGAAGCCAGTTTGTAGTTCTTGTTGGCGTTGTTTTTGTTTCCGACTCATACTTATGATGAGCTTTTTGGGCTCATCTAAAGCATAAGTGGCAACTTATAAAACGTCCTTTTTAAAGGATTCTATAGTCTCCAAAAGGAAACTATAGGACGGTTTAGGACGAAACGATTTATTAACTTGGTTCGATTTAAGTCTTTCGTAACTTCTTTTAAGCATCTTCTCTGAGCAAAATAAGTTATCTATGTCGCTTTGTAAAACAGGGTTTTGGAAATGGACACTTTTTGCAGAAGCTATTGGAAAAAAGGCTTTACTAAGAGGTTTAATAAAACCATAGTTGTTTAGGGTCTTACGAACTGAAAAAGGTTCCCTCGTACCAGTTTTTTGCTTTATATAATTTAGGATATCAATTGTGGGGATGTCCTTGTTTGGATTTTTTAAAATATGTTGCCAAAAATGATAAGGCTGACTACCATCCTGTGGTTTAAGTAGTGTAAACTCATTATTAAAAACAATACCATCTTTAAAATTCATCGTTATTATGAACCGAGGAAACAACGAAAGGGGTACTACAATTTTAGTAAATTTTTGAAAGTTAATTGTAAAAGTTGCTATCGCACCGTAAATGATTTCATCATTATCATCTGGCATAGACACATCAAAAGTCTTCGTTCCAATTGCCAGCTTTGATACTGCCTGATGTGCTTCCAAAAACCGCAATACTGCATATTTTTCAGTGCCATCTTGTCCCTCGTTTCCACCATCAACTTCACCCAAATACATTGAAAGCTCCGCTGACTTTGCGTCAACATTAACTGCTTTCTCTAATGCTAGAAAGACGTCACGTATGTGGCGAGAGAAGTTTTTTGGGTAAACTGTAATATCCTGCATATCATTAAGTATAATAGCAATTCTCATCGGACAAAGTTAGATGTTTAATGAACGTAATCCTGCTTATTACCCTGTGAATAACTATAATCGAAAAAAGTATTACTAGATTTAAGAATAATAGCCATATTTAATATAGCTATTTTAAGAATTTAATTACTAATTTTAAGAATGCATTATAGAAGCAAATTCATAGTTTAAATAGTTATGCGAGTTACGTGAGTTTTTAGTTGAACTCTCCTCTTTGTATAGTGCGTTAAGGTGTTGGGTTGTGGCGACCAAATACAAAAATCTTATTGGATATGTCGCCACGCTAATAAGGTTTTTGTATTTACAACTAGCCCTCAACAACACTCAATCGTTTATCTGGGAATGATAAACGTGCTCTTTTAATCCAGATGCTGGCACTGACTGCAACTTGTCACCCAGCGAAGCCTAGTGTGGAGGGGTGGATTTTACTACCTAGGCTTTCCCGTCATTGTCGGAAGTAAGCAAAGTCGATTATTAGTAACGCTTGCCAATGAGGGAACCAGAGACGAATTGTGACGATACTCAATCACCTCGGTAACGCAATACCTGGACGAGGAAGTAGTCTCTTAATCCACCAAGCAGAATGGAACACTCACTTGTCTTGTCGCTGACCGTACTTACTTTGAATTAACAAGGTTGGAAGGAGAAATCCAAGGAGACGGAAGTACGAGAGAACACACCAAGTGCCGATAGTCATTCGAAAGGAGTTAAATTGTATCACTCATAATGCGACCGAATACCGCTCTTTAGCGTAAGGGAAAAAGCTTTACCACTTTTATCAACAATGTGGCGGAGCTTCGCTCCTAATTGCTATATATGTATGACAAAAAATAATGTAATAACAATAATTAAAGTAAGTAATTTTTATTACCGTTTTTTGTTGTGTCTATCTATTTTATATAAACGTAGACAGCTATCCGATGCAATCAGTCGTTCACTAACGGTATACACATTACAAATCAATTACGTAGAATCACGTATTTTTGCGTGTAAATTACAGTATGTTTAATTCACTTAACTTAAAAGAAATAACTGCAATCGAACTAAAATATTTAGGAAATACCAATGTTCAAATTGCTGAAAAAATTGACATCCCTGCACGCACTGTAGAGGGTTGGTTTATTAGTGGAGGTAAGCTTGAAGTCGAGTATCACGATTATTCAAAGCGTTTAAATAAATTACGTTTTGAAAACGTCTCTGAGCAAATTGCTTTAAACGACCAAGAAGTTTTGATTACCACTACAAATGTAGTGCGTCACTTCGCTCGCAGACTACAACCAAGAGAAGTTACGCTAGTTCGTGAAGATGGTAATGCTGTGGTAGATGAAAACGGAAAAGCCAAAACTGTTTTGGTTGAACCAGACGCTCGTTTCACTATGAATGACTTTAAGACGGCTTGGCAGATACAACGCATTATGCAAGGCAAGCCAATTGACTACGTAAAGCAAGAAATTGAGACGACAAGCTTTGAACACGATGTGGTTATGAAAGAGCTTGGTTTGACAACAGAAGACTTCTCTGACGAAAGAATTGATGAAACAACCAAACTGATCACGGACTATTTACTTAATTGTAAATAATCTGCTTAGTTTGAGATTCTGCAATATCAATATATAATCTCTATACAACTGAATATAGACCTAACCCGTTAGTTTCGACTGACGGTATGGTTGAAAAACGCACGATACAAGAGACCCTGTCATATTAGGGCGTATCGTGCGTTGCCACTGGAAACGGTGGTAGGGGTTACCGAAAGGTGTCCTCCTAATGTGGCAGGTTTTGTTGTACCTGCTTCTAACTTTTAATTATGACAAACATAAATGAAGCAAGGGCAGTCTGCCCAAAGTGTGCAGAAGATGTGAAGCCTGAAGCAAGTATTTGCAAACACTGCGGAAGTAAAATTACTCCAGTTTCCGCCGATAAAGTTAAGAAGCGAAGCGTCCCTGTTTTAAAGTGGTTTATTTTTATTTGTATAGCAGGAATTATAACGTCGTCAGTTATTTCAAGTACGAGCCAAATGAGTAGCCAATCTACGGCACCTGACCACTGTTCTATGGCTTACGTAAAAAGCCAAAACTACGTCGAAGATGTTTTAAAGTCACCTAAGTCTGCAGACTTTCCAATGTTTGAATATACCGCTACCGATATTGGTGACGGTGGATGTGAAGTGAGTGGCTATGTTGATGCAGAAAATAGCTTTGGAGCTAACATTCGTAGCTACTGGACAACCACTGTTCGATTCAATGGTGGAAGTACAGGAGACTCACTGAACTGGACGCTCGAAAAAATGGTGGTAGATGGTGAAGTCGTATATCCATAGCTCCTCACCAGTACAAACGGCCTACAAGGCAGATTTAGGCTAAATACGGCAGGCTACAACGGGTACTGACTGGTATTGTTTTGCTGTAAGTTCATTACTTTGGCCAGATAGGATATCTGCCAGTATTTTACTCTCAAAAGGTAGAGTGGCTTCACCTGTAGTAGTTTTAATGTGGGTCACAAACGGAAAAGTGCTTCCGCTGATAGGAGTAGTACGAATTACCTCAACTCCGTCAGTTAGGTATAAACATTGTTTTGTGGCTTTCTCAAATAGGCTTCGCATACTTAAATGCTAACACTTAATTTTGTTTATGTAGACTATAAGTTAACTCAAAATTGAGATGAGCCATTCGTAAGAAGCTTCACCTTGCTTTCTTTCAACATTATTCATTACACGCCCGTGCTTGACTGCATTTCTGTATTCCTTGAGTTGCAAGAAGTGCTTCTCGACTTCACCCCTAGAGCCAAAGACGCTCTCAAAAATATCCCAGTTTACAGATATAGTTTCTTGGTAATCCATTATATCGCAATAGTCAAAACGGTTTCTTGCACTAATAGGCTGACTTCTTTCTGCTGGGTGACGTTTAAATCTTTGCTCTAACTTTTGTTCAACACGTTGCTTTACACCATTTGAAACTTTAGCGTCCCAATAATCAGCACCGAAAGCTTTACTCAAATGGGAATCAATAAAGTCTCTCAAATTTAATTCTAATTCATCAACTGCTGTTTCAGGTGCAGTTTCAAGAACTTCTTCGGTGTCAGGACTCAAGCCAATTTTGCTTCTAATTACCCTAATGATACTTTTTTCTCTTTCTTCGAGAAACCCATCGAAGTTATCACTTTGAAGTAGAGCAAGTCCAACCGCACTAATTGTGTGCGACTCCAGTACTTCTGTAAGCGCCTGTTCATTGGATGAGTATTTGTCAGTTAAAAACTCATTTATGTAGACAGAAGGTACTTTATCCCTTTTTCTCATATTAGTTTCTTTTGACAACCAGGTCATATTAAGAACTGAATTAATATACGGATGTTGCGAAAAACCAGCACTGTTAGACTTTGGGAAAATATGGTCTTTGTCATTACTTCTAGCCATCTCTAAAGCGTGTCCTGTTTCAAAATCTACAGCTCCAGCTAAAGCAATTAATGACATCACACCTTTGTATATTGCATTAGAATGGTTGTTTACCTCTTTTAAATCAAGATTTGAAAGGTCATTTCTGGCTTGTGTCACTACTTTAGGAATATTTTCTTCACCATTGAACCAATTCATAACCTCCTTATAGTCAGAAGTCATTTGAGTCTCTGCAGACGATGAGTAAGCGTTAGTAAAAATTGCTGACCAATACCACTGATCAATCTTTGACTGGCACAATAATCTGTCTGCTCTTGTGGCCGCTTCCATATTCAAAGCTGTGAGTACAGGAATCATTGGAGAAAACGGCACCTCCTTATCATTTAATACACCGTAACCTGTACGTAAGTTTTCGAGCAAGTTAAAGGTTGATTCGAGATTTTCAACCACTTGATTCCAGAGCGTGATAAATTCTTCAGCTGAAGATAGGGACAAGTTCTCGTATAAAGAAAGTAAATCTTTCTTCTTTGCTGAACTTGAGGGATGATGGATTAATGAAAGGCACTGAAAAATGAACATCTTGGTTTTTTCAGACTTACAGTAGTTATTGATTCCTTCATAGTTCTCAAGTACCGATTCCCAGAGATTTCTCAAGTTGATGCCATTCCTAAGCAGTTTTGCGATTAGCAAATCAAATGTGCCAAGTGGTTTACCTTCAGTGTTAATTTTTTCAAAAATAACTGATACTTGTGCTAAGTCCATACTGCTAGGCAGAACAACAAACGGTATCTGAAAGCCTTGCCACATATGCCTGACTCTGGATTCAATCAATCTTTTTAGGTCTCTTAATTTCTCATACGGTAAGTCAGCTTCAGTTGTATGTAAGTAGTCTTCAAGTCCGTCTAGCCATTCAAATGAATTTGAGAGCTTGTTAATTGGAAATAACAAACTTTCATAGGTTTCAATGTTTGACAACTCTCTATCCTTCACAGTAATAATCCTCTCACTATTTTGTTCAAGAATAAAATTCTTAAAATCAATATAGTAATATGAATTTTTAGAAGTACCCTTAAGAGGAAAATCGGGTGACTTAATCGCATAGTAAAGTGCGGTACAACGCTGTTGCCCATCCAGTATTATAAAATCAGTTCGACTCAATGAATTTGACGAACCTTGAATCGCAATCAACTCTAAAGGGGCTTGCTCATCTGATTCCCACAGTAAAAAGGCTCCGACATAGTAATCATTAAAGATTGATTCCAGAAGTGACCGCACGCTTTCTCTATTCCAATCAAAATATCTTTGGAAATTAGGAATCGCCCATCTGGTATCTAAATTTTCTATAATTCGTGCGACATCAATTCTGTCCGGGCTACTTAAAGCGTGGGGAGAAAAACTGACAGTCGATAAATCTACTGATGTTACAAAATGCTTCAATCTTTCAGTTTCGAGTACAGTGTCTACATCATAGTTTTCTGATGTAACAATTCTTTCAAAATCAGCAGAATTAATTTTCCTTATGCCACCCTGTAGATACGGCCCCCAAGAATAGGGATTTTTGATAAATGACAAGTTGTTTAGTAGCGGTTTTATTGGCTTTGGTCTATCAAAAATTAATATGTCCGCTAAGTCCAGTCTGAACATATCCTCACTACTAAAATAATTGTGAGAAGTATCACTTTCTCTATAAGCGGATGATGTGGCAGTAGCTGTACCAACAAAATGCTGATTTTCACCACCTAAGTAAAAAACAATCTTGTCTCCAGGGACAATCTTAGCTCTTGCGGCTGTTCTAGGGTGTAAACCCCAAACACTCTTCGACATTAAATCAGTATAGATTTCAGATGCAGAAATCCTGTTGCCTGTACTGTCCTGATGCGACGTTATTATTGATATATAGTTACTCATAATGATGATTACTTTGAGTAAGCATATCATTATAATTCATTATTTTCAGCTAAAATGATATAGTTTAAATGACATTTATTTATATGGTTAAATACATAATTTTTCGATACCTAACTAACGCAGATTTTTTTAATATCTATAAACAACCTGGTACGGAGTTAGGTGGTGGTGGTCAGGCTTATATTGATTTTCCTGCACAAGATGTATCTCTAGAGAAATGGGGTAAGTTTTTTGAAGACGCAAATAGTATTGTTTGTGACTCTGGAGAACAAGGCCCTATCTGGTATGTGCCACTAAATAGTATCGGTGTACAAGGTTCTCAAGAGGTAAAGATTTACCAGAGAAGAGCACAAAGTATATGCATTGCTTCACAACGAATTACTAGCACTAGAGAAAATCGAGTTAAGTCGTGGCATCCAGAAAATGGCTTTCCAGAACCTGCCGACCCATTAGAACGTAATCAACTTCCTCAGAATCTTCTTGTTTATCTACTTAGAACTAGCAACGATGAATTTTGGGCTGGATGGTCATTAAATCAAGTTCCTGCGAGAGACAATAATGCGATACAGCTAATTGCTGAAATGCACAATGAGGCTATGTCAGAAGGTCATTCTGGTTTTATTGAACCAACTGACACCCTACTGTTTGATTCAACTGATAAGGAAAAACCCTTCTTTACATCTTAACCTCAATCAAATACTCAGTTAAGTTTTTACCAAGCTTGCTAGCGTTACTTTTAAATCGCTTATGACTTATTTCCTCTAATGAAACTTCTCCGTATTTTTTTAATCCTACGAGTAACTCCTTTATCGGAATTAAACCATCTTCACTATAACTAATTAAAAAGCTATTGCATTTGACACCAGTCAAAATTTTATCAAAGGAGTCCCAAATTTTTGTTTTGGTGCAAAAATTTGAATATTGGTCTCGCCAAGGTCTTAGTCCACTCACACCAATGGCTTGAGGGTCATCCTCCCGTGCCAACGTTTCTAGAATATGGTAGTTAGCCGCATATTGTCTTTTCATATATGGAGGGTCAATGTAACAAACACTGCACTGAATTGTATTTGCTAAATCTTCAGCATATCCCTTATAAACATTGTGCTTTGATAATTTTGAATCAGCAACAAAATTTGTTGCTATTGACGGCTTTAAATACAGAACATCATTTGCTCGCCCAGTCAGCTTGGAAAGATAGTGACCGTAAGTTCCTGAAATATTTGCTACGTCATTTACCGCCAAGATTAAATCATTCAATAGTAGTGAATGCTCGATGTCATTAATTACTTTTTCTTGGTAAGCGTTTCTTATCCAATTTCTAATTGCATCAATTTTAGAAGCATTGTGTGGAGAAAAGTAGTTACGTGGCCCATCACCAGAGCTAGGCTTTCCTTCAATACAAAACTCTTTATAAAAATACTTTTTTTGTGGCTTAAGATTGTTTAGATAAAGTAAAACATCTACATAGCCGTTTTCATTGTCATTTTTATTCAGCTTTTGATTAATAAATTTATTGGCTTTTTTAAAAGTAGGAGTCTTATCAATTAAAAGCACTACACGAGCGTGATGGTATGAATATGTCATAACATCTGTCGCAATTACAGAAAAACCCCGCTCTTTTAAAGCTTTAGAAACTGTAGCTGTACCACACATCAAATCACAAACCACGTCTCCTTCCTTTGTAATTGATTCAATTTTGTCTACAATTTTGTCTACAATTTTACTTTTAGAACCAATATACCTATGTCCCATTTTAAAATATGTCGTTAACCGAAACGTTAGTCAGTGCTTTAATAGGAAGCAGGCTATCAACTTTATTAAAAGTTTCGTATATAACCCCGTAATCCTTTTTGGTTAGACCAAACAAAGTTGCCACTAGACGCTCTATTTTAGCATCAATGGACTTTGGTACAACCTTATTGTTTTCAAGGTATGGCTTTAAAGTTGAGACAATTGCCTTTGAAATCTTTCCAAAAGATGCAGATTTTATATCTGGGAATGGTAAGTTAAGAATTTGACCTTGTGTTAAATAAGGATGAGAGCGCCATTCAGTTTCACCGTATTTTTTGAGTAAAAAATAATACATCGCTCTTGAGTTAATTACACTCAACACTAACTCAATTGGAGCCGTCTCACTTGCCGGACTTTCTTTAGGTCTAAACATATACACAACCTGATTTGTGAGCGATTGTGTGTAATCAATAGATGCTGTAATTCCAACGCCAGTTTTGCGGACAATAATTTTTGGTTCGTAGTAAACACTAATATCCTTGTAGTTTATTCCTTTATTATCGACAGAAATCCAGTACTCAGAAGATATTGAGTAGCGTCGAATACTCTCACCTACTAGGAGGGGCTTTGATCCTTTAAATTTTTTCTTACTAACAATATTTTGAACTTCGACTTTAGATAAGTCTGAATTTTTGGCGCAATGGTTACACTTAGGGCGCAGACTGTTTGGGTATGGGTTCCACTGACTACAGTAGTCACACTTATATACCTTCCCTGATTTAGACAATTCTACCCCTCTTGATGAAGATACGAAGTCACCAATAACTTTCTTACTAGAAGACAGCTTTTGTATTACCTTTAATTCATTGTCCTTTGTGTCTATATCGAAAAGGTATAGACCAGTTTCAGAAAAACGCTTTTGAAAAACTTTGTGTGACAACTTAGAGTTTGCATCCTCGTATGATAATTCATTCTTGAGAATTAGCTTTCTAGTTTCAAGATTCAACCGCATACACTCAACTTCATTCTCAGCTGAAGGTACAGTGTTTTTAAATATTATTATCGTACATCCTCTACTAACGTCTTTAAATATTTTTTCACCAAGTCGTGCTATATATTTAATTTCTGTATTTTCAGTAAGTAATTTCCTAAGAACCTTTTTTTCGTGACTAAAAATTGAATCTGGAATTATGAAGGCACAATATCCACCTTTACGAACAATTCTTAGTGATAGCTCAATAAATAAATCAGATGAGTCAAACTGCCCTTTATTTAAAGTGTAGTCGCTGTGATTTAATTCCTTAACATAATGACTCATATCCGCTCCCCAGGGAGGGTTGGCAACCAAAACATCAAAACCATCTTGTGCATTAAAATGACTCTGAAGTGACTTGATATCAAATATACTCAGTCTACTTTCATAAGGAAATAAGGCATTTATTTTCAGAGTGTTTTTAGCAGAAATTAACTTAGAAGTGGTTTCCACTGCGTATTTATCAATATCTGTACCATACAAATCAAAATGATTTGAAAGTTGATTTCGAGACAAGTATCTATTTACCGAGTGAAGTAATTCACCCTCTCCACAAGCGGGGTCAATTATTTTGAGACTATCGACTTGTCTGTAAGCGCCTCTAGAAATATCTTCAGATAAAAAGTGTAGTACTTTACTGACCAGAAAATCCGCAAGGGGTTTTGGTGTATATACAATACCTAAATCACTTTTATACTGTGTTTTTTTATTTTTAGTGACTAAAACCATTACTTAATTTTAGCACGTCACTCATTCATTTTTTGTAGTTATCCAAAATTTTAGTATTGTAAATTAAGGATATTATTAGTATAGGTATCTACATTTGCTTCATCTTAAACTTTGTAAGTGACCACTCATTCTTAGAACGTCCATTGCCTGGCTTCTTTCCAGTAAACGCTCCCATTCTACCCAGTTTACGTTTATAAAGGTGCTTAGATTGCGGAGCAAATCAAAAAACGCCTTAGGGTGTTTTTTGTTTGTGACGCGGGAGAACGTGACTAAATGTCACGTTCGTTAGGATTCGAAGCCGGATTGAGCTAGATTTGAGCTTGCGAAAAATCTAGCCAATTTGGTTACTGGTCGTGTAACGACCGAAATTCCTACCGCGGAGCAAACTTGACACATCCTTTTGATAAGATAATGTTCTTATGGGTTCGGCATCGACCGGACATCTCTAGGAAGGTGTAATGAATCATATTCGTATAGTCACCCAGCACATGTTGTGCATCGGAGCACCTGTAGTCGGGGCTCTCGCTCTCACCCAAATCAGTCTTTGGCTAGGTAATGGTCCAGTGGTACTAAATCCATTTGTCTGTGCCCTAGCCCTGGTTGCCTCGCCGTTTCTATACATGATGGGAGTGCGAATGAAGGGCGGGGCCTGAATGTTGTTACTACCGCTTGTACAGACACCGCGTCTGTATGAGCGGTTTCTGTTTTTATACACAAGCGGTTCGAACATCCTTCACCCAGCGGAGCAAAATAGGATAACCCTTCACTTCAGTCATGAGGTCGAAGGTTTTTGCCTAATGTGGTAACTTTCATCGGCATCAACTAAATTCTCTAGTTGAAGACTTAATGACTCGCTGTCTGTGTCTTAATTCTTTCTCTTTCTTGTCATATTCATCCTGAGCAATTCTCCACTTTGGTACGGAGTTTCTCTTTACATTCTAATTCTGAACTTATCTATGAAAACAAATTCAGTTACCTTCTCTAACAGGGCGTTTTTCCATTAGACTTAAGGTTTTAATACCACTTGCCATTTAAATGATTCCAACTTTTATGACTTACAAATCTTTAATTTGTTAATGTGGATAATAAACAATTTATACTTTAATAATTGATATTATAAAGTTTGATTAATTGTTCATTAACTTAATTAACGAGGTGTACAAATGGTCTCTAAAATTAGACTTGGAAAACTGGATGAATTTGAACGTGCTACATTACTAATGGAAAGAGGTATTGACTTGGGTCGTCGAAAGATGATTGTCGGTGTCCCATACATAAGTAACAACAGTGAAAGTGATGTAGGGTTCCCCCTTGTAGCAAACTTCTTTACCGGCCTCCATGCTCTGGAACACTTTTATGAGCCAAAAGCTGGAGAAACTCCAAGAGAGCATATCGATATTGAGTTTGTCAGCTACGGAGGAGACTTGCATGCATCGTTCGGAATATTCGATCGAATCACCATGGTGTCTGTCCCCGTACATATCTATGTCTATGGGCCATGCATGAGTGCCGGTAGCTTGATTCTCCAAGCAGCGACCAAACGTTTTATGTCACCAAAATCAAGCTTGATGCTTCATTATGGTTTTACTGCAGATGAGGGTACTTCGGACCCCAAACGTCTTGAAGAGGTACTTCGTTATCACAAGAAGCTCATGGATACACTAGTCAGTATATATCTATCTAGTTGTAACAAAAATATTCTCACTGAAGAAATACTTCGAAACAAGATTCTTCCGATTGAGACATATCTAGATGCAGAGTCTTGTCTAAAGTACGGACTTACCGATGAAATAATCGAGCCAGTAATTCCAGGATTAGCTAGTTGCTAGCAACAAAAAGGGTGGCGTCTGTCACCCTTTTACTTATTTATTCTTTAATAGACTCTCATTTTTAATAACCTTCTTCAAAACAGAAACAAAATTTTCATACTCATCTGAATCAAGATTTTTTAGAAGGGGCTCAAAAAAGACTAAAAACTGTTGTTGTGAGAGAGATAGAATCTTTTTACCCTCTTTTGTTATACACATACTTTTTTTTCGTTTATCTCCACCATTTGCAATGATTGAAATAAGACCACGATTCTCCAATTTAGTTCCTATGACAGTTAAAAATGAATCCTGAATTCCTAACTCTTCAGCAACATCTGAAAAAGACACGAAGTCACCTTTATGATCGAGAAAACCAAGAAGAATCCAGTCTCCAGTATTGAGCTCAAATACTCTTAGAGCTCTTGTCATGTAGCTTTTTGTAATTCTATGAAATTTACTTTGTAACAAAGCGACTTTTGTTGCCTTTTGTATAAAAGGTATTTTCAAGGAAAACTTATTGATCATAAGCAATATTGTATCTCAAAATAATTACATAGCAAATTTTTTCCACATCTGAGATTTGTTAATAGATAGTTAAGTTAGTAAACTATAAAGTAGATTAATTAAGTTAATGAATAATTAAGTTAATTAATTGTTAGTTCCTTGACATTTATCTTCCCGCTTACCTTTACTAAAGGAATTTTATCATGGCAAAGAATGTTAAAGTCCGGAAAGCTGTCTTGGTTGACAGGTCTAAAATCAATGATTTCATCAAAAGTAATCGCCAACTTTCAAGAAAGGAACTCGCTGAAAAATGTGGCATCAGTAAGAATGCCGTGAAGGAACGTGAACATCTAATGAACCTGACTAGGGAATGGAAAATGGCAGAAAAAGCACAGCCCGAAGACAGGCTTTCTCAGCGACAGGAGTTTGCCAGCATCTGGAACGATGCCCGAACATACCCGGCTAAGTATGACCTGGAGCGCGCTCTAGGTAGTAACTTTCGCGCTCTGCAGGCAAGGGCGCGTCGCTACACACAGTTTCGGGTCAACCAGCCAACCCTTGGTTTACCAGAACTGATTTGGCGACAACAAATTACCGGGGGTATGATTGCGGTACCAGAAGGCGTCATACGTCAATTGGATGAATTTCGAGTCACTCCGGAGTTACTTGACGCTCTTTCTAAAGGGAAAATTTCCAAGGTACTACTGACCGGCTACCAGTTCGGTGCCAGCTTGAACCAAAACTTCTGGAAATCCCTGAAACATTACGAAACAGAACGTGGTACTCCCCTACTGGTCTTGCCAATCAAGTACGGCCCAATCAAAACTGTTGCCCATAAAGGTACCGGTAATCGTATCTTGACCAGTACCTTCCCGGCCGAGCTTCATGGTCACATGATTTTCGAGAATCAAGTCATATTCAATGATGAACTTGAGATCAATGTGATGCGCATGCGCCCGACATTGGTTACCTTTCTCACCCCTAGTGTCTGTCAAAGGGGTGGTACGCGGTCGCAGATATTCGCAGCGCCCAAACTAGAGCTCAAGCACCAAATGCGGATTGGACGACATCAACCCAAGGCCCTTATGACAACTGGGGCAGTAAGTTACCCAAGCTACTCAGTCGATAACCTCGGTCAACAAGATCGAACAGGGGAAATTGCCGCTCAAGAGCATGAATTTGCAGCCGTGGTGATTGAGCTTGGCAAAAAAGGCTTTCACTTCCGCCAACTCCTAGCCAATAAACGTGGTGAGTTCTACGACATCAACATCAATAAGGGTGGGGCCGACCTCTTCACACCAAATGGGGTTGAGCACCGTCCAGACGACGTTGATGCGCTTTATTGCGGTGATCTGCATATCGGGATTACCGATCCCCAGGTAGAGGAAGCCACGTTCGAGAAGAATGGTATTGTCTCCATCCTTAAGCCAAAAAATATCGTGTTTGGGGACGATATCGATGGTTGGAGTATCAACCATTATGACGAAGAGCATCAGGGCGCTAGGCGGTCTTGGAAAGCTCAACACGGTCTGGATAGTCTAGAACGTGAACTCGAGATGGCAGTGGCAAAGCATAAGTGGATACATGCCAAAGTTACTTCCTACGTACCAAAAATCAAGATACATCGCATTGCTGCCAATCACCCCGAGTTTGTGTCGGAATACATCGAAAGTAGAAAATGGGCAATGCGAGGGCATGACGTCAACGCCGTAATCGGGGCTGAACTATTCTTGGCCATGCGAGAAAGCATCAGAAAGCCAAAGCTGAAGCTACTCAGGTCTGGTGGATTTGGAACAGAGTTTTTGACTCCCAAAGACTTGGACGTCAGCCCCATCGACCCAGTTGTTTGGTACTTCCGCAAGCATTGTCCAGAGATAATTTCCTACGAACGAAAAGATCAACTGTTCTTCCCTAAAGGAGTCAAGCATCCGATACTTTGTTCACTTCACGGTGACAAAGGTAGCCGTGGTGGCAAAACGCGAAGCACAAAAGAATTTCAAAACGTGGGGAGACGGACACTGCTCGGCCATAACCATTCTGCCGAAATCAATGGCATAGCTTGGCGTGTTGGTACGTCGACCGGACGAACCCAACACTACGTGATGTTCCCAGGCACAAACTGGTCACAGTCACACGCTGCCATCTTCAAGAATGGTCAGCGACAACTGTTAAACATCATCATGGGTGAGTGGCACGGGTAAAATCAATAGTAATGATTTTGCTGGTTTATGAGCACTTATTGTAAACCAGCATATTTTTCAGATTACGAATTAATTTTCGCAATTTGAAAGATATTAGTTCTTTGACATAACCTAACAGTAAAGGAGAAATTTGTGAATAAATTCAATTTACGTCGTCTATTTGAAAATATGATTAGCTTTGTTGTGCTCGATACAAACATCATACTAAAGGAACTAATTGTCCCCGGGTACTACATTGCAAAATCAAAAACACTGCGAATTTCATCAACAAAAGATGGTGCTGATTTGGTGAAAATTACCTACGCCGCCTTGATTCATCATCTCCATCCTAAAACCTCCCTGGAGACTTGTCTGGAGTACGCGGGGGAAATGACCTTAAAAATAAACAAGTCAGAGATGCAGTGGGCAATAAAATATATTAGGGACCATACAATAAAACTTTCCATTGTTTGAAACGGAGAATCGAAATGAAACCTGTAGATATTGATACCGTTCGGAAAATTCCCCTTAAGTATAAAACAATCTATCTAGCTGGAGGACTTTTCAATGCTGGAGAGCAGGTTCATAACCTGCTATTACGCCTGTCTCTAAGTAAGTACGGGTTCAAGGTCATACTTCCACAAATTGAGGCTGAGAAATTCAAAAGAGATGACGGTACTTTGGATATGCAAAAAGTTGTCGAGGATTGCTACTCTCATGTGGAGGATCCGCTAACTCTTGTAGTTGCCAACATGGATGGAGTGGATGCCGAATCTGGGACCGTCGCTGAGGTAGCAACTGCTCATGCCGTCAATGGTTACGCCATCATGTACCGAACAGACTTTCGTACTTGCCCAGAACATGAGGCTGGAGTAAATGCGATGTTTCGATATCTAAAGCCCTCCATCATTTACTGCCCTTTTCACCTGAGCTCTATTTATGAAGTAGAAGACAACTACGACAAACTGGCGCTGAGGATTGTCGAGACAATCATAACGAAACTTCCTAAGTAACATGAGGCGGAGTCCGTTCACCCCTGTACTAATTTAGTACAGGGTTTGTTTTTGATTAATTATTTTTTAAAATAAAAACTGATTTTAATTACCTTTTATACTTACTTTCTTTTAAGTAGTAACCTCATCAAGAAAGCAGGCTGGAGATTTATTGTAGACTCTAACAGTTCTTTCCTGAAACCGGGTAATGTGCAAGCACATTACCCGCATATATTGACACTGGGTAAACATAAGTACGCTGTTCGTAATTTCAAGCGAAAAAGGGTCTCGTATCTGGAGCCCAGACTTCGTAGAGGCAAACCAAGTAATCCAGGACGCTACCCAAATGCCGACGGTCGCGTGCGACATTGGTTCCGATGCCATTCATGTCCGCGGAGAAGACGCAAACGGTCGTTTCTTGGTCAAGACGTTCTACAACTCAAAAAAGTGATTCGCGGCCGAGATGACTAAATGCACAGGTAGAACAGACCGCCACTGCGGGCGGAAGAAAGGACAACTGTCCCGACTTCCCCACTTGGTGGGCGTTTATTTATTTTATACAAAAAACGCAGCGGTTCGAGCATCACACACCTAGCGGAGTAAATCAAAAATGTGTATTGATTGTGTAATAATCAATATTACTGATCGCAAAGTACAGAAATGACCTGGTTGTAAAATAACTTAACTACTCACCCAAATTACTATATACTAGTGACCATGACACGAATAATTGCATCAAGCCCAAAAAAGAATACAAAAACACGTCCTTATAAATCACCAAAGCGTTTAGCAGCAAAGAAGGAAATGCTTGCAAAAAAGTCGGGCAAAAAAGGAAGATAATAGAATATTTAAACGACTACTTCACAACTCACTATTAAACTAAGGGGGTTCGAACGTCCTTCTTCCTACAGAAGCTGTCCACTTTGTCGCTATTTTTTCCTAGCGTCAAAATAGCTGGCAAAGCCTTGCGAAATGCTCCCAGCATTTCTCACCCAGTGGGGCAGAGAAAAATAACCATGATAAACATGGTTATTTTTTATTCAGAGTTAATACCCCGGGAGGACGCGTTCGAACTTTTGCTTGACTTTATGATTATTTTAATGTGTAATAAACTACGAAACGGGTTTACGCTTACCCACTCACAATTAAGCGAGTTCCCTCTAAATAGAGCTGCTGCTTTGAAACCCTATTAACCTGTAATATAATAATCTTAATAACTAAGATATGAGTGAGTTCTCAGAGCAGCAAAGTAGCGGTTTTCAAGCTGGTTGGCTTGACGGGAAATTGTATGACTCGATTTTTATTTTTGGTGTCGCTTTAACGGCTTTGGCTTCAGGCGCCATAGTGCTTTATAGACCTGATTTATTTTATCCAGTTCTGTTGGCCGATATTTGGTTGCTTGGTTACCATCATGTGATAGCAACTTTTACTAAGTTAGGTGGAACAAAAGAGGACCGTGAAGAAAACGCATTTTTAATTTATTACTTACCTATAATTGTCCTAGCGGCCGTTTTTGCCCTTTATTTTAGCTTAGGTATTTGGTCAATTGTGACGGTGTACTTTTTTTGGCAATGGTTTCATTACACTAGGCAAGCTTACGGGATTAGTGTTTTTTATCGAAGAAAAATTAAAAATGTCTTTACTGAAAATAAATGGTTAACTATACTTTCAGTTTGGTCCATTCCGGCTTGGGGTTTGCTTCATCGCGGTTCCCAAGGTTGGGATGAATTTCTATCGCTACCGGTTTTTATACCCCTTGTACCTAAATCTATCGTTTTACTGGCTGCCGGAGTAGCTATATTCAGTATTGCTTGGTGGCTTTGGAATTGTTTTTTAAATTTTAAAAAAGGCACCTTGTCCCTCGCTTATATGTATTTCATGTTTTCGCACATGATTATTTTTTTGTGGGATATGTCCTAATTAAAGACATTAACAGCGGTTGGCTGGTGGCCAATGTTTGGCACAATGCCCAGTACATTTTGTTTGTCTGGCTTTATAACACTAATCGTTTTAAGAACGATGCTGTTGATGGCACAGCAAAGGTTTCAGTTATGAGTTGGTTGTCACAGCGAAAACCAATTAGGGTTTTGTCATATTTTATCTTTACTCTTATTATGACAACCATCTTTTATCAATCTATAACAGAAGGTTTTAAGCTGATTGCAGGGACCAACCTTATCTTACTCTCCTCTCTATATATTGTTGGTTATCAGACGGTCAATTTTCATCACTATATAGTTGATAGTTTGATTTGGAAAGCTAAAAATAAGAAGAATCAAAAGGCCCTCAATGTAGCGGTTGAATGAAATATATGAGTTTTGTTGCGGAGTCTAAGGAATTTATAAAACTCAATTGGCCTTATATATTTGTAGGGCTGACTTCGACCATTATGCTGGTAAGCTTTTTTGATGTGTATTTAATGTGGTTTGCTGATGAAGGTGTTTTTGGCCACCTGGCCGAAAGAGTTTTGCAAGGTGATATATATGGAGTAGACGTTTATGATTTTCATGGCGGATACCAAACTTTCCTCAACGCTTGGTTATTTCAAAATTTTGGTATTGATTTAGTTGTTCTGAGATATCCGATGGTGATTTTAGGAGTAATTCAAGCACTATTAGTCACTTATTTACTCAGAAATATTTCTCCCGGTATTGCGGCAGCTGGTGGTATGTCAAGTGTAGTATTTGGTTTTTTACTATTTCCAAATCCATCGCCAAACTGGTATGCACTTTTTTTTGCCGTCCTAACAATCACAATTCTTAGCACAAATAAGATTAACCGTTTACATATATTGACGACCGGTTTCATCATTGGATTATGTTTCATGTTTCGTCACCCCAGTGCTGTTTATTTGACGCTAGGCGTTTTAACTTATTTATTATATAGACTTAGAACTAATGAAGTTTCCTTTTGTAATAAATACTTAACTCAAGGTTTTTTACTTATTTTAGGTATAGCGGTCATAACATACAGCTATTTAGTTTTTGAACCCTTAGCTTTTGCCCTGTTTGCATTACCACCACTAGTAATTATAGTTCTAATTTTTAGATTACAATTCTTTAATTTTCAAGCCTGGCTAAAGCAAGTAACGCTGCTCTTTTTGGGATTTTCTACCGCTATTACCCCAATGGTCGTGTACCAAATTTTATATGGCAGTACCTTGTCTTGGTTTTATACTGCTTTTGTATCCGGTACCCAGATGATAAAAAAAGATTTTTTTAATGACTATACATATATACAACAGATAGTGGCTTATATAAGTTCAGCCTTAAACAACTACTCAATTAATATCTTTATCCTCGAAACCTTCTTTTGGTTGGTTGTTATGCTGACTCCAATTACAGCTCTGCTTCTAACATTTAAAAATTTTAATCAAAGTATAGATAAGCCCCTTCATCCGGTTTTGTTCATTGCTCCATTCTTTGGCCTTGTCTCATTTCACTTTCAGATAACTTTTTACTTTTTTATTAGCTTTATTATATTTTTAATTGCCATTCTGGTTCAGTTACCAAAACAAAGTAACCTGACAAAGATTGCCCTCTACACGCTTATCTTTATAAATATTTGGGGCTCGATAAGCCCGATGCATGGATTTGTCTTTGCGACTCGCCAGAACGAAAGGCTAATCGAGTCTTCTATCCCTAAAGCAAATTTACTAGTTAAAGAAAACATAGAATACCAGTCTCATAAGCAATTAATTGATTATATTAAAATTAATTCTGACCCTAAAGATAACATATATGTATTACCCATGAATCCTGAAATATATTTCCTATCATCGAGGAATAACCCCTTCCCTTTTATCATGAGTGGTTTTTCAATATATGACGATAAGACATACGATGGATTCCTAAGTAAAATATTTGAAATAAAACCTAAATTTATTATCTTTAATCAAGAAGATAAATACGCCACCGAATATGATTTTAAGTTTTATGCCCTGATAAAGGAAAACCCTAACTATGAGTACGTAAATAGTTTTGGTGACTTTCAAATTTTTCTACTGTCACCTGAATAAAAAGTAATAGTTAAGTTGTCTCTAATTAAAATAGCTATATTATGTTGCAAGAGTCAATTCTATAAGTGAACGGGTTAATATTTTAACTCTGCTATAATCAAGTCATGGAAACATACAACTGGTATCAAACCCTGATCAAGCCGGGATGGGCTCCGCCGTCTTGGTTATTCGGCCCTGTTTGGAGCGTGTTATATCTCATCATCGCTGCCTCGTTTGGCTACGTCATTTATTTGTATTTTAAAGGTTTAATTCCCTTTCAAGTCTTGTTACCCTTTATTTTAAACCTAGTCTTCAACTTTGCTTTCACGCCATTACAATTTGGCTTGCAAAATAATCTACTAGCGGCTATTGATATTATCCTGGTCTTGATTACTTTAATTTGGGCACTATATGCTATTTATAATTATGTTCCTTGGGTGACCTATATCAATATTCCCTACTTGCTCTGGGTTTCATTTGCAACCGTATTGCAAATAACAATTACTTACTTAAATTTTTAGTATGACAATGATTCAATACATCTACCTATACCTCCTTACCATCCCCGTTTTTTTTATCATTGATATGACTTGGCTTGGTTTTGTTGCCAAAGATTTTTATCAAGAGAAGTTGGTTGATTTCCTCGGACCGGTCAATTGGCCGGCAGCAATAATTTTCTATCTAGTCTTTATTGTCGGAGTTATCATCTTTGCGGTTGTTCCTGCCCTTGAATCACATTCCCTAACTAAAGCCATTGTCCTAGGAGCTCTTTTTGGTTTTTTTACCTACGCCACCTACGACCTCACCAACCTAGCTACCCTAAAAGACTGGCCGCTGATGGTCGTGTTTGTTGATATTCTCTGGGGAGCCGTCCTCTCTTGTAGTGTTGCTACTTTAAGCTATTTGATTGGTAAATCTTTGTTTATCTAGACGCCTATTTTCAAATAGTACATTTCGTACTATAAACAATAGATAACGAAATGTATGGCCACAATAAAAAAGACGAGGGTTATCCCTCTTTCTGCGGTAAACAAACACATAGACGAAATAGTGAAAACTTTCAAACAAGGAGGGGTGGTTTTGTACCCAACAGATACTCAGTACGGCTTAGGAGTGATAGCCAGAAATAGACAGGCGGTTGAAAAGGTTAATGCTATTAAACACGCGAATGTAAATAAAGCCGTCTCAATTATAGTGTCAAGTATAAAAGAGGCTGAAAAGTATGTGCACGTAAATGAACGTGCGAAGAAAATAATGGAGAAACATCTACCCGGAGCACTGACAGTGATTTTGCCAGCCAAAGACATTGAGCTAGCTAAAAGCAGAGGTGATGAAAAAGAAATTGGAGTAAGAATTCCTGCTCAGGATGACGTACTAAAAATTGTCCAGACTTTGGGAGAACCAATTACTGCCACCAGTGCCAACCTACACGGACAGATTCCTTACACCAACTGTCAGGATATTTTAGATTCCTTATCAGGAATTGATTTAGCCATTGACGGAGGAACCCTCGATGGAGAAGCTTCTACTATCATTAGATTTATCAGGGATGATTTTGAAATAATAAGAGTCGGAAGTATCAAGCCCTAACTTCGATCTTTTAAAATTAGGTTGCTTTAAAAGTAACAAATTGACTTCTCTGTTTTTTAGCTGTTTAATAACTTACAGACTCAGTTAACCTTATGACTTGAAGGGATTTGTCATGGGCCTTTCGAATTTTTTCGAAATTGACCAAGAGCGTCTTGGTCAAAAAATAAAAGTTGCTCTTATTTGTACAATTTGCGCATTGCTTCCTTACTATGCAGCAGTGTTCACAATAGATTACCCTCACACGAAGTGGGTACGCAACGATTATTACTATTACGAATGTATGTTTAGACTAGTATTAGGTGAAGAAGCGCTTTATCGGCTTCTGCCCTTAATGCTGGTTATTGAAATCTTTGGCGTACGATGGTGGGTTATTTTTATTACTATCCTATCCACTAGCACATACTTCGCACTCATCCACAACGGGTATAGTAGTCTACTCGCCATTGGACCTGCAGCCGTTCTATTTTCAATCGCATTTCTGAGCTTCGGAGGGTTGAATAAGAAATATCTCCAAGCCTTCATCTGGTGCAGTCTAATTCACACGGCCATGAATTTAATCGTATTTGTCTTTGTTCCTATTGTGTTCTACTGATTAAGCGCCTTGCTTATTCCGTGAGCAGAAATAAGTGTGGGCCGTAGCAATTGTGATTGCTACGGCCCCTTGTCCCTTTGATGCTCACACCTTCTCAAACATGCTCGCGTCATAAACGCCTTCCTGCCCAACAAACTTCAATTGCCCTTCATGAGAATGGACAGTGAAAATAGGATTGTTCTGTTTTTTCCTTATTCCGGCATCTATGTAGCGTAAACGATCACCAGGTTTAAATCTGGTAGGGTGAGTGAAATTGAACCTATCTGAAAAAAGCCGATTGTGGTGCATCTTACACCTCCCTTCTTACTCTACCTTAGCAGATTTTGCAGAAAAAGATACCCGACATAATTCAGTTTTATTTAAATAGATTGTATACTCATAATATGAAAAAAGTCGTAGTTAATGACAAAATGCAAAATGAGTATACCTATACCAGAACCGAGCCCATTGGTAAAAATTTTCATTCTGATTTTAAACCACACTTAACCCCTCCTGCAATGTTAAAATTAGGAATTTTTGGTGGCCTATACTTTGGTGACAAGCCTAAGGAATTTCCCCGAGAATGGTTCACTAAAGCCAAACTTTCACCTGACGGAAAAAAGCATAAGGAACTTAACTATTACGAAGTAAATGCCAGTCAGCCATTGTCTATCTGGAAAGCTAAAGGTTGGATACACCAAGACGACCCTCGTGGTTGGTTTCAGTGGTATTGTCGTTATTACCTTGGTCGACGCCACAATGATGACGAAAGGCAAATCAAGCGCTGGAAAGCGATTGTTAGACACGCTTCACAAATTGTCCATAATTGCCGTAGTGGAGACCAGAATTGTAGACGCCGCCAACGCCAAGCCATTTTGCATTGGGCCTACGACCCGAGGAAACTTTAGTGGAATAATCCTTTTAATCAAAAAATCCTAAGGTTATTAATTTGAGACAGATAATAACTGTGTTATAACAAAAAAGGCAAGAAAGAATTTAATTTGGAAATTGTCTCATCCTATAACCTACCCAAAGGACTTACCGATGAAACTGCTCATTATTTTGATTTTCAATTCTGTTCTTTTCAGTGAGGTCGTTGCAGCTGGAAAACTTAAGGGTTCCCTAGAAGCTCAAAAACGTCAAAATCTTCAGGCTGATGTGGAAGGTCTAGAGCGTTTGTCAGAAACACAACTTGATGAGTACAAAAGATTAAAAAAACTTATTCCTCTAAGCGAAATCCCTGACATAGCCATTGACAGCCGTTTACCAGAAAAGTATCGCTGGTGTCTGCCTCAGACAAACATTTTCTTAGTTAACTTGGTAAGTGACTTTAAGAAAAAGTTTGGCCGGACCATCAAAGTCAATTCAGCTGTCAGGACATTCGAGTTCCAAACCGAGTCAACATCTGTAAACAAGAATGCGGCTCCAGCTGAACTTGGCCCCAGGCAATCATCCCACCTAACGGGAGCCACGGTTGATATAGGCAAGTTTGGTCTGAGTGAAGATGAACTACGGTGGTTGAGAAAGTACTTTATTGACCTTGAAGAAAAAGGTCTTATTGAAGCAACTGAAGAACATTTTCAGTCCGTCTTTCACATCATGGTCTTCAGACAATATGCTGAAAACTAAAAACTGCGATTTTCGCAAAACCCCAGCTTTGTGTGCTGGGGTTTTACATACCTTCATAGAGTGTTTTATACCAAGAAATGATTGCGCTACTGGCAATAGAATAATACACTTTAAGTGTACTTTTGTTCTTTGGAGGTTGCTATGCAAACTATTTTTGAAGAAGAGGGTTTTCCCTTAGACTTGAAAGCTACCTATCTAGCAATGATTCTCGGTAGTGTTGGCTCAAACCAGTATCGTAAACTTTTTGTCCAAACACCTTCGCGTACTTTGGATGTAATAGAGGATGGTGATTTGGCTTGCGCCTACTTTGCCTCTTCGGTTTTGACACTGTGTGGAATGACAATCGGTGGAGTACACACCACAGTTAGTGCAACCATAGCTGACTTAAAAACCTCAGGCTGGTCAACGGTTCGCCGGTTAAAAATCGGTGCGGTCATAATTTGGCGACCAAAATTATGTACGGATAACCTTTACCATAAACACATAGGTTTTTATATTGGGAAAGGCAAAGCCATAAGTACTAACCCGATTAAGAAAACCCCAGTCCTTCACAGCACCACCTACGATGGTACTCGTGAAATAGAAAGCGTCTATTTTCATGAAAAGCTCAAGGCCACTTAACCCCGCCACAGAAATTCCGTCTGGGCGGAGTTTCTGTCTAATTTTTATAACTGTTTAATTTTAGGAAAAATCGTGCTAGCCTAAAATCAGCTCCAAATTTATTTTGGTTTATCTGTTCTCTTAAATAAGTGAGGTCAATGATGGTCGCAAAATTCTTACTGGCTTTGCTGACAGCAATAACACTCGGTTGCGCAACGACAGACAGTACTGATACCAGAATGTTTCAAGCACTCAAGAATGAGTCACGTCTTCTCAGTAAAGGTACTTGTACGATAAGATATAAAGGGTACTTCTGTGAAAGAATTGCGATGAAGGACCAGCAATACCTCCTCGTTTACAAGGATAAAGAACCCTATCTAATTATCCGTCGCGTCGACGGAACAGTGATCTGGGTGGCGGGTAAAAAAACCTGAGTACTAGGCCAAACCAATACACAAATGGCTCCCTAAAATTTTTTGGGAGCCATTTTTCGCAATTTGGGGCATTAAACATAAATCATTTCCTAGTTTATTTATCTATGTTAGGCTAATGACCTTATAGTTCTTTAGGAGAAAATCATGGTTGTAGAAGTCACCGGCACGAAAGACTATTTTTATGTCGAACCGCTTAGTAGACATACCGACGAACAAATCAGCCATTTTCTAAATGAACTTGGTGATGCTGCTTTCACAGTGGAGAAGAGGAATATCAAGGTCGGCGACAAGAAAGTTCTCGGCGTCTACGAAGTCCCACACGCTGTGCTGACCAAAATCTCACAGACTGAACACCGCTACAAAGTACGAATGTACGTTCAGAAAGGGGAAGGTGAAGTTCGTATATACGAACATTTCTCAAAGCGCCTGAGAAGAGTCGCTCGGTCAAAATCCGTCAAGACAGCTGCTCGAGTCATCAAAAATATCGAGTGACTCTTTTCGAGCCTATCCTACCCAATTCCGGCCACCTCTCAAGGGTGGCCTTTGCTTTCTAGATATAAAACTCATTAAATTAAGGTCTTATGATTTCACCAATTTTATCTTCTAGATCATAAAAACCTTTTGCTCTTACCTTTCTTGGTCTGGCCAACTTATTGATAATAATTTTTTAATCGTCGCTGGACGTGGTGTAACGATAGCTATTCTATCTGCTAATTCTATGGCTAATAAAATTCTTGGTATTTATTCTAAAACTAGACTAAGGGCTATACATACTAGAAAAACTACTAATTACCGAAGGAATAATCAGGGCGCCAGCCAAAAGTGGTAAGACAATCATTGCAATTGATGACCACATTATTATCAATAAATATTTCCGAGTTTTTTCTACTGAAACGTATATTTCTTCTAACTTTGCTTCTTGAACGTCTAAACGCTCTTTAATTATTTCATCCATATTCTTTATATTATACACCCAGAGCGAACTAAAAACCCAACTAAAGAAGGTTTTAGTTTTCTAATTATTTTATCAACCATAAGTCTAAATATTATCCTTTAAAGCCCAGTTGCCAACTAATTATAATTTAGACTCAAATTTATTACCTATAATTTTTTTATTGTTGACAATTGTGATTGATGATGATTTCATCAAAGTAGAAATGGTTCTTAACTCAACCCCCTAAGGAAAGCAAAATGTCCGAAAAAAGCGTTCCTGGTTCTTCAATTGATGAGCAGATGTTAAATCTACAAGCTGGTGACGTAATCACTAATTTATCTGGCCTATACGGCGCTACTACAGACTGGGTCAATGTCTTGGCGACAATAAACACTTGGCTGATTTTGTCTAAACGTAGTAAACAAGGTGAACTGAGCTACGACACAGACCTTACAGGCCCTTATCGTTGGGATTCCAAAGCTATGGCTTTAATAGATTGGAAAGGTTTAATTCAACATCCACACATCGGACACCTTTCCTTGGTCCTAAAAGGAGTTAGTTTGCAAAACAAAGGAAAAAAACGAGTTGAAAAAATAAAGCTGTGCTGCGTGAAGTAACAACAACTTTCTTTCCAAGCCACAAAACTCGTTGCCTGCGATGGTGCGAGTTTTCTTTTAGTTAAGCTATTAGGGTAACAGATTTAGTCGTCTTCTAAATAGTGAGCGAACTCCTCAAACGCTTCGGTTACTATTTCAGCTTCTTTTTTGTCAATCAAAGACTTTGATAATTTCAATAATACTTGGGCAATCTCTACCCCACTATAACCTTTTGCTTGTAACTTTTTGGCCACAATAAGAACTTCATTATCAAAATCATTATTGGTTTTGAGTGCTTTATCAAACATTTTTTCAAATGGGTGAGCCATAATTGTTTGCGAGTATAGCACAAATACCGACACACGAAGTGTGTCGGTATTTGTTCCACACAATTGGTATTTAATCCATGTCCAACAACAAACCTCCCCAAGTAAAATCTTCAGCCCCTAAACCATCACCAGTTTCTGGATGGTATTGTTCCCTAAAGCCTGATTTTTCAATTAATTTAGTAGTCTTAGCTTTTATCATTTCAGCTTCGCCCTTAAAACCATATCTTTTTAGACCTTTGTAGATAAACCAATGTGGAGCCAACCAAATAGGACCTCGCCAAAAACCCTCATTTGGATCATAAGACTTTTCTTTTTTTGAGGTTGAAGTAATACCAAAATCAGTCATGAAATAGTCTGAGTTGAGCAAATAGTCTTTTACTAATTTATTGGCTTCTTCTTGCGTAAGTAGGTTGCCGTACAAAGGCATAAAAATATTCCAAGTAATAGTAGGAATATGCTTCTTCCTAAGATGGTCGTAAGATAGAAACACTTCTCCATGGCGTAACTGTTTTTTAATTTCTTTTTGTATTTCTCTAGCTCTATTCAAAAATAAACTTTCATCAGCTTTAAAATCAAGTATCGAGGCTATTTCGGAAAAAGTTAAAAGTTCCTCAGCGTACAAAACATTAAAGGCTACGTCAGCGACACCAAAATGGTCTTTCATACAATCTTTAGCAGCAAAATTACAAACGGCATTTTGTTGCATTAAATGAATTCTGCGATCAAGACTTTGGTCAGCCGTTTGTATATCGGGCAAACCAAGTGATTCATCAAACCGGGGTGAATTATCTTCTCCGGACTCATCAGGATTTATAATATAAGCTAAAACATCGTGATTAAAAGTACGGTCTCTTTCTAAATATGCAAAGTGATTTTTTAGAGCCTCATATACATCAGTCAAAAACTCCTTATCTTCATCAACTTGATAAACCTTGTAAATAGCTTGTGCAGCAACTGGCGGTTGAGTAAGTGAACTAGACCCAGCTGTCTGCCAAGAGGCGTTAATGGTATGCCCTCTTTTTTCACGCCCCCAATTGGGAAGGGTTTCATTTTCACCGTTCCAATAAATCATATGCGGCAACATGCCTGAGGGTAATGGTTTTGAAAGAACTGCCCGCATTTCTTTTTTAGCGCTCTCTATATCGTAGTGAGACAAGACAATGGCATGAAAGCAAGAGTCCCACAGCCATTGAAATGGGTATACTCTGGCCGAGGGAACAGTGAACTGGTGACCATGTGCTTGTCTACGGTTTCTATCGAATAAATTCTTGATTTCTGAATCAACGTCCATTAATGCAGTATAACTTAACGTTTGATCAATATTAGTCTTTTAGAAACAGTTTGATAGAATGAAAATATGCCAGAATTACCAGAAGTCGAGACAGTTAGACTTCAATTACTAGATAAGATAATAAACAAGCCAATTTCTAAAGTTGAAGTTTTTAATGATAAAACCGTTGCAAACAATAATAAATTTTCCACCCAAGTGAAGGGTAGAAGTTTTAGTCACGTCAGTCGAATTGGTAAACTACTTATCTTTTCCTTCACTGAAAACAAAGATTTATTTCTCCTAGCTCACCTCAAAATGACGGGGCAATTTTTCTTCCTCAATCAATCTGAAGTCACTGGAGGTGGACACACTATGCGGGAAGACAATTATGAGCAGTTACCCAACAAACACACTCGGGTGGCCTTTTACTTCAATGATGGTTCTTCACTGTATTTTAATGATATGAGAAAGTTTGGTTATATCCATCTCGCCAATGCTGAGGAAGTAAACCGAGCAAAAGCTCGTTTCGGACAAGAATTAATTGACCCAGCTTTTGATAACCTGGCTTTTTTTAATTCAATTAATAAAAAGAAAACTTCTATCAAGGCAGCTCTTTTAGACCAAACTTTCGTGGCGGGGCTAGGTAATATCTACGTTGATGAAGCTCTATTTATTGCCAAAGTTCGTCCTGATCGCAAGGCAAACGAGGTAACCAAAAATGAAGCCTTGAAAATAACCAAAGCCAGTGGTGAAATAATGAATGAATCTATTAAAATGGGCGGTACTACCTTTAAAAATTTTGCTGATACGGCCGGTCATATTGGTAATTACAAAGATCATTTAAAAGTTTTTGGTAAACAAAATACTCCTTGTCAAAAATGTAAAACTCTAATCAAAAAAACTAAAGTGGCTGGAAGAGGGACCCACTTCTGCCCCACTTGTCAGAAATAGCAGTATGGAAGTAAGTATTGAAAATAGTTGGAAAAAAGTTCTGTCTGCTGAATTTAATCAGGATTATTTTGTCGACCTCACTAGCCAGCTTAAAAAAGCTTATCTTGAAACCACTGTCTTCCCTCCAGCTGAGCTAATTTTCAGTGTTTTTTCCCTCTGCCCTTTTTCTGAAGTAAAAGTCGTAATTCTAGGACAAGACCCCTACCATGGCCCTGGACAAGCTCATGGCCTATCATTCTCCGTACCAGATGGTGTAAAGACACCCCCATCACTACAAAACATCTATAAAGAACTTAAGTCTGATCTTGGCTTAGAATTGCCACCATCAGGTAATCTCGAACATTGGGCTAAGCAAGGTGTTTTATTATTAAACGCCACTCTTACTGTATTGCCTGGACAACCTGGTTCGCATCAGGGGTTGGGTTGGGAAACTTTCACTGACAGCGTAATAAATAAAATTTCGGAAGCAAAAGAACATAGTGTCTTCCTGCTCTGGGGCAAATTTGCTATCTCTAAAAAATATTTAATAGATGAATCAAAACATTTAGTTCTCATCGCTCCCCACCCTTCCCCTTTCTCTGCCTACACCGGCTTTTTCGGTTGCCGGCACTTTAGCCAAACTAATAAGTATCTAAAAGATAATGGAATAAAAGAAATTGAATGGTAAAAATTATTACATAGGCCTTTCCTATGTAATAGGTTTAGGGACTAACTTGAGTAAGGTCACTTGGTTCTTAGACCCTAGGCGCATGGGTGGACCCCAGGTGCCTGTTCCGGGCGTAACATGTAGGTACTTTCCTTCTTCCAAGTAAAGACCATTCACATAGCGAAAAAATATACGTACTAGTAAATTAAAAGGGTAGACTTGTCCGTTATGAGTATGTCCAGAGAGCATAATGTCTATTCCATGTTTTCGAGCCGACTCCCATTCAACTGGGGTGTGGTACATCAGAATACTAGGCAGGTTTGTATCAACAGCAAGATTACTTAAGATTGAATCTAGAGTAATGGCGCGAGGCAAGCTCTGTCTATCATTAACGCCAATCAACTGTATACCCTCATGGATAACCATTTGATTTTCGAGCAACTGCAGTTTGAGATTTTTAACAGTTTCGCGTACATACGGCAGACCTTCATACTCTTCGTGGTTACCGTGCGAGAAGTAACTTGGAGCTGAAAGTGAGTCGAGTGGACTTAGTATTTGTTCATCTATTGGTACCGATCCATCAAACAAATCTCCAGAAATTAAAACTAAATCCGGTGAAAGTTTGTTGGTCAGCTCGACCACTCGTTCCAGAAACTTTTCTTGATGAACTGTCCCAACATGAATATCAGATAAATGTACAACGTGGAGTTTTTTGGTTAAGCCAGCAATGGGAGTAACGTATTCTCTTATTACTAAATTTCTACCTTGCCAGAGGGCATAAAGTGAAAATAAGCCTCCAAGTAAAAGTAGGGCTATTAAGACAAACTTTGATTCAAAACCAGTGAAGATATGCAGAAGTTCATAGGGTAATACAGCTGAAAACAAAAGCATAATTACTCCGAGCCAACTAGCCGCCAGAAAGTAAAACTGATCTGTCAGAGTACTGTTAATTTTCCTTACTAGTAAGCTAGCAAAAAAATATGAAATAGCCAAAAAAGCCAAAATGGGAATTGCGGCTGGTATAGATAACGAAAATACTCTGGCAGCGGTTTCATACACAAAATAGTGCATGAAAAATAAAACAGTCCAGCCAATAGCAATAAAAATTATGAAACGCATTATGAGCAGCATATCACAGAAAAAGCTGCCTTATGAGTTTCATTTTTTAAAATATTACAGCAAAATCGTGACTTGGTTTTGACTGACTTCAAGCGTGCCAGAACTAACTGCGAAAGTTTCAGTGGTGCCATCTGCTTTGCGGATAATGATTGTCCCAGCTCGCAGAGCTGACATCAGTGGAGTATGGTCAGCTAGCAATGTCATCTCACCTTCACTACCAGGCACCGTCACAGAAGTAACTGGACCAGAAAAAACTGGCGCGTCGACGCGGGCGATTGTGAGTTGTAAGATTTTTATAGGATTCATAAGTATAAATTAAATGTTAAAAATCTTTCTTTCTGCTTTCGCTCGAAAACACAAAAAAAACTTTTGTGTTTTGCTCACTCAATTGAAAGGAATGTTTTAATTCTGCCATATTTTTTAAATTACCACTCATTATTTCTTACCAACTTTATTTACTTTTAAGGAGACAGGAAATCACTAAGGCGAAGGTAAGTGACTGCAGATACGAGGCGTGAGGTGAAAAATATCGTGAGGTGTACTTAGATGTACATTGAGCGATATTTTTCACCTCACAACAAAGTAGCTGCTGTTAATTAACTTCGTCTATACCGCCTTTCATGTAAAAGGCGGCCTCAGTCTTATCATCATGCTTCCCATCCAAAATCTCGCCAAAACCACGAATAGTATCGGCTAATGAAACATACTTTCCGGGTGCGCCAGTAAATACTTCAGCCACCGAGAAAGGTTGCGACATAAAACGCTGAATCTTTCGCGCTCGGTACACAGTTTGTTTATCATCTTCAGATAATTCTTCAATACCAAGAATCGCAATGATGTCTTGTAAGTCCTTATAGCGTTGCAGGGTCAATTTAACACCTTGAGCCACACGGTAATGTTCTTCACCAACAATCATCGGGTCTAGCGCGGTTGAATTACTTTCTAGTGGGTCAATCGCTGGGTAAATACCAAGAGATGCTAATTGACGAGAAAGTACCACTGTCGAGTCGAGGTGAGAGAAAGTAGTCGCCGGCGCTGGGTCGGTCAGGTCATCAGCCGGCACGTAAACTGCCTGTACTGAAGTAATAGAACCCTTCTTAGTTGAAGTAATACGTTCCTGCATCTTACCCATTTCCTCAGCTAGAGTTGGTTGGTACCCTACCGCAGAAGAAACCCGTCCGAGAAGTGAAGATACTTCTTGTCCGGCTTGAGTAAAGCGGAAAACGTTATCCATAAAGAACAGCACGTCCTTACCACCTTCATCGCGAAGCGCTTCAGCCATTGTCAGTCCAGTTAGTCCTACGCGAGCACGCGCACCTGGAACTTCATTCATTTGCCCAAACACCAAGGCAGTTTTATCAAGCACACCTGAGTCCTTCATTTCGTGATAGAGGTCATTACCTTCACGCACCCGCTCACCCACTCCAGCGAATACTGAGTAACCACCGTGCTCTGACGCTACGTTGTGAATGAGCTCTTGAATGAGTACAGTCTTCCCTACTCCCGCTCCACCGAAGAGCCCGACCTTACCTCCCTTAATGAAAGGAGCGAGCAAGTCGACAGACTTGATACCAGTTTCAAAGACTTCAGTCTTGGTTGATTGCTCAACAAAAGCTGGCGCTTCTTGGTGAATCGCTCGCATAGTAGTACCAGTGATTTCACCTTTACCATCAAGCGTATCACCGAGAACATTAAAAAGTCGTCCCAGTGACTTCTGTCCCACTGGTACCGTAATACCTTGTCCAGCATCTTCGACAGTCATACCACGAGTGAGACCTTGAGTGTCCTGCATAGCAATAGCACGCACGCGGTCTAAGCCAACATGTTGAGCTACTTCAAGCGTGAGAGTTGCACCATCTTCTTTCTTGACCTTTAGGGCATTTAGAAGCGATGGTACACCAGCTGGAAAATGGACGTCCACTATCGGACCGATAATTTGAGTAATTGTGCCTGTTTTCATAATAATGTGTTTTTAATAATTGGTGTTTGATAATGAACTCTGTGATGGGTACCACCGAGTGATTAATAATCCTCACGAGAATCATTAATCACTCGTAACTACCTTTTAAAAAATTTCAGACGGTCTTGCTCACAAAACTTGTGAGACGACTTCAGAGGCGCGAAGTGGTGATTATTTTTGAGGAAGATGTACTAGTGGGTACTTCGACCGAAAAAATAATTACCACGACAAAGCATATGAGGTCGTATCGCAAATTTATGTTTTCATTGCTTCCATACCGCCGGTTATTTCACTTACTTCTGCCGTAATGGCTGCTTGGCGTGCCTTATTGAACTTTAGAGTCAAAAACTTGGCCACTTCCTTACTCTTATCAGTAGCGTTTTTCATCGCTACCATGCGAGCCGAATGCTCACTCGCTTTACTCTCAAGGAAAGCGTGGAAAAGAATAATTTGCACCAATTGTGGAATCAGCGCATCAAAAACAGTTTGGGCATCTGGTTCAATGGTGTGATCAATTACCATGTCAGGAGTTACCATATCGTCACTAAACTTACCTGTCCTCGGCTTAATACCACGCATAATGAAATGTACTTCTGCTGGATCAAGCGGGAGTACCTGACGCATCGTAGCAGCTTGTTCGAAAGTCGAAAGGAAGTTTTGATAAATAACTTCAACTTTAGCGTAAGTGACGTCTGAAGCAAAAGCTGTTACTGCTTTAGTAGCTATTTCATAGACATCTGCCACAGTGACGTCATCACCAACATTGGTGTATTCACCGAGGAGTGTAATTTTTTCTCGCCCTGCAAATTCGACCGCCTTACGGCCAATCGCAATCATGTCGAACTCCACTCCACTGACACGAAGTTTTTCGACGTTCTTGAGAACAGCACTGTTTACACTACCAGCCAGACCTTTGTCACTAGTAACTACTATCACAAGAGTTTTCCCGGTTGTACGTTTCAATGCAAGTGGGTGTGTAGAAAGTGCTTCTGACTGGGCCACGCGAGTCAAAATCCGCATAGCTGCGTGCACATACGGACGACTCTCGAAAGCCCGAGCCTGGCTCTTACGCATCTTTACTGCCGAAACAGACTCCATCGCCTTGGTCACTTTGCCAGTCTTTTTGGTAGAGATTATTTTGTTTTTGATTTGCTTAAGAGCCACGATAATTTTGTATTAACGAGTAAACTTACTCAGCTTTAGTGTAGTAATTAGCATTAGCTTCCTTAAAGTCAGCAATAGACTTATTCAATTTTTCTACCAATTCGTCAGTCAATTCACGACCAGTCTCAATCGCGTCCATTATTTCCTTTCGGTCTCTCATAATAAAGTCTAAGAAAGTTGTTTCAATCGCACTAACCTTTTCTGGAGTAGTGTTATCGAAAAGTCCGTTGTTGGCACCGTAGATAGAAATCACCTGTTTATAGAACGGCATTGGGTTATTTTGCTTTTGCTTCAGAAGTTCAACGTATTTCCGACCACTGTCAATTCTCTTCTTGGTATCTTCGTCTAAGTCGGAAGCAAATTGCATGAAGGCTTCAAGTTCACGGAACTGCGCCAGTTCAAGACGAATCTTACCCGCTACTTTTTTCATTGCCTTAGTTTGAGCTGAAGAACCTACTCGGGAGACAGAGATACCAACGTTTAAAGCAGGGCGAATTCCCTTGTTGAACAAATCACCCTCTAGGAAAATCTGACCGTCAGTAATAGAAATTACGTTGGTTGGAATGTAGGCTGAAACATCACCTTCTTGAGTTTCAATAATTGGTAAGGCTGTAATAGAACCACCACCAAGTTCTTTGGAAAGCTTAGCTGAACGTTCTAGTAAACGTGAGTGAAGGTAGAAAATATCTCCCGGATACGCTTCTCGTCCTGGTGGACGGCGAAGTAGTAGTGACATCTGACGATACGCTACCGCGTGTTTACTAAGGTCATCAAGTACAATCACCACATCTCTTCCTTGCTCCATAAAATATTCGCCAATCGCCATTCCTGCAAATGGTGCTAAGAAAAGCATTGGGGACGGCTCAGCAGCTGAGGTTGCAACGATAGTTGTGTATTCTAGCGCTCCAGCTTCCTCTAATTTTGCCATAATACTCGCTGTTTTAGAGCGCTTCTGGCCAATAGCAACATAAATACAAATTGGGCGTTTTTCTTTTGGTTCATACTTTTGGTTGATGATGGTGTCGATGGCAATAGTTGTTTTACCAGTCTGACGGTCACCAATGATAAGCTCACGCTGACCTCGTCCAATCGGAATCATTGAGTCGATAGCTTTGATACCGGTGTGAATCGGCTCGTTTACAGAAGACCTATCCATCACACCGTAAGCCACCCGCTCAATCGGCATATTTTTATCGGTCGCAATTACCCCTTTACCATCAATCGCTTCACCAAGAGTATTTACTACTCGACCAACAATACCTTCCCCAACAGGAACTGAAAGCAGTTTGCCAGTGCGACTCACTTGCATACCTTCCTTCACCAAATTACTTTCACCCAAAATTACCACTTTGACAGTGTCCTCTTCCAAGTTTAGTACCAAACCAAAGAGAGTTCCTTCTTGTTTCATTACTTCTTTTACGCTAGCTCCAGCGCCAGTATCGAAAGACACCATTTCCATCATCTGAGCCTTAGTCAGGCCTTCGATTTCGGCAATACCGTCTCCAACTGACACTACAACTCCCACCTCTTCAGGCTGGGTAGTGGTATCGAGGGATTCGATTTCCTTTTTGATTCTATCAATGATTGTTGTACTCATAATAAGTTGTGACTAAATAATTTTGGTGATTAATAATTTCTTAAGTGATGATGCGTCGATACAAGTCCACTAAGGCTCTCTTATAACTAGCGTCATAAAAAGTACCTTTGACTCTGGCCGTGAAACCACCAACCAAATTTTGGTCAATAGTTTTGGTGTAGCCAGCTTCAGTAGCACCTAATTTTTCTAGAGCTGCTTGTAGGGTAGCTTCACTAACCTCTCCTTCTTTGGCAATTACTACCTGAGGAACAAAACTCTTAAGCCTGGCTTGAAGTACGCGCATACTTGCCTTGAGTACTTGTGGCCAAAGCCTAAGGTGACCACGCTGTTCCATTTGTTTTTTGATAGACAGCAAAGTTTGCTCGGTATTTTTTCCGGCGAGGATACTTTCAGTTAAAGCTTTTACGTAGGCGTTTTTCATAATTTACTAAGCCTGTTCACGGAGAAGTTTTTCAGTCGCCAAAACAGCCAATTGAGCAACTTCTTTTTCACTAGCTTTAACAGCAACAATTTTTGCCTGTTCGGCTTTGACTTCAGCCTCCTTCAAAATTGAAGCTGCTTTAGCTTGAGCAGCAGAAACTATTTCTGTTTCTTGAAGCTTAGCAGAACTTTTAGCTCTCTCACCTACAGCCTCTGCTTCTTTGTGGGCCAAACTCAAAACCGCCTGTTTCTCTGTATCTGCTTCAGCTTTGGCTAAGGCTGCGGACTCGGCATCCTTTAGTCCTTGAGCAATTTTCTCCTCACGTTCTTTAAGGAGTTTTAAAATTGGCCGATAAAGGAAATATCCCAAGACAGCCATCAAGATACCGAAGTTTACGATTTGGATGACGATTAGCCTTTGATCAATACCGAAGGCTTCAATGATTTCTTCCATAGGTTAATAAGTGAGAGTGAGTAATGGTTTGGATTAGCTTGTTCAAAATTCTTAAGCGAATTTGATAATGAAAGCGACTACTAAAGCAAAGATAGCCAATGCTTCAACGAAAGCAATACCGATAAACATAGTTGCTTGTACCTTTGGTGCAGCCTCTGGGTTTCGACCAATTGCTTCTAGAGCTCTAGCTACTAGTAGACCAATACCAACACCCGGCCCAAGTACTCCGATTCCAGCAGCAATTGCCATCGCTACTGCTTTCATAGCATCAGCATTGATCAAAGCAATTTCTTTTGCAACTTCGAATTCTGTCATAATATTTTAGTTATTTTAATAATTAATTTCGTCACTTATCCTTTAGTTCTTTTTAGCGAACTAATTTTTGTTACTAGACAAGGTACGAGTCACGCCCAATTTGTTTTAAACGGGACTCGTGATTATCTACTAACTAATGCGGCTCAGTCACGGCCAATTTAATGAAAAAGAGAGTCAAAATGGCAAAGATAAAGGCCTGAATAAAGCCGACAAACACTTCAAAAGCATAAAGCGGGACCGGTAATATATACGGTACAAAAAACATTACCACTACGATGAGTGTCTTACCGGCAAAGATATTACCGAAAAGACGAAAGGAAAATGATATCAGTCGAGCCAACTCTGAAATAAATTCAATAATACCAATAGCAAAATTAAGCGGTGAAGAAAAGTTTAAAAACTTACTCCCATATTTGAAAACACCAAGAGCTAGAACTCCAGCAATTTCAATGGTGAAAAAAGCAATTAATGAAAAAGCGATGGTGATATTCAAATCAGTCGCAGCTGGATAAAGTAACGGAGTAAAATGTCCGTCATGGTATAGACCAATAGCCGCAACACCCGGCAAGAGGCCAATCCAATTAAGAGCCAAGACAAAAACAAAAATTGTCATTACAATGGGAAAATATTTCTCAGCCATCTTTCGGCTTTCAAGCACATCACTAACGTAATCAAATGCCCCGCCTACTACCATTTCCGCCATATTTTGAACCTTGCCTGGCACAGCGGTTAATCGTGTTTTTAAGGCAACCACTAAAACGATAACCACTGCCATCGCAAACCAAGTTGTAATCAAAGTGGCCGTTAGTGGAATGCCAAAAAATTCTCCCACTACGTAAGGTTTGAGAGCTACATGAATACCGCCTTCAGTGGCTGCATGCGCTGTATTTATAAGGGAAAACATAAAAAATACCAAAGTCACCCGAAAGCACTTTTGCGCCGGTATATTAGCATATTTGCAGCAAAAACGAAACTCTGACTGTGGGCCCAGTAAGCATATTTTAAGTCTATAAAGCAATTACTTGGGGGTTAATTTTGTTTTCTACTTCCATTTGTTCAGCCTTCAGGTATTATTTAAGTAGACAAGTTACCTACAAAGGAAAAAACGGATGCACAATCTTTATCGCATTAGACACCAATTTCACTGGTTCACTGTGAGTGAACTTACCCTTAAACATTTCAATTTAAGACCTGACCAAGAAGTTGATTTAAGGCTGGCTCACGAAATAGTTTGTTTTTGCGAGACTGAAAAGCTGATGCTTGACTTCATATACAGCGTTAGGCAATTTGTTGCTCAGATTCCTCGTCAACACCTCAAAATGTATCTGCTTGGTCTTAAGATGATACAGATGGGTCATTTGAGGCCACAAGTCTTGCTACTTCCCTACAAACCGAAACGCTGACCTTGGTCAGCGTTTTTCCTTTGAATTAACCAGGACAGACGAGATGATTTATTTATTAGTCTAAGTTTTCATCATCGTTAATTTGACTATTTTGTAGTTTAGTGTTATTCTCTATTTACCTTGAGATTCTCGTGTAGGGCTCTTAAGCCACAATCTTTGTATCTGTTTAGATAGTCACGATTGAATTTATCTACTGCACAGCCCCGGAATTTTCATAAATTCCCCAATAAAATAATAATATAAATGCCAAATTCATCTGGTCGACCAAGTCGACCATCATCGAGTTCATCTCGACGCCCTTTTAATAGTAATAGCCGAAGTGGTGGAGACAGTACACGTCGTCCTTCTCAACACTCTTCTGCCCCGAGAACTGGTGGGCACTCAAGATCTAGTTCTCCATACTCATCATCTTCACCACGAAGAAGTTTTTCTGGTGGACGTTCATCTGGTGGGCGTAGTTCATTTGGTGGTGGCCGAGGAGGCCATTCTCGTGGTGGGCGTGGTGCTAGAGTAATGAGTACTTTCGATGTCTCAAAATTCATCAACCTTAACCCAGCTCAACTAACTAAAGAAGCTCCGTATGTAGCCAAACATACTTTTAATAACTTTGGCCTAGATAAAGCTCTATCTGACACGATAGCCGGAATGGGTATTGTTACTCCAAGTGCTATTCAGGACCAAGTTATTCCGTATATTTTGCAAGGACATGATGTGGTTGGACTAGCACAGACTGGTACAGGTAAAACAGCCGCTTTTCTTGTGCCCGTTATTCAGAAGACATTACATGAACGAGGAAGACAAACCTTAATTCTGACCCCTACTCGTGAGTTAGCCATTCAAGTTGAACAAGAACTTCGACTATTAACTCCAAGAATGAATATCTACTCAACAGTCTGTGTTGGTGGTATGAATATCCGCCCACAAATTAGTGGTCTACGTCGCAAAAACCATTTTATCATTGGTACCCCAGGACGTGTCCAAGACTTAATTGACCGTGGCCACATCAAGCCTGGAGCTATCACAACGGTTATCTTTGATGAAGCTGACCGAATGCTTGATATGGGATTTATTCATGACATGAAGAAAATTCTTAAAGATATTCCGGACGAACGTGAAACTCTCTTTTTCTCAGCTACTATGTCTAAAAGTGTTGAGGGTCTGGTGAAAGACTTCCTACGTGACCCAATTACTGTTTCAGTTCGAAAGACTGATATCACCAATAGCATCACACAAGACGTAGTCCGATATGAGCATCACAACAAATTTGATACTCTCACAAACCTCTTAAAGACTGAAGCGTTTACTCGTGTAATTGTTTTCGGAGCTATGAAGCATAGTGTTGAAAAACTTAGTCAGGAACTGATTCACGCTGGTATAAAGGCCGATGCAATTCACGGTAATAAGTCACATATTCAAAGACAGCGTGCTTTAAAGAATTTTAAGGACGGACGAGTGCAAGTTCTGGTTGCGACTGATGTAGCTGCTCGCGGTATTCACGTTGATGATGTGTCACATGTAATAAACTACGACCTGCCTGGAACTTACGAAGATTACGTTCATCGTATTGGCCGAACTGGTCGTAGTGATAAACAGGGTAAAGCTCTAACTTTTGTTCCAGCTTAAATTTAATTTGCTATAATATTTCGTATTATGAAATACGTAGTAATGGCAATTGGTTTATTTATTCTTTTAATGATTGTAAACGCTTACTTAGGCGGTAACTCCTAAAGACCACCGTGGAATACTTACTTTCGCTTCTCTTACTGGCAGGTTCAGCCATGTTTTCTGGATTAACTCTGGGTTACTTTTCCCTTAACCTAAATACCCTCGAACGCCGTGCAAAGCATGGCAACAAAGAAGCGAGGGCTGTTTACCCCATCCGCAAACGAGGCAACCTACTTCTTACCACGTTACTTTTAGGTAATGTAGCAGTAAATACTGCCCTTTCGGTCTATATCGGCTCACTTCTAAGTGGCGTAGTAGCTGGAGCTATTGCAACTACAATGATTTTTCTTTTTGGAGAAATTATTCCGCAAGCAGCCTTTTCTAGACACGCACTCTCAGTAGGAAGCAAGTTTGCTCCATTAGTAAAAGTATTGATGTTTATCATGCTTCCAATTACTTTTCCGATTGCTTACGCTTTAGACAAAATACTTGGTGAAGAAATGCCAAACCTTTATTCAAAACGTGACTTAATGCAAATTGTTAGTGACTTGGAAGAATCCGAACACAGCGATATAGATGCTGATGAAGAGAGAATCGTGCATGGGGCTTTACAGTTTTCTCACACCTTGGTTAGGGAAATTATGACTCCAGCAGAAAAGGTCACTGTCTTTGAAAGAAATCAGCGACTTAACCAAGAATTTATCAATAAAGTGGTAGAGACCGATTATTCTCGTTACCCAGTCTATAGTGGTAATTCTGACAATATTGTTGGTATTCTTTATGCTAAAGAATTAATTTCAGAAGAGCAAAATACTGCCCTTTTTGAAACCGAAGATGCTTTTGATGAAAATTTCCTCAAAGTTAATCCGGATGAAAAATTGGATGTAGTGTTAGGAAGAATACTTAAACAAAAAAAACATATGGGGGTTGTACTATCTAGAAATAAACAATTTCTAGGAGTAGTAACACTGGAGGATATTATTGAAGAAATTATTCAATTCGAAATCGAAGACGAAGGAGATGATGATAATGAAAGAGAAAATTTTGAAGAAAGTAAGTAAAAAATTTGTTTTTAATCATGCCACTTGAACCCTACACTCTTATTGAAAAAAAAGTTGGCGAAACCCCTCTTGAGGCCTTGGAAAAATTACGTGCAAGCAGACCCGAACTAGCTGGTACACCTTTGGCTTATGCGGGAAGGCTTGACCCCATGGCCTCAGGTAGGCTTTTGGTATTGATTGGCGAAGAGTGTAAAAACCAAACAGACTATCATAATTTAGATAAAGAATACCAAGTTGAAATTTTATTTGGAGTTAAATCAGACTCAGGTGATGTACTTGGATTAGTGACCGAAGGAATAAGGTCAACTATTACTACAGATAAAATAAAATCAACTTTTGTAAATCTGACCGGACCAATTGAACTTCCCTACCCAATTTTTTCATCACGTACGGTACAAGGTAAACCCCTTCATACTTGGGCCATGGAAAACAGATTGTCTGAAATAACTATTCCAACTAAAAAATCAGAAATTTATGCTTTGAATTTAAGCGACCTGACTACTATTAGTCGAGATGAATTAGTAGTAAAATCCTTAGCTAAAATAGAATCTATACCTCCAGTTACAGACCCTAGAAAAGCGCTTGGGAATGACTTTAGGCGACCTTTAGTAAGAAAAGCCTGGCAAGAGTTTTTAGATAATGGAGGAAAAGATGATATTTTTTATTTAGCAGAAATCACCTGTATTTGTTCAAGCGGCACTTACATGAGGACCTTAGCAGAAATAATTTCTGAACGACTTGATTCTTTAGGATTAGCCTTTAGTATTCACCGAACCAAAATTGGTCAATACAATAAAAGTATTGCTGATTGGGATAAAACTTTCTGATTACTTAGAAAGTTCTTTCACCTTATTTAGATAAGCATCAACTGCAAGTACATACTCTGCATGACTCCAAATTAAAGGGGCGGTAGACAAATGAACTCTAGTATTAGGATGCATTTGCTCTGCCAAAACACCCCCAGTCGTCGCATGTGAACAGGTCCACTCTAAAAGTCCCAGAGGTTCCTTGAGCTCAGTTAACTTGGTTGCTTTTTTGATTAAGTACTGTGCCATCCAAAGTGTAGTAATTACCCAGGGATTAGGGCTATCAGCATCACTCATGCGGTAATAACCATCGTTTTCATAACGAACATAACCTTTACTATTGGCATGTACCTGCAGCCTATCTTTAACAGTTTTTGCGGCTTTAGTTATTTTTGGATCATCAATATCAAAAACATCAAAAGTAATCAGTCCGTAGAAGCTACTAGTGTCTAAAGTTCTATCATAAGTTAACTCCCCATCTTCATTATGTAAGACATGCTTTACAAACATACCCATAGACTCATCAAATAATATGCTGCCGATAGCAGCCTGCATTCGTTGAGCAATCGCTTGATATGTTCTCGAATCATCATCTTTACCTAAAATCATGGCAAAACGTGAAGCCGCAATTAATGCCGCATATACAGAAGAGGCAGTATAAGTAGAAGTACCATACTTTTCTTCCCATAAATCGTATGAGGCCTGAGGTAAGCCAGTAGTTGGTTCAATGTAGTCACAAAGAAATTTGGCAGCTGGCTCAATAAAAGGATTGTAAAGAGACTCAATGAATTCTAAATCGTGTTCTCTTTCATAGTGTCGCCACAAGGCAACAACAGTTGCGGCTGTCTCATCTTCTTGAATTGGTAAATGCGGCTTTCCCTGTTGCATCCAAGGATGCCAGGAACTCCCCAGCACCCCGTCTGTTCTATACTTGTGCATAAAATAACCTCCAGGTTCAATGCATTCAGTTATAAAACTAAAAAACCTTTTGGCCGCATCATGATATCCAGAAATATCCAAAGCGGTAGCGATAACAGCCGCGTCTCTAGGCCAAACATAGCTGTAAGTATCACGCCCATGATGTAGCATGTCCGTATCACTAGAAGCAATAATTCCGCCATCATTATCTGTATGAACTCTCATGATAATTAATGATCTGTTATAAAGAGTTCGAAGTGGCGATGGCAAGATAGACAAATCTCTAGTCTCCTTTTCTAACCAAGCTCGCCAGTAAAATTCAGTAGATGAAATTAGGCGTTCGGGAGTCTCTTCAATCACATATTCATCAAGCGAATGTACTTCCGGAATATTATCACCACAGACCACCCAATAAAAAGCTTCCGCTGAAGCTTCTGGTTCTAAGTTTGCAGTGAGACCAATAACTGAATCTACTGAACCGTGCTCGATTGGATTTTTTTCTAACTTCCCATCTAATGCGTCCATGTATGTTCCCTCTTTACCTTCAATACCAAAAAGACCAATATTATATTCTGTAAACTGAGTGCCATTGATGTAGGCATTAATTAAAAAAGCTGCTTTACCTTTGTAGTGAACAATCGCTTTTACACGAGGGTCGTAAAAAGCGGTATCTCCTCGCCTTGATTCGTAAATACGAAACTGTTGCGACAAAAATAATTTAATTTCACAGGAGACAGAACTTTTGTTAGTTATAGTAAAATTTCTTAAAAAAACATTTTGCTCATTATGTACTGCGTCTTTACTTGAAAGTATAATGCCTAGTTTTTCATTTACCGCTTGCATTGAACCCACAGAAGTCTCATGGTGAGAACCAATATCAATCTGCCAATCTTCACTATCGAGCCAGGATAAGTTTCCATCCACAAAGACGCCAATTCTATGAACAAAGTTACCACTAGCACCACTAACGTGATTAGCTTCACCAACATGCGGATAATACAAGTCACGTAGTTGACCACGGTAATCTAAACCGACCAACATGCTTCCATTACCAATTGTGACAGCTCTAGCCATAAATTAAACTTTGTATGTCTGTAGATGTTTAGCTATCACTGTTTTAACCGTATTTTGTGTCTTAGCTTTCCTTAATTCAGCTGCACACTCTGCATCACACAGCACACTGTCTACCCAATCAGCAAAATCGTGTTTATCTTTTCCTACATGGTGAGCGAAAGTAGACTTTTCCATTGCAGACACCGCTTCACTTAAGGCAAGCAAGCTGTTTAAAATTTGTCCGTCACTAACCCAAAATGAATGTTCATTGTCTGAATAAGTAAGAACTTTTTTTGAGCTCTTCTTTTTAGGGGTGGCTACTTTTTTAACGATTTTTTTTGCTGCGGGTTTTTTGACAGCAACCTTTTTAATTGCTGAAGCTGCTTTTTTTTGCATAAAATAAATGAACTTATTTCTCTTTTACGAGAACTACTAAAGAACTAAAACGTTTCCATAATCCAAACAACCCTTGCTTAGTTTTTTGCCAAATGGTTTGCTCTAAGGAAACTTTTTCCGGTGTTGAAACCATAGATTTTTCTTCCGTCAAAGTCTGTTTCTTTAAAGCTTTCTTTTTGGCCCGCTCTTCTTCAACTACTAAGGCATGGCTTACCCTTAATTGTAAATCACTTAGGGCATTCATGAAAGCGATATACGCATCATATGGGGATTTGTACGGACTGAAGTAAGCGTGAACATCACCATCCTCAGACCACTTAGTACACATATAATAAAAGTGATCTGAAGTTTGCAGTTTGCGCCAAATTTCAATTAAATCCTTGTCTTTTGTCTTCATTATCTTTTCTTCCATTTCATAGATAGCCTTAAGTGCATCTTTCTGGATATCATTTCCAGTCCAAGCAGTTAGGTCTCGATCGGTGTCAGCCCAAGTCAGTACGTCAGGTACATCAATTTCGCCGACTGAATTATAGCTGGCGACTGTTTCTGAAGGAGTTTTAAAAGTTGTGTCATTTCGACTAGTGAGCATGTGCGGTAAGGCTTTTAAAAAATTAAAAATACCAGTATCTTCCCACTGATGCTCACCAAAAGTCTCGTAATCCATAAAGAGATTTATAGTTTCGGCTCCTCCATGATGCGAGTGAATCCAACTTGTGTATGTCTCAGCACTCAGTGGCCAACTTTCCCAAGCCTGATTTCCAAAACGAAAAGCCACGTCGTCAGACAATTTATAGTTTTTTAGTAAAACTTTAATTTTTTTACATCCAGGCGGTTGATAAAGAAAATTAGGACTTCTCCATCCCAGATATTTATCCCAGCCTTCAGCCATTATTCCAATGTAGCCATTATCTTCACACCACTTAGCTAAATCGTTACGGTAGGACAATTCAGTATTTCTAAAAACTTTTGGCGTCACACCAAATAGTTGTTTTACTCTTTTACGATGCTTTAGGACTTGTCTTTCAAATTCTGGCACAGAATAAAAGAAAGCCAAAGAATGGTGATAAGTGTCGGCTAAAATCTCGACTCGACCACTGGCCACTAATTTTTGAAAAGACTCTAGTACATCCGGTGCATAAGCTTCAAATTGATCAAGGACGGTTCCAGAAAAAGAAAGTGCAAAACGAAATTCTGGATGTGTATCTAATAATTCCTGAAGAATTTTATTAGTTGGTCGATATGATTTATTTGCTACTTTCTCTACTATTCTCCGATTATTTAAATCCGTTTCACTGCCATCATTAAAGTATTCATTATCGTTACCAATATCAAAAACACGATATTTTTTAATACGATATGGTTGATGAACGTGAAAATAAGGGCAAACACTAAGCATAGTTATGTTGTGAGGTATTGTAGCAAATTTTTATATAATCTGACTATTTTTTGTGCGGCTTCGCCCCAAGACATTTTTTGCATTTCGCGTTTACCTTCAGAAACTATTTGATTCCTCATTACTGGGTAACGAAGCGCTGATAGGATTTTATTAGCCATTTCTTCAACATCCCAAAAATCAACCTTCAAAACATTACTCAATACTTCACTAATACCAGATTGGTGAGTAATTAAAGATGGTGTGCCATGCAGCAGAGCTTCAAGTGGCACCAACCCAAATGGTTCCGAAACTGAAGGCATTACCATTAAATCTGCGCTTTGGTACATCCTATCCCTTTCTTCTTCCCATAAGGCTCCAGCAAAAATTACATTCTGCGACAAACCCATCGCCCCAACTTGTCTCACTATTTGAGTGGTCATATCGCCCCAACCCGAAATGACAAATATAACATTGGGGTCAACGTCAACTACTCTTCTAGCTGCATTAATAAAGTGGTCCACTCCTTTTTGAATAGTGATTCGTCCATGATAGAGAACGATTTTTTTACCTTGTGCTTTTAGCCCAGCTAAAGTAGGAGTCAATCTAGCAGGTTCACTTGTATCACATCCATTATGGACAACCTCAACTTTGTTAGGATTAACGCCATGATTATTTACAATAATATTTTTTGTAAATTGACTAACGGTGATTATTTTATCAGCCTGAGCAAAAGCTTCGCATTCAATTTTAAAAATAGAAGGGTCAACATTTGTACCAGCGGCTTGATCATAAGAGGTTGCGTGAACATGCAAAACAAGTGGCTTACCGCTAGCTAGTTTAGCTGCCACACCAGCCAAGTATGATGTCCAATCATGAGCGTGGATAATATCAAAATCTTCTTCTAAGGCTATTAAAGAAGCTTGGTGAGCAAAGCGGTGGGCTTCTTCGACAATGGTGCGTGACTTAATTATGGGCCTTCCTTCTGTGTCATATGACTCAATATAATGAACGCGACTTTCAGCGGCATGATAGGGTTGTAAAAATGAATTCACTTCACGTACCTTTACTTTTCTAGCTGAGTCAGCAAAGACAAAGCGAACATCGCCGACAACATCTTGCCTTCTAGGTAAGACAAAAATAACTTCCACTCCATTACGAATTAGCTCACGAGTCATACCAAAACAGGCAACACCAAGACCGCCATTTCGTGATGGTGGAAAGTCCCAACCAAAAGTGAGTACTTTCATGAAAAAATGGCTATTTTCTTTATCAAGTTTGATAAATACATAGCTCCAAAACATAATATCACACAAGACTTTTCTATCGCTGCTATTATTAACTTTTTTTGCTTTTAACCCCTCGAAAAATGAAGACTTAGTCTGATTTATCATAAAAGACAGTACTATTTGGACTAAGTCAAGTTCTGATAATTCTCGAAGTGAATATTAAAGTTTTTAAGGCTACCAATTGACTAAAAGTGACTTATTTGCTAGAATCGAGACCACTATGTCACAAGATTTACTAATAAAGCTAGTCTCGGTTGGAGATAAAAACGGTGTTGGTAAGGGCCATACCTACTACACTCGTTTCAATAATAAGGTTAAAAAAGACCCTAGTAAGAAATACGAAACCAAAAAGTTTAATCCAGTTTCTCAGACACACACAGTCTATAAGCAAAAGAAATAAAAAGACCTCCTACAAAGGAGGTTTTTTTATTTCTTTTGCATTTATTATCTATTTATCGTCTGCGGGATTATACTTGCCTTGTGCAGCTAAACTATTCATTTTACATGAGTGCAAAAGAGCACTTTGGGCAGCACCGATATTTTCTGGTTTACCCTGCCAAGCCATCAAAACAGGTTCTTCAATCGCTCTTGAGAACGAATAGGTAATTGGCCAAGGTTGTGCTCCTAAGCGGGCAATAGCGTTTAAATTTTCTGTAGATCGTTTAGGTGTTTGCCCACCAGAAAGGAAAGCTATTCCGCCCACTTCATGAGGGACTGACAAATGGAAAGTTCGCAGCGTAGCATTAGCTACCTGCTCGGGAGTTGATTGTTCAGAACACATGTCTCCAGCCAAAACCATTGAAGACTTTAATATCAAACCCTCTAAGTCAACTTTGTAAGTTTGAAGGGTGTGAAAAAGTATTTGTAAAGTGCGAGTAGTGACCATTTCTGCTTTAGTTAAATCATGATCCCCGGCATAGATAACTTCTGGCTCTACCATTGGTACAATTCCTGCGGCTTGGGCAATTTGTGCATAACGAGTCAGCATGACACAATTTGCAGTTATAGCTTCGTCGGTTGGCAGATCATCTTCATCAATATTAATTACAGCGCGCCACTTTGCAAAACGAGCTCCAAGGTCATAATACTCCTTAAATCTTTCCTCTAAATTGTCTAACCCTTGAGAAACTACTTCCCCTTTGAAGCCTTGTAGATCAACAGTCCCTAAGTCAACTTTAATACCGGGCACAATCCCTTTGGCTGTGAGTAAATCCGGAAACGGTGTTCCATCATCAGTAAAGTTCTTAATGGAAGAATCATACATAATTACACCTGACAAAAATTCCTCAATTCCTGGGGCCCCAAAAAGTATCTCACGGAAATCCTGTCGGTTTTCTGGTTTGTTTGGTAGATTAACCATCGCCAGTCTTTTTCCTGCTGTAGCATCACTTTCATCAGCTGCTAAGATTCCTTTACCCGGAGCCATCATGGCTGCCACAGTCTCATACAATTTAGTGTTCTTTTTCATACTAACTATAAGTGTAGCAAAATTATAAAAACAAAAAGTACCTGCCTGTTGGCAACTTATTAAAAAAACGACCAGGTAAATTGTCTAGGCATAACAACTTACATGGTCATTAGGTTCAGATGCAATAAAAAGTTCTAGCTATTCTTTATTCCATGTGTATACGCAACACAAATTAATAAGATATGAAATCTTTGTTCCCTAGAACATGAACACTCTTGGGGGTTACTGAAATTAAATCCGCATAAGGAACTGATGGCAAAAAGATCTTCGTAGTTCAACTGTCCCTTGAACTCTTCAATGACTTGAAAGAAAACCTCATTCTTGAAAATTGATCTATGAACAGTAATCCTTCCCGACTGGGCAAACTGAGCTAGCAAAAATTCCGACAAACCAAATACAACCTTTGTGTTTGTGTTCATTAGTCTTCCCCTACGGCCGTTGACAAATACGATTCTACCCTTATAATGCAACATTATTTATGCTTAGTCAAGAAATAGCTTGGTTGTTGAAGGAGAAGTATCAAGGTGAAAAAACCAAAGGTTTTTTTACAGACTGCACTAGACTTGAATCTGGTGAACCACTAGCTTACATAATAGGCTCAATTCCCTTTCTTGGAACAACAATTTACCTTAACTCAAAACCCCTAATACCTAGAGTAGAAACTGAGTTTTGGATTGAGAAATTAATTTTGTATATTAAGAAAAGAGTTTCAGAGGGACAAAGAAATATTACTTTACTTGATTTGTGTGCTGGTAGTGGCTGTATTGGCGTGGCCGTAGCTAACGCCATACCTGAAGTGACAGTGCACTTTGTTGAACTAGAAGAAGAGCACTTAGATACAATTAAAATAAATTGCCTATCCAATTCTATTGATGAGAAAAGATTTAAATTGTTTCAAGGTGACCTTTTTTTAGTCGAAAACAAGGCTTTAAAAAAATACGACTACATAGTCTCTAACCCCCCATACATCGACCCTAAGTTGAATCGAACTGAAAATTCAGTCCGTAAATTCGAGCCGAGAAATGCCTTGTATGGAGGAATCAACGGCATGGAGCTAATTAGTAAAATTATACGGCAATCTGCGTCCTACTTGTTAAAAAATGGTGAATTGTGGTTAGAACATGAGCCAGAACAAGCTGTGCTAATTAAAACAGTAGCCTCTAATAAATTTTCTACTACCACCAATTTTGATCAATATAACGTGGTTCGTTACTCCCAATTAGTGTTAAAATAAAGTATATGGACTCAATTTCTAATATTTCGGCGATGATTAATATTCCCTTTCATGCAATGTCTACTTTAATCTTTTATATCACCACTATCGTTTATATTATATTTTCTATAATTGTTCATTATCACTGGAACGAATATAGTGTTGATGAAAAAATTACTAGATTAACGCTAATACTGTATTACTCTACTACTCTGCCTTTGATGATCTTGATGGGAATAATGGTTTTAATTATTTAATACTATGTTATTCGAAAAAATTGAACTTGAAAATGAAGAACACATAATATCGACTATACGTAAACATTGGTTTATTATTTTTTCAGACTTGTTTGGCACTTTTACAATGGTCTTGGCACCCATATTTGTCATTTTTTTGTTAGCTGTCTTTCCCCAAATAATCCCAGAATCTTTACACCTACAATCACATCTACCTCTAATAGCTTTCGTTATATCAATTTGGCTATTATTTAGTTTGCTGGCTGGTTTTATGGTCTGGACGCATTATTATCTGGACCTTTGGATAGTAACAGATCATCGCATTATCGTGATTGATCAAGTTCGTTTTTTTAATCGTAAAGTCAGTAGTTTTAGACTTGAAAGACTGCAAGACACTAAGGTAGTGGTTGACGGTGTAATTCCAACTTTTCTTAATTTCGGAACCTTGCACGCACACACCGCTGGTACAGGTGAAGAAAATTTCACTATTAATGGCTTGCCAGACCCAAGGGGTATTCAGGCGACTATCCAGAAAGCAACCGACGCTAGGCTTAGAAGCTTAAGTAATCCTGCCCAGAATTATAGTAATTAAGCTTGCACTTCAGACACCTCTCACCTACAATCATGTAAATATGGATAAAAAACTCTCAACTGAAGCGTATAAAGGAGTTCGTGATTTTTACCCTGAAGACATGGCAATTCAAAGTTATATTTTTAACAGTTGGCAAAAAACCGCTGAGCTATTTGGATTTGAACGTTATGAAGCTTCAATTTTAGAACCGGCGGATTTATACAAAAGTAAAGGCACAGCCAATGAAGAGATTGTCACTGAACAGACTTATAGCTTTATTGACAGAGGTGAACGTGAAGTGACTTTAAGGCCCGAGATGACGCCAACAGTTGCACGTATGGTGGCAGGAAGACAAAGAACACTTCGTTTTCCATTACGTTGGTACTCAATTCCCAACTTGTTTAGATATGAAAGACCTCAACGTGGACGCCTACGCGAGCATTGGCAGTTAAATTGTGACATATTTGGAGCAGATGACTATATAGCTGATGTAGAAATTATTTCTTTAGCTTGTCAAATCTTAATAGATTTTGGTGCCACTCCCGACATGTTTGAAGTAAAAATTAATAATCGAAGTGATATGTCTACCTACTATGATTCAATTGGTATAAAAGATGTTTCTAAACAAACTAAAATCACTAGATTAAACGATAGATTTAGAAAAATATCTTCAGAAGAATATCTTTCGGAACTAGAAAATATTTTGGGAGATAGACAGATAGCAGAAGTAGTCCAGTCTAAAGTCAGTACTTCAGTAAATCCCGTTGATAACGAAGTCATCAGCGGATTAAAGGCTCTTGGTATTACAAACGTGAAAATTGACTACTCTCTAGCTCGCGGTTTTGATTACTATACTGATACAATTTTTGAAATTTTTGATATCTCTGGAGAGAATAATCGTTCCCTTCTTGGCGGCGGACGTTATAGTAACTTAACTAGTATGTTTACAGATAAAAAAATTTCTGGCACCGGTTTCGGTATGGGAGACGTGACTATGAAAGATTTTCTCTTTACTCATAAACTAATTCCCAGTTCAATCCAGAATACCACTGCAAAAGTAGTAATTATTCCTACCGATGAAAAATTAAATCTTGAAGCAACTATGGTAGCTCAAGCTATACGTAAACGAGGCATTTCTGTAAGTACCGATATCGGTACTAAAAAAATAGGTAAAAAAATAGCGGAAGCGGTTGATAGAGGTATCACATACTCGATAGTAGTTGGGACAGATGAGATAAATTCTAGTAAATTTACCTTGAAAAATCTAGTCCTTTCAACAGAAATTAAAGGTAACATACACGACATACTTACTTACTTAATCGCCAACCAATAAGATGCGCTATATTGTTTTTGACTTAGAAACCCAGAATATTTTCCAAGATGTGGGTAGTACAGACCCCACAGCCTTAGACATTTCTGTCGGTACTTTTTATGACAGCGAAACGGAGATTTATACTACTGTTTCGGTTGATGAATTACAGAAAGTTTGGCCCATGCTTGAACAGACAGATGCTTTAGTTGGTTATAATAGTAATCACTTTGATATTCCGTTATTGAATAAATACTATCCAGGTGATTTAACAACCATAAAAAGTATCGACTTGCTTGAAGAAATTAGAAAATCACTTGGCCGGAGACTGCGCCTAGATAGCGTAGCCGAAGCTACTGTTGGTGCCAAAAAATCTGCTAATGGACTTCAAGCAGTTCGTTGGTGGAGGGAAGGAAAAATTGCTGAGATAAAAAAATACTGTGAGCAGGACGTTAGGGTCACAAAAAAAATCTTTGACTACGCCTTAAAGAATGGACACATAAAATTTAAAGATGGTTCAAGAAAAAGAGAGGTTCCACTTGATACTAGTACTTGGCTAATAAAAGAAGACGGGGCAATGACTCACTCTTTACTCTTCTAATCTTTATAATTTAGACGTAAACAGCCACATACCCAACTACCATAGATAAAATAATGCTGTACCAAATAAAAGGCCAAAGTGTATATCTTCGGATAAATTCAATGAAGAAATGCAACACTATCAAAGCTGTTACAAAGCTAGTGCAAGCACCGATAGTTACCGGTAACCAGGCTACGCTGCCACCGTCAACAATTAGTTTTAAAAGCATTTTTATACCGACAGCTAAAGTAATTGGTATAGCCAACAAAAATGAAAACTTGGCTGACTCAAGCCTGGTCATTCCTAATAACATTCCTCCCGCTAGAGTTGAACCGGAACGAGAAAAACCCGGTAATAAGGCTAAGGCCTGAAAGCAGCCTACCAAAAAACCTTTTCTAATAGTCAATGCTCCTTGTGGGGGGTTTTTATAATATCTCCACTCTGCATACATAAAGAAAATTGCCGCAAGGAACAACATTGTTCCGACTATTTTTATGGACTGGAAATGTTCATTCATTATCGATTCAAACAACAGGCCAATTATTACAGCTGGAACTGTTCCAATTAACAATGCGTAGAGGAGGGTTTGGTCTTTGGTATTAATTGGCAGGCGTCCCAATTTTCTAATCGCAGTTTGAATTAGTACCAAAATATCACTCCAAAAGTAAATTATAACAGCTAGCGTGGTAGCCAGGTGGAGAACGCCATCAAAAGCGAGGGTATTAACCTCATCAATTTTGATAAATTCCTGAACTAAGACCAAATGACCACTTGATGAAATTGGTAAGAATTCTGTTATACCTTGAACAATACCAAGAATTAGAGCGTCAAAAATATCCATATGGTGAATATTATATCACTACACAATATTGAACATGCTATAATTTATACATATTAATCAAATTACAATATGGAACCATCAACAAATAACTCTTCTTCGATTGCCATTCCTGCCGCAATCATTTTTGGCTTCGCTCTTATTGCTGTTGCAATATATTATACCGGTACTGGTAGTAGTCTCTCTCCAACAAATGAATCAGTGACTACTATCTCTAAAGAAGCAAACACCATTCGCCCAGTTGATGAAACTGATTACATCCGAGGTAATCCAAACGCTCCAATTTTAATTGTGGAGTACTCAGATTATGACTGCCCTTTCTGTAAAACTTTTCACACAACAATGAATCAAATTATGAACGAATACGCTGTGGACGGTAAAATTGCTTGGGTTTACCGTCAATATCCAATTCCTGAGTTACACCCTAATGCCCCGCGTATCTCTGAGTCGGCACTTTGTGTTGGTGATTTAGGTGGAAATGACGCTTTTTGGAAATTTACTGACCAGGTCTTTGAAGAACGCAGACTCGAAGAAGGAACTAATATTAGTAAAATACCTGACTATGCTAAAGAAGCTGGCGTAGATGAGGCTGCTTTCAAGAATTGTTTGGAGACAGGCAAAATGAGGGACGTTCTAGCGGCTAGTCTTAAAGATGGTGCACAAGCAAAAATAGAAGGCACGCCCAATTCTTTCGTTATAATCGGTAATCAGAGAGCTCCAATTGAAGGTGCTCAACCTTATGATGTGATTAAACAAATAGTTGAAAATCTTCTTGGTCAACTAGAAGGATCTGGTCCAACTGCTTCCACTACACCCCAGGTTTAATTTGTACCACCAAAATAAAATACTTAGCTATTTTTACTCGGCTAAGTATTTTATTTATTTAAAAGTTCAACTAAATGGCAGAAACTGCAATTTTCGCTGTCACAAACTGTTTGTAAACAATCTCCTGAAACTATTTGCTGAGTAGCTTCAATTATTTCAGATTTCAGATTGGAAATTTCTTCCTTGGTTATATTAAATACTTCTTCATGTATATTGCCCTTACTATCAGGCTCAACAAATGAAAGGACTCCGTTTGTACACCGAAACTTTTCATCTGGTTGAAGCGAAAGGAGTAGAGCATAAAAAACTAACTGTCTTTTATAATTACCTTGACTATTTTTTGTAGTTCCTTCAATCTCTCCACGCGTCTTTGTTTTACCTGTCTTGTAGTCAACAACTTTTACAACCCTTCCCTGTTCGTCATAGTCAAGTCGATCAAAATTACCAGTCAAAAGTACTTCCGGAAAATCCTCAATCCCGGTTTTCAACAATGCTTTAATTGAATACTCTGTCCTCATTGTAGTTGTCAGTGATTTTTGCAAAACTGGTAAATAAGCCAGTACTGCCTTTAACCCCCTTTCATGTTGTCTAGTAAATTCTTCAAGTGTAACTGAATTTACACTCAAAATATTTTTTAACCAATCGTTAATTGCTGTCTCTTTTGGCATTTTACCCTCTTCATTAAAGTGACGAATGATTTTTTCTAAAACCGCATGAACAGAACTACCAAACTGTAATTCGGGAGTCTTAATAGTTGGAATTCTAAGAGCATTCTTGTAAATATACTCCCAAGGGCTTTTACTGTAATTGTTGAAAGAAGTTGCTGACCAACCCCGTTTTGACAAAGACAACCGCAGAAAATCCGTATCCAAAGATGGAGCGCAGACTTTTTTTATACTATCTAAAGGCCTAAAATTATCTTCAAAATTAGTAGTTGATTCTTCGGTAATCTTATTTCCCTCAAGAGCAACTAAGAAGCGGGATAAGACCAATTCTCTACCGTCGTTATTTTGGTTTGAAAATGAAAATTGTAAAACTCTTTTTGCCCTAGTCATTGAAACGTAAAAAAGTCTTCTTTCATCATCTTCGATTAAAGACTTACTATCGGCAGTGTGTTTTACTACCGGTAATTTAAATAAGTTTGGTCTTTGGTTTGCTCCCCAAACGTTATCGGTTAAGTGCGGAATTATGACTACCTCAAATTCTAAACCCTTTGACTTGTGAGCCGTCATGACATTTACAGCTTTAGCAGTTGTACCCACATAGGGAGCCAGTAAAGGTATTTTGTATTTTTGGCAGGTGTCTAGGTACTTTAAAAATGAGGTTAGATTTTTTATTTCACCTTTTATAAACATTGATTCCAATTCATCATACAGTCTTCTAATTATCCTAATTGACTCAAATGTATCCTGCTTTATTACATAATCTATAAAGCCACTTTCCCGTAAAAGATATTCTGTTACTTCGGCCGGATTTTTAGTTATTTGATATTGACGTGCCATCTTTAACAAGTTGATAAACTTATTAAAGGCAAACACTTCCTTGATTCCAATTTCAGATAATCTTGCTTCACTTTCTATTAGGTCAAAAAGTCTAGTGCCGATATTGCGAGCAGATAAAAAGGTTACTAAATCTGGCGTAGGGATACCTAAATAAGGGGCGTGGAGAAGCTCAGCTAAAGCTTGTTCGTTTTTCGGTTCAATAACTACCTTTATTAAATTAATAATCTGTAAAGTTATCGGGTGTTCCAAAACATCTCCATCAGCCGAAGGAAGGGTTGGGATGTTTTCTTTGCGTAACAACTTACTAAATTTCTCTACCTCGCGGTTTGTCCGCACAATAATAGCCATTTCATCATATGGAACTCCAGATTTTTGGTGATTCACTATTTGTTGAACTACCCACGAATCTTCGATTGCACTGTGGGAGAAATTTTGTTGGGAAACAATAACAGATAATTTTTGTTCCGCCTGTAGTGGAACTCGTAAATCTTTCAAGAGTGGGTCATCGGTAGCAATACTATTGTGAGCAACATCTAGGATTTTTTGATCGGAACGATAATTGCTAGTTAGTGTGATTATCTTTGCTCCTTTATAGATATCACTAAAATAGAGAAAGTTATCTAACGAAGCGCCTTGAAAACGGTAAATAGCCTGTTTTTCGTCTCCGACTACAAAGATATTGGGTTTATCGTGGTAAGAGGCTATAAGCTCCATCAAACGATTCTGACTCTGATTTACATCTTGATGTTCATCAGCCAGAATATATAAATACTGCTCTTGCACATCAAACAACATTTCTTGGTTATTTTCTAAGGCCTCAATTGTGTCAAGGATCATATCTTCAAAATCAAACAGTCGGCCTTGATGTAGCTGATTAATGTAAAGTTGATAAATATTCAATAATTCCTTATTACGCTCGAGGAATTTCTCTGCTTCCAAATATTCCCCTCTGACCTTTCCTTTGTGAGCGCCTTTTTCGTGAATCTTTTCTATTTGTTCCAAATCTCTTTCCTGTTGATTTATAAAAGTTGCAAATTTATCTGGAGAAATATTCTCCTTTTTCATGGTAGCAATAGCGTCAAGAATCGGTTTTACATAGTAGGAATGATCACCGTGTGGTCTTAGACGTCTATAGCTGCCTGCTTCCAACAACTCTTCAATTAAAGTAATTTTCTCTAAATCAGAAGCTGGCCTACCACCAACTATGTTTTTATAAGAATCAGGATACTTTCTAATCAGTTCCCCAGCAAAACTATGGAAGGTATGTATAGGGACACGGTAGGCTTCAACGCCAATAAAAGCAGCCAACCTACTCCGCATTGCCTTTACACCAGATTCAGTAAAAGTTAAGGCGAGGACTTGTTCCGGACGAGTATCTGTTCTTTTTAAGATATTAGCTATCCGCAAAGTTAAAATTTGTGTTTTACCGGTTCCGGGACCAGCAATAACCATTACCGGGCCTTCAATATTATCCACTGCTTCAAGCTGAGCTGGGTTTAGCTTAGATAAAGCCTGGTCAAAAACACTAATTTCTTTAACCTTTTTCATTAATTTTCAGTATACATGTTATACACTTGCTAGTCAGCCTAAGTGAGAGTATAGTAGCAAACTAACACTTTAAAAAGGTTGTCTACTTATGCTTACTGCAAACGCTACTCTAGCCATTTTTACCATGCTTGGCATCTCAAGTTTGGCCGTTTTTTGGGCTAGACGTGTAAAACTACCCCATACTGTTTTTCTGGTTATTATTGGTCTAATTTTGGGCTTATTGGCTCAAATTCCCGCTTTCCATTTCTTTAGCGAATTCACCCTTACACCACAACTATTGTTTTACCTGCTTTTACCAACTCTTATATTTGAATCCGCCTACAATATAAATGCCCGCAGAATCGTTGAGGATGCACCGATAGTCTTAGTTCTTTCTATCCTAGGCTTAGTTTTGTCCACTCTTGTCATCGGTGGAGCCATGTATTTCCTCTTAACTTTTCTTGGCTTTAATGTACCTTTTATTCTGACCTTGTTATTTGGTGCCCTAATATCTGCCACTGACCCAGTGGCAGTTTTAGCTTTATTCAAGGAATATGGTGCTCCTCGACGTCTTTCATTAATTTTTGAGGGCGAAAGTCTATTCAATGACGCCACAGCTGTGGCACTTTTTATTGTCTTACTCGAAATCGCTAGATTTGGTTTCCATGGTTATGAGACAGTTATTGAAGGTCTAATTAGTTTCACCTCAATGCTAGTCGGAGGAGTTATTTTCGGAGTAGTGATAGGCGCTATCTTCGCTAAGTTAGTTGGTATCTGTCGAGAGAACGAAGTAGCCAGCATAACTCTAACCATAGTATTGGCTCATGTAACCTTTATTTTGTCTGAAATAATTTCAGGACTTTCTTTTTTTGACGAACATAACTTACATCTATCCCCGATTATTGCTACTACAATTTCAGCCTTGCTGATGGGTAACTACGGAAGAAGTAAAATTCATCCTCGAGCTGAGGAATTCGTTAAAAAACTTTGGGCTCAACTTGCCTTCATGTCCAACTCTCTAATATTCATCTTAATTGGTATTTTGTTTGTAAATGTTCCGAAATTAAATGCCTTAATGATAGGCGTAGTAGTTGCTACAATATTGATTGTTGCTATTGCCAGAGCTATATCTATCTACCCTTTAGTTGGACTATTTAACTTATTCTCAAGTGATTCGAAAAAAATTCCGACTGCTTGGCAACACTTATTGTCTTGGGGATCACTTCGTGGTGCCTTAGCGGTAACAATGGTGTTGCTTATTCCTGATGATTTAACTTTTGCGGGTTGGAATATCACTACTTCCCCAAAAGAATTCCTGCTAGCAATAACTGTAGGCTGCATCTTTGCCACCTTATTTATTAAAGCCACTACTATCCAAGGCTTTATGAAGCGTTTAAAATTAGACGCTTTGACTGAAATAGAAAAGGTGGAAGCTCAAGAAGCTCGAGCTTTCATTCATCACGAGGTAAAAGACAGAATGAAGCGCTATGAAAAAAGAGGTTATATTGATAGTAGCATTGCTGATAAATTAGCAATTATTCACAACAAAAAATATGAAGATGCTTGCCAATCACTTGCAAACTTAGATACTAAAGACCTCTCACTTAGAGTTCTGCGTATTTTTGCCATCGGTATTGAAAAAAGACATTTAAAAGAACTTTACCACCATCAAGAAGTTAACGAGACTGTTTATAGAAAACTTATAGGTAAACTGCAACTTCAACTAGAAGCAATAGAAATTGGAAACCTTGAATCGAACATGTCTATCCATAGTGATGGAAAGGATGTGTTTGAATTGTTGGCGAATAAATTTAAACTGATATTCCGGGACCTTACTGAAACGGAAAAGACTGAAAATTTATATATGTACTACCGTGCCCAAACAATTATCTCACGTAAGGTGTTGAAAGAACTTGCCGCCATTGATAAATCTAGCGCTGAACATATCTTTACTAGCGAGGCCTTGAATCACGTATTAACACTTTATACCAGCTTTAAGGACCAGTCGCAAAAGAAAATGAATGACTTAGCTGAACTTCACCCTGAATTATTAAATGATTTATCATTCAAACTTGCTACTTGCGCAGTACATAAAATTGAAGAAGTCGTGCTTGATGAACTTTTTGAACGCCAACTAATTACACCAAAACTATATATTGCCCTGAAAGAAGAGGATGCTCAGTCAATTTAGCTGAATTTTGACCTGCAGACTTATTTATTTCATTATGCAATAAATAGTCTATACAAATAAAAATTGAGGAGTATTATAAATATTAATGGAAGTTATAGACATTACAAAACCAGCCATTACTATCCACGAAAATACTACTTTCGAAGATACAATTAAAACTATGGTTGAAAAGCAGACAAATTCACTTTTAGTGGTTAATGACCAAGGTTTGTTGGTTGGTGAAATTGGTATGTCTGATGTGTTAGATGCTATTGTTCCAGAATACATGGACGGCGATAGTATTGCTGCCCACTTTGCTAGCACAGATATGTTCACCGATGCTGTAGCAGACGCCAGACTGACTTTAGTAAAAGATTTCATGTCACTAAATATAAGTCCCATTGAGACTACAGATAGTCTTATGGCCGTAGCGGCCTTAGCCATAGCCAACAACCGCACCCATATTCCGGTTGTAGATAACGAAGGCAAGCCAGTTGGTGTTATATCAAGGAGAGGAGTAAAACACATTATTGCCCACGCTCTAAATATCGCTGACAGCGAATAAATTGATCCTTAAAAAAGTACAATCAAATGTACTTTTTTTAGTTTTTAACATTTTATAAATACCTATTATGGAAACCGTCGGAATCATTTCATTAGTAATCTTTGTTATTACTTTCATTTTTATCTTAACTGAGAGAATTCACCGTACAGTTATCGGTCTGCTGGGAGCTCTAACTATGTTACTAGCTGGAATGTACTTTGATTTTTACCACCCTAACAACGCTCTTGAAGCAATTGATTTTAATACCCTTGGACTTCTGTTCGGTATGATGATTCTGGTAAGTATGTTAGAAAAAACCGGTGTTTTTCAATACTTAGGCATTTGGACTGCTAAAAAAACCAAAGGCGATCCCTGGAAGTTAATGGTTGCCCTTTCCGCTATCACAGCAGTATTATCGATGATTTTAGATAATGTGACCACAATCATCATGATTGTTCCTATCACCATCATTATCGCTGATATGCTCAAGATTAATCCGATTCCAATTTTGATGGCCGAAGCCTTACTTTCTAATGTTGGTGGTACGGCCACCCTGATTGGTGATCCGCCAAATATCATGATTGGTACCGCAGCTGGTTTTACTTTCAATGACTTTTTAGCACACGCTCTACCAGTAGTATTGGTTACTTGGCTAGTTACTCTTATCTTGTTCCGTTTTATTTTTCGTCGCGACCTCAAAAAAGAACCAAAAAATGTAGAGAAGTTACTTCAAATGAACGAAAGAGAAGCTATCACTGACGTCGTGATGCTAAAAAAACTACTTGGCGTTTTTGGACTTGTGGTAATCATGTTCTTTACACACTCATTACTCCATCTTGAGGCGTCAATGGTCGCTCTAATTGGAGCGGCCTTAGCTTTAGTTATTATTGCTCCTCATACCGACCCACAACACATTATAGAGAAATGCGAACTATCTGTTCTACTTTTCTTTGGTTCACTTTTTGTAATTGTCGGTGGCCTTGAATTTTCTGGTGTTCTTGAATCCGGAGCCAACCTACTTACCTCAGGTGCTCAAGACAATCTTCTCCTAACTGCTATTGTCCTACTTTGGGCCAGCGCTTTTCTTTCAGCCATTATCGATAATATTCCTTTTACAGTAGCCATGATTCCTATTATCGCTTACCTAGGAACTCAGGGTATCCCAGTTGATCTTTTATGGTGGGCTCTAGTCTTCGGGGTTGGGTTTGGTGGTAATGGTTCTCCTATTGGTTCAACGGCTGGGGTAATTGTAATTGCCAAATCAGAAAAGACTGATACTCCAATCAAGTTTATTGACTGGATGAGACAAGGAGTTCCAACCATGATTTCAGGATTAATTGTTGCCACTATTGCTCTAACCGCTCTTAGTCCTTGGTTTGGTAATAGCAGCTCAACTGAACCAGATAACTTAGAAATTGAAATTAATGAGCTGGAGATGCAAAAAGAGGCTAAATAGTCTTTTTTAAACAAGCATTTTCATTGAAATAAAACCCCCCACAATTACTTGTGCGGGGTTTAATATAAAGTCGCACATTTAGTAAGACTTGAGACGTCTTGCCCTATAAATAAGGAGTAGCGGTAGCTACGACTATATTTATAGTGTGCTTGTAGACATTGGATTCGACCTCCGGGAGAGAATCCAATGTAGAAAGTCATATGATTAATATGACTTTAGTCTACGAGCCCAATAAACAAGGAATGACATAGTCATGACTATGTTTATGGAGTGCAAGACACTAGAGAAAAAGCCCCTCACAGGGCTTTTTCTCTAACTCAAGTCTTATTTTAGACGCCTTGCCCTATAAATAAGGAGTAGCGGTAGCTACGACTATATTTATAGTGTGCTTGTAGACATTGGATTCGACCCCAGAGGGAGAATCTATTGTAGAAAATCTTACTTAGTAAGATTTTAGTCTACGAGCCTTCTCATGCTGTCGTATCTTCTCGAGTGCCTTCGCTTCAATTTGCCGAATACGTTCACGGGTTACACCGAATTCTTTACCGACTTCTTCAAGAGTATGATAAGTACCATCGAGTAGGCCGTGTCGCATTTCCAAAATTTTACGTTCCTTTTCAGATAGAGTGTCGAGAATTTCAGTAATTTGATCAGTTAAAATACTATGCGCAACCTCTTGATCTGGGGAGACAATTTTATCATCAGCAATAAAGTCTGACAGTCGTGACCGATCGTCATCATCTCCAACTGGAAGTTCGAGCGAAATAGTATCCTGACTAATTTTTTCAATTTGATAAACTTTTTCTACCTCAACCCCCATTTCAGTAGCAATTTCCTCAGGCATAGGATCTCTTCCCAGGTCTTGAGAAAGACGACGAGAAACTTGTTTATATTTAGCCATAGTTTCAACCATGTGAACAGGAATACGGATAGTCCGTGACTGATCAGCTAAAGCTCGAGTGATAGCTTGTCTAATCCACCAAGTTGCATAGGTAGAAAATTTAAAACCTTTAGTGAAGTCAAACTTATCAACAGCCTTAAAAAGTCCTAAATTCCCCTCTTGAATCAAGTCAAGTAAAGTAAGGTCTGGAGAACGACCTACATACTTCTTGGCAATTGATACCACTAGACGTAAGTTAGCTCTAGCTAATAAGTTTCTAGCCTCCTCATCACCATCGACAATTCTTTTGGCCAAGACCCTTTCTTCTTGTGCATTCAAAAGTGGATACTGGCCGATTTCACGAAGGTACATTTGAATTGAATCAAAACCACTATCACTTCGCTTAAAAGCATTTTTCTGGGCAATAATATCAATGCTAGCGTCGTCACCTAACATCCCCCCACTTTGGAGTACGTCTATTCCTGCAATTGAAAACCGCTCATAGAGAACATCAAGAAACTCAATGTCTTTTTCTATTTCTGGAAATGAGCGTAGCATTTCATCATATGTAACATAGCCTCGTTCTCGTCCCAGCTTCATCAACTCAGCGGCTTTTAATTCTAGAATTTTTTCACTCTTAGTTAAGGCTACTTTTTTTACCTTAGCAACTTTTTTTACTGATTTTTTTACTTCCTTCTTAACTACTACTTTAGGTTTAGCCTTCGCCTTTTTAGCGACGGTTTTGACAACTTTCTTAGTATTCTTCTTAACTACTTTCTTAGCCACCTTCTTGCTAGGCTTTTTTACGACTTTTTTTACTACTGTTTTAGATTTAACCTTCGCTTTTTTAGCGATTGGTTTTTTAGCTTTTTTAGTGACGGTTTTGACCGCTTTTTTTACGACTTTTTTTGTGGCCTTTTTGGTAGCCATAGTTTTACAACTATACAGAAAATTTCAAAAAAGTCCAGCTATACTGTTATTTTACTTAAGTAAATCAACGTTGTATGGTTCGACTTGTCTAAGCTTAGATAACTCACCAATTCTTAAAGAAAGCGCCGAGCCCTCATCTTCATCACCATTTAATTCCAACTCCTTTTGCAGTCCCTTAAGAACCTTAAGCTGGTCCTTTACAAGTGTGTTTCTATATTCATTCAATTTATATATAAATTCTTCATCAAACACTTTTCGCGGATTCTTATCAAGAAATGTCTCAACTCTGAAAAGTACCTCCGCTTTAGCGGCGGGGGTTAGATTTTCATCTAATTCACTAAAAGTTTTTCCAGCCACATTCTCTATTATGTCCTTAACTTTTTGTTCTGCTTCGCTACTTAACAACGGCAAAGCCCCAATAAGATAAGTAAGTAAAGTGGAATTTAGTTGTTTAGGTGAACTGGTTATTATTTTATCTTTTGATTTTAAAGCCGCTACATCTCCAAACTTCTCATTTGACTGACTTTTATTTTCATTTAGTCTTTCCACTTCATAATGAATAGCCTCTTTGGTAGTTTTTAAAACTTCAGCTAGTTTACCTTCAAAATGATCTTGGTCAATATGATTTGGTAAAAGTATAATATAAGGAATAATTTCTTCTCTAGCTCGTAGCTTAAAAGTCCTTTCGTCCAAATTTTGTGACTGAAGAACTTTAAGTAAAAATTCAATCACGTGAACTGATTTACCGATGACTTGTTTATAATCTTTTACATTCTTTAAAACCATATCGGCCGGGTCACTACCAGCTGGTAGCATAGCGACTTTGACATCCAAGCCCCGCCGCAACATCAAATCGGCCGCTCTCCTGACCGCTGCCACCCCAGCTTTATCGGCATCTAGCGCTAATACTACTTTATTAGACATTCTCTCTAGTAGTTGAACATGTAGAGTCGAAAGAGCGGTCCCGGAAACAGCCACCGTATTGGTATAGCCAGCTTGGTGGCTCATTACTACATCAAACTGGCCTTCCACAATCAATGAAAAGTCCAAGTGTCTAATTCCCTGCTTGGCGAAATTGTACCCGTAAAGTAACTCCGACTTTTTATATAAATCTGTTTCTGGAGAATTGACATATTTTGGTATTCCTTCTCCCGTCTCCATGGTTCGACCAGAAAATCCCACCACCTGACCACTTTGATTAAACAAAGGAAACATGATGCGGTTACGAAACACATCATACGAGTCTTTACCTTTATCACTAGGTTTAATTAAGCCGGCCTTAAACAACTCAGCTTCCGTAAAGCCTTTTTTTATTAAGTGTTCTTTGACTACTCCCCAACCAGAAATCGGTGGACCGGGAGCAAAACCAATTCGCCAAGAACCAATTGTCGCTGCTAACACCCCACGTTTTTCAATGTATGTTTTTGCCTCGACCGCAAAAGGCAGGCAAGACTCATAAAACTTGGTCGCTTCTTCCATGATTAAAAACAATCTATCTCTTTCGGTCTTTCTCTGTGGTGAAACTGGAGTTAACTCAATATTGGCTTTATCAGCCAATATCTTTAACGCCCCCTTAAAATCAACCCCTTCAATCGCTTCGACAAAAGTAAACATGTCCCCACCAACCCCACAACCATAACAATGGTACATGCCGCGTTCTGGAGAAACATTGAATGAAGGAGTTTTTTCACTATGAAATGGACACCTGGCTTTCATGTTTCGACCAGCCTTTTGCAACTCCACATAAGGAGCAATCACGTCGATAATATTCAGTCGGTCTTTTATTTGCTGTACAGCATCATTCATAAATAAGTCTGATTATTATACTCGAAAACTCTGTGCCTTGCCCAAAATATTGCTTTTTGGTTATTTTTATGCTATAATGAAAATAGTACAACTGCTGAGGAGATGGAAAATGTTTGAACAGATTTTGCCTTGGTTGGTTCTCTGCCTCATCCTTGGGGCCATTGCCGCTCCAGTAGCCTGGGTTGCCTACGCCAACGAAGGAGCCCCGAATTGGCACTGGAAAATTCTTCCTGCGGTGGCTTGTTTTTTCACTGGCCCAATCGGCCTGTATTTCGCGGTCTGGCTAATCTGGGGCCAAATCAAAAAACGCTGAATTCCCCGACAACCTCGCGTTGTCGGGGTTTGTCTTTTTAAATTTTTAGACTTTCACATTGAGAAAACCCACCCCTAACTATTTGCAAGTATCCGCAGCGACAATGTCAGAAGCGAGGACTACCGAACAAATAGTTAGGGGTGGATTTTAAATCTATTAATCATAGTATCGATTGTGATATTAATACCATAATCGATTGTGGTATTAATACTATTATTCTTTTTTTGAGACTAGATCGCCAAAAACAAAAAGCGACACCTAGGTGCCGCTTTTTGTTTTCCTCCCTCTTCATTGTTTATTGCCCTCTCTGCATCTCCTCAATCATCTGGAACTTCTTACTTCCCTTAAAGCCTGAGCCTGCTGGGATTAGTTTTCCGATAATAACGTTTTCCATTAGACCAGCCAAGTTGTCTTGACTGCCCTTTACAGCGGCGTTAATCAAAACTCGAGTAGTGTTTTGGAATGAAGCGGCTGAAAGGAAACTCTTACGTGAAAGTGAGGTTTCAGTAATACCTAAGATAAGTCTATCAGCTTTAGCTACTTCATTACCGGCTTCCTTGAGCTTATTGTTAGTTTCAACAAATATCCATTCTTCTACCACTTCACCAACAGTAAAGTGACTTCCTCCAGAATTAGTAATCTTCACTCGTGACATCATCTGCTTCACAATTAATTCAATATGCTTACGAGCGATAGTTACACCCTGTAGTTCATAGATCTTGTTTACTTCAGAAATGATGTAGTCTTGAGTCACTTCTTGTCCTCCGTACTTGAATAGTTCTGGCAATAAAGCTGAACCATCAGTAAGCAGTTGTCCTTGTTTTACAGTCTCACCCTTAAACACAGCTACGACACGACGATAATTCACTTCGTATTCAATATTATCTTTTTTCTTTGGTGCGCCCTTAACTGTCATGTCTGGAGCAACTACAATCACCTTCTCTCGTCCTTCAGTTCTAATGTCTACCACGATACCTTCTGCCTTAGAGACCACAGCTGGTATCTTTGGTTGTCTCTTTTCAAACACTTCTTCTACACGCGGCAAACCAGAAGTTACGTCTCCTCCTACTGAAGCAGCTCCTCCGGCATGCTTAGTGTTCATAGTAAGCTGTGTTCCTGGTTCTCCAATCGCTTGAGCAGCAACTGTACCAACCGCTTCTCCAATATCCACTAATTTGTTGCTAGATAGGTCAACACCATAACATTGCTGGCAAACACCACGCAGAGTCTTACAAGTCATTGGTGAACGAACCACGACCGATTCAGTAGTTGATTCTTCAACTGTAATTGCGTCTAAACGAGTTAGTAAGTGGCCTTTAGGGAATATTACTCGTCCTTTGGTGTCAGTAGCGTCCTCAGTGAGAATACGACCCTTGATAGCCTTTGAGAAGGCAATCTCGATACCAGAAGCGGAGATACGTCCAATTCTTATACCAAGTTTAGTCTTACAGTCTTCTTCGGTCACAATCGCATCTTGGGCTACTACGAAGAGACGACGAGTTAGGTACCCGGCTTTAGCGGTCTGGAGAGCCGTGTCAGCTAGTCCTTTTCGAGAACCGTGTGTAGTGATGAAATACTCAATTGGTGTCATACCTTCCTTCATAGAAGAAAGTACCGGGAACTCAATGGTTTCACCACGAGTATTTACAATCAAACCTTTCATACCAGCCATCTGTGCAATCTGTCCTAGTGAACCTCGAGCCCCAGACTTCCACATTTCATAAGCCGAACCATTCTCATCTAGTGTCTCGGGAAGAACTTTTTCAATGGCAGTTTTAGCTCGGTGCCAAACTTCTACAATCATTCGACGTCGCTCGTCTCGAGAGATAAGTCCTTCGTCAAAAGCCTCAAAGATTCCCCGCTCTTCTCCACGAGCTTTTTCAAGAATCGCTCCTTTTTCTTTTGGTACTTTTACTTCATCAATTCCCCAAGTAGTTCCGGACAAAGTTGCGTACTTCAAACCTAGCTTCTTTAGCTTGTCTACAATTGGTGGTACGGCTTCTGGTCCCCGCGCATCGATAATGTCGATAATAACAGCAAAGATAGTTCTTTGCACAATGACATCATTAATAAAATCATGGTCAGAAGGTAAGACACTGTTGAAAATAAGTCGTCCGACAGAAGTTTCAAAAATTTTACCTTTGTATTGTGAATACTTTTCTGTATCAGTAGCCAACACCTTCACCATGGCTCGGAAATCAATCACTCCGTAGTCATAGGCATTGATAGCGTCATTTGGTGAAGAGAAGTACTTTCCTTCTCCCTTTGCACCTGGAATAACCTTGGTCATCCAGTAAGCACCAAGAGCCATATCCAGAAGCTTTTCAGAAACTACCGGTTCAGCCGAACCAGGCTTTAGAATGTTTTTGTTGGCCGAGATAATTTCTCTTGCTTCTGTTTGAGCCTCATCAGAAAGTGGTACGTGAACAGCCATCTGGTCACCGTCAAAGTCAGCGTTAAAAGCGCGACAAACTAGCGGGTGAACTTGGATTGCGTTACCTTCAATTAGAACTGGTCTAAAAGCCTGAATACCTTGTCTGTGCAATGTTGGAGCCCGATTTAGAAGTACGTGCTTATGTTTAATGATATTTTCCAAAATCGCCCACACCTCAGGTACACCATCCTCAATCAGACGGCCAGCTCCTCGAATGTTGTAGGCTAATTCTTGCTTTAAGAGTTGTGCGATAACAAATGGTCGGAAGAGTTCTAGAGCCATGTGCTTAGGTAGACCACATTGATCAAGAGCTAACTCCGGACCAATCACAATTACAGAACGTCCAGAGTAGTCAACCCGCTTACCAAGTAAGTTTTGTCGGAAATAACCTTGCTTACTCTTGAGGTAATCAGAAAGTGACTTTAAAGGTCGTCGTTGTGCTTGGCTCATGGCTGAGTAAGCTCCACCACCGTGACGAATAGAATTATCAATCAGTGCATCTACTGCTTCTTGCAGAATACGCTTCTCGTTTCGCAAGATTACATCAGGCGCCATGATATCAATCAACTTCTTTAGTCGATTGTTACGATTGATTACTCGACGGTAAAGGTCATTTAAATCTGAAGAAGCATGTCGTCCCCCTTCTAGAGCTACCATTGGCCGAATCGCTGGTGGGATAACAGGAATACGAGTCAGGAACATCCATTCTGGCCGGACTCCAGCATTAGTCATACCCCTAATCAAAGAGAGGCGCTTGTCTAACTTAGCTCGCTCCATGGCCCCAGCTGTCTCTCTTTCTTTTTCCAGTCGCTTGACCAACTCAGTTAGATTAACTTGTTTAAATAAATCAAAGATTGCTTCAGCCCCTATCCGGGCTTCAAAAAGCGTACTGTACTTAATTGAAAAACGGTGGAAACTAGCTTCATCAAGTACCACGCCAGGAGCAATGCTTTCGATTTCTTTCTTCATTTCATCGGCTCTAGTTTTTAGAGCGTCTTTAGCATCTTCATTTTGAAGAGCTTTTAGTTTAGTTTTGAACTCTGTATCAAGTTCACGTAGTAGTCTAGTTCTATCCTCTTCACTTACTTTTGTAACGATATAACCAGCAAAATAAATTACTTTCTCCACTGAAGCAGCGGTGATACCAAGAATCATGGCAATTCGACTTGGTACACCACGCAAAAACCAAATGTGAGAAACTGGAATACAAAGATCGATGTGCCCCATTCGTTCACGACGGACAATAGCGCGAGTTACTTCAACTCCACACTTTTCACAGACGATACCCTTGTATCTAATACCACGGTATTTCTTGCAAGAACACTCGTAGTCCTCAACCGGACCAAAGATTCTTTCGTCGAAGAGCCCGTGCTTTTCTGGCCGTTGGGTTCGGTAGTTGATTGTTTCTGGTTTTGTCACTTCTCCATGTGACCATTCGAGAATAGTGTCAGGTGAAGCCAACTTAAGACTAATTTCAGTGAAATTAGGTGTTGACGGAGTATGCTTGGTGAATGTTTGTTGTGTTGTAGACATAGATAATTTAATTATGCAGACTCATAATCACGTCTTGGTCGCTCTTCTCTGGTTAACTTCACGTCTAGTGAGAGACCTCGTAATTGATTCACCAAAACATTAAAAGCCGCTGGTGTATGTGGGTGGCTAATCTTTTCTCCTCGAACAATGGCGTCAAAGGCAGCCGAGCGTCCGACAATATCGTCTGACTTGATAGTAAGCATTTCGCGCAAGGTGTAGGCAGCTCCATATCCAAGGAGAGCCCAAACTTCCATTTCTCCAAATCTCTGTCCTCCAACCTGAGCTTTACCGCCGAGTGGCTGTTGAGTAATAAGAGAGTACGGCCCAATCGAACGCATGTGAATCTTGTCTTCCACCATGTGGTGAAGCTTAAGAATATACATATATCCAACCGCAGTCTTCTGAGAAAACTGCTCTCCGGTCTGTCCATCGCGAAGCTGAATCTTTCCATCTTCTGGTAGACCAGCCGCTTTTAGTTCAGCCTTAACGTGGTTTTCAGTCGCTCCGGCAAATGGAGGCACAATCGCTTGGTAGCCAAGTGTATTAGCAGCCATACCAAGGTGAAGTTCAAGAATCTGACCTAGGTTCATACGAGAAGGTACACCAAGTGGTGTTAGGAGAACGTCAATTGGACGTCCGTCTTCTGTATATGGCATATCTTCTTCTGGAAGAATTCGAGAAATAACTCCCTTGTTTCCATGTCGTCCAGCCAGCTTATCGCCGACTGAGACATTTCGTACTTGAGCAATTGTGATATGAATTCGCTTGATGACTCCACTTTCTAGTTGGTCTCCGTTTTCACGTGAGAAGATTTTAACTCCAATGATACGTCCACGCTTTCCGGCTTCTAGTCGCAAAGAAGTATCTTTTACATCCTTGGCCTTTTCACCAAAGATAGAACGAAGCAGTCTCTCTTCTGGAGTTAATTGGGTTTCACCTTTTGGTGTTACCTTTCCTACCAAAATGTCGCCTGGTCGTACTTCAGCACCGATTCGAATAATTCCGTTTTCATCCAAGTTACGAAGTTTTAATTCTGAAACGTTTGGAATATCAGAAGAAGTTACCTCTGGTCCTAGTTTAGTGTCTCTTACTGAAACCTCTAGCTCATCAAGGTGAACGGTTGAGAACTTACTTTGCTTTACTAGTCTTTCTGAAATAACAATCGCGTCTTCATAGTTTGCACCATTCCAGCTCATAAAAGCCACGAGAGCATTTTGCCCAACCGCAATCTGACCATTATCTGTTGACGACGTGTCTGCTAGCAAATCACCGCGCTTAACGTGTTGTCCTAGATTAACTGAAGGACGGTGATAAAAAGCAGAAAAATCGTTGGTTCTTTGGAAGGTGGTTAGTGTATAATCCTTCTTCTTTCCTTCCTTATTTTTAATGACAATTTTTCTAGCATCACACTCAACCACTTCTCCAGCCTCATCGGCGTAGATTACTCGTCCTGTGTCGCGAGCCACCATTCCTTCAACTCCAGTTGCTACCAAAGGTGCCTCTTGAACTAGACAAGGAGTAGCTTGTTTCTGCATGTTACTACCCATTAAAGTACGGTTGGCGTCGTCGTGATTCATGAATGGAATCATTGAAGTAGCCACTGAGAATGGCTGATTAGTAGCTACATCCATGTATTCAACATCCTTACGTGGAATTACTCGTGGGTCTCCCTTCTTTCGTGCCTCAACGAAGTCACTCTTAATTTTGCCATTATTATCAAGTTCAACCGCTGCGTGAGCGATATTATACTTCTCTTCTTCGTGAGCATTGAAATAGACGATTTCATTTGTCACCACTCCTTTTTCTACCTTGGCGTATGGAGTCTCGATGATTCCAAAACGGTTGACGCGAGAATACATTGAAAGACGTAAAATCAAACCAATGTTTGGTCCTTCTGGAGTATGAATTGGACAAAGTCGGCCGTAGTGCGATGGATGGATGTCACGCACTTCAAAAGAAGCTCGTTCACGAGTTAGTCCACCCGGCCCAAGCGCAGATAACGTTCGTAAATGTTCAATCTCAGCCAAGATGTTTTGTTGTTGGGAGAATTGTGAGAGTTGGTTGGTACTGAAAAATTCCTTAACCGCCGCCTGTAGAGGCCTTGGGTTAATGATTTGCATTGGTAAACTGGTCTCCGCTTCAATCGTAGACATTCTATCTTGAATGTTTCTCTTCATTCGAGTCATACCGACTCGCACTCGTTGTTGTAGCATTTCACCAAAGTAACGAACGCGACGGAAACCTAGGTGGTCGATATCGTCAGCCAAAGCTCCTGGTTCATGATTTTGAGTAACAATATGTGTCAAAATAAGTCTGACGTCTTCAGTTGAAATAGTTCTTTCATCAGTGGCTTTTTTATCAATTGGGCGACCAAAGCGTTCATTAAAGTGATGACGTCCGATTTCTGAAAGGTCATATCGCTCAGGGGCAAAAATAGACTTAACGAATTCACGAGCGTTGTCGACAGTCGCCAAGTCACCATCTCTTAGTCGCTTATAGATTTCGATATATGATTCTTCCGTCGTCTTAGCTGGGTCCTTGGCAATAGTGGCCTTCATGTATTCTTCACCACGCGGAACTCCCTTCATTAATTCAATCATTTCCTTTTCTTTCTCAAGACCGAGGACGCGTAGTAGTGAAGAGATTGGAAATTTCTTCTTACGGTCAATTTTTACATAAATGACACCATCAGCTTCAGATTCAATTTCTACCCAAGCACCACGAGCTGGAATTATCTTGGCACCAAAAAGCTGCTTCCCTTTTGATTCGGTTTGGGTGAAAAAGATACCATATGAACGAGCCAGTTGAGGCACAATCACTCGCTCGACACCATTAATGATGAAGGTTCCTTGTTTGGTCATTACTGGTAGGTCGGTCATGAAAATCTCCTGATCTTTTTCAGATTCAAAAGTTTTATTCTTTAGGACAACATGGGCTCGAAGCGGAGCCTCATAAGTAAGTTTGTTTTCTTTAGCAAATTCTGGAGTAGTCTTAGGTGAACCAAGTTCGTATTTTTTGAACTTTAATTCAAACTTCTTTTCAGAATAGTCACTGATTGGTGAAAATTCAGTAAAAATTTCTTTCAAAGCTGTCTCGATAAACCAACGATATGACTCGTGTTGTGGTTCAATCAAATCAGGTAATGGGATTCTTGGCTGAGGACTGACCTCAAAACGTTTCTGTGGCAAATTACCAACAGAGACAGTACGATCTTTTTGTGTTACTTCCATAAAACACTAAATGATTATTACCCCAAACAAATAACAACACAAAAGCACTTTTGGTGCTTTAATTCCCTATTTGTTTATTTTATTAATATCGACATCACGTTCTTTGACTGCGCGACACGAAATCATCTCCCAACCATAACTCACCCGAGACCTCTTTGCGTATGTGGGGGGATTATAGCAAAACTACCGAAATGTGCAAGCCTAGACTCTTGAAAAGACTTTTGTCTAGTTGACACATTAACGTTAGCTATATGTAATTAAAGTCCTAGTTGCAACCTCATGGTATTTTCTACTAACTGCAGGTCATTGGTAGACAAATCAGAAATTCGCTTAGTTAGACGTACCAAACTCACCGTCCGCACCTGATCAGCCATCGCTTTACCAATCTGACTTTTTACTGTTACTAAACACTCGCTGGGGTATGCATTGGTAATATTTGAAGTAAGAGGTATTACCTGGACCCGATCAAGATGCTTGTTGGAGATATTATTACTTACAACAATCGCCGGTCGGTGCTTTTTTGACTCACTACCCAAAGCTAGATCAAGGTCCACCCACCAGACTGAACCGCGTTTGGGTTTTAAAACCGCCATGTATTTTCTTCAGTTATCGCAACTTCACCAGCACCACTAAGCCACTCCGTTCTTTCGCAGACCTGAGATATATCTTTTGCCATAGATTTGTAACCGGCTTCAATATCATCAATGATCACATATGGCTTGGCCAGCTGACTCAAATAGGCACCGACCCCACGATCACCCACAAGTGTTCGTAACCCAGAATAGACTCTTTCATCAAGCATTAGGGTTACTTTCTTTTTTGTACCTGTTTTCATAATACGTATTATAATACGTATTATGAAAACTTGTCAACTATACTTACACTCTGGGCAGGACAAGACTCTTTATACGGTTCTGAGTCCCTCCTATTTTCTTGTCTAGACGACAGCGAAAATTCCTCACTCTCGTTCGGACCAGAGGCAAAGCAAAACTATTTGCTTTGCCTCCAAGCGTCAATTTCCTTGTGATTACCTTCTACCAGTACTTTTGGTACCGAATATATCTGTTTTTTGTATTTTAAAACCTCTGGTCTAGTATAGGTTTGCCCATTAGTTGGCCTTTCGTCTTCTAGTGACTCAAAAGTCCCAAGGACACCTGGAATTTGTCTAGAAACAGCATCGACAATCGTCAAAGCCGGTAGCTCCCCTCCGGTCAGGACATAGTCCCCGACCGAAACTTCCTCTGCTCCTAATATTTGCTGGACTCGAGCATCAATTCCTTCGTACCGTCCCGAAATCAGCACTAAGTGTTCATATTCTTTTGCCCAAGCTTTGGCAACTTCATTAGTAAAGACTGTCCCCCGAGGCGACATAATTAAAGTCTTTACTTTCCCCTTCTTAATTGAGGTGGTTTTCTTTCCGACGGCTTTTGACCAAGCTTTGAGAATTGGTTCTGCTAACATCACCATACCTGGTCCACCACCATAAGGACGCTCATCAACCTTGCGATGCTTATCTGTTGAATAGTCTCGAGGGTTGTAATAAGAAACTTCAATTTTCCTCCCTCGCACTTTTGCTCCCTTCCCTTTATCAGTCTTTTGAGCCCGCCCCAAAATACTCCCATTTGTATAAGGTTCACACAACTCTGGAAACAAAGTGATGATATGAAAATGCATATTTATATTAATTCAGAGCGTAGCTTCATCCACAACTTACCCATCTGATTTTCTCCAGTTCCATCAGCCCCAGTAATAATCAACATCATATACTTTTAGCAACTCCCTCTCCCTACTCATTTTTAGTACCTTAGCAATGTCTGGATACTGAGCTAGCTTAGCTCGAAAAACAGTTTCCATTATTGCTAACTTATCAAAGTTAGGCAGTAGCTTACTTTTATCTTTACAAACCTGTCCCAGTCTCCATGCATCCATCGGGCATCGTGCGGACATAATTTCTTGTCTTGCTTCTGGCACTACTCGTAATGCCTGATAAGCATGCTCGACGGTTTTGTATACCAACCCATCAATTTCTACCTCATGGGCTGAAAATGGTGAAAGATCGTGAAATCTTGTCTCTAAAAAATTAATCGGGTCTGTACTGGCTGAATCAAAGTCCTGACCAAAATAAAGATTATCGTTGTCACTCATATTTAAAATCTTAGCATACAAAAGTCCGGACGCGTAAGACACAAGCAATTGATCTTTGTCGAACATCTGCAGGCAACTGGCCAGTCAAAGTAAAAACCAGACGAATGTCTGGTTTTTACTTTGCAGTTGCCGAAGCCGTAAGAAAATTCTGCTGAGAATTTTCTGGTCGCTGAAGGTTAATTGCTGGAGTCTTTGTTTATATCTTCAAATCCTCTATCGCTTCATCTAAGGTTTTAGGCACTGCCGCTGAAGGATTGTCCTCCCGCATCGCTTCACTCATCTCTGGGTTCATTCCTCGACCTCCTTCTGGTTCATTAATCTTTAGGTTTACTCGAGCATCATTCTTCATTCCTACTACTCTAAGGAGAGTTCGGATGGCTTTGGCAGTATTGCCTGAGCGACCGATAATCTTCCCCATATCTTCGGCGTGTACGTCTAAAGTAAGAAGTACGCCCATTTCATCAACGGTTCGATTTATATTGACACTTTCTGGGTGATCCACGAGTGACTTTACTAGTGACTCAAGAAACTGCTTATCTTCATGCGTATCCATACATTCAATATTCTTATCTATTCTGGTAAGCCTACGCCACAAAGTGACGCTGCTAACATAATGATACGTAAGGTAGGCAAAGCAGTCAACAAAAAACCGTGTGTAAAGACACACGGTTTTTTGTTGACGGATATATTAACCTTATGCAGCAACCTCTTCTTTCTTTTCTTCAGTTACTACTTCTGGCTCTGGAGTGACTTCAGCTTCAGTCTCAGTGGCTACCTTTACCGCTTCTTCAGCTTCCTTAGCAGCCGCCTCAGCTGCCTCAGCTGCCTCAGCTGCCTCTCTGGCAGCAATAGCATCTGCTTCGGCTTTAGCCTTGGCTTCAGCCTCTGCCTTTACTTTTTCTTCGTCAATAATAGGAGACTTCCGTGGCAGAACATTCTTTTTCTTACCCTCAATAATCTTATGTGTAACCAAAAGGTTAAAAACAGTGTCGGAAGGCTGAACACCTTGACTTAGCCAGTGCTTAGCTTTTTCGCCATCAATTTGGACATGATTGAGCTTTGGATTATAAGAACCCAAGTGGTCAATATGCTTATTGCTCTTTGGGCCAGTTCGCTTGTCCACTACCACCAAACGGTAAGCAGGGTCATTTTTGCGACCAACTCGTTGTAAACGCATCATTAACATAGTGGCAGAAGATTACCAGAAGCATTGCTTTCGGTCAAGTCATTAATATTGCTTTTTTCACAACATTTAGAAAAGCTATCAAATCAGCTGCTTTCATTATTATAAACAAAATGCCCTTAAGTGGTTGGAACACCAATTACTTAAGGGCATTTAAATTGGCCGGCCTAAACCTTAGCTGGTTCAAAGGCCACCAAAAATCGCCAAAACTTACTGCCTGGGATTGATGTCGTTGGTAAAATCAAGTCAGGGTCGTAATGCCTACCTCCTGCGACATTTCGCCACGGGGTGAAAGCGAAGCAATCGAGTTGAAAACCAAGGCGGTAAGCATTCAGCATGGCGTAGAAATATTTCCAAAGAGCCGCTTCCTGACCATCCGATTTATAGTGACTGTCGCCGCCTTGAAATAGCTTGGGGTCACGACAACGGGTAGTCGAAACAAGACTCGTAAACTTTGGGTTAAAGACACTACCCAAAATACCTTCTCTTTCAAAATGCAGGTTGGCCAAGGTTTCAAGACCCTTGGATTGAATTACCTCCTTATCAAGGTATATCAAACACTGTAACTTTCCGACCTTTACTTCAACTTGAACAAACTTGGCCGGAAGAACTATTTTGCTATGCTTCATTTCCAAACAAGAAATCATGTCCTTACTCCAAGTAATCCGGTGACGCCGGAATCGTCTATTTTGAATGTATCATTTCAAATGGAAATGTAAAGTTAACCGTGCTACTATCAAGCCCACATGTCAAATACTAATGAATTTCACGACGGAGTTATTATGATTCGTGGTAAAGGTACTGGTTTTGTTAATCACCCAGACCTAACTGAAGATATTGTTATTGAACGAGAAAATCTTGGCTTTGCGCTTGATGGCGATATTGTTAAAGTCAAAATTAAAAAAAAGATACCTGGTAAACGCCAAGAAGGTACTGTCGTCGAAATAGTAAAGCCAGCCTACAGGGAATTAATTGGGATAATTAAAGAAAAGAAAATAGACGGCAAGAATGTTACCTATTTTGCACCCGATAATCTTCGCCTCCATATTCGCCCTCTAGTACCAACTGCTACTACTAGTGATTTGGGGATGAAAGTAGTAGTAGAAATCACTTCTTGGACCCAGCCTCTCTTGGACCCAATTGCAAAGATCATTGAAATTCTTGGTCATGCTGGTGATCATGAAACAGAGATGCAAGCTATCATTCGTAGTGGTGGTTTTTCCAAGGCCTTTCCAGAATCAGTCCAAAAAGCCGCTCAAGAACTGTTTGCTACTAAGGAACAAATATTCTCTGAAGCTATCGCTGACCCCAAAAGACGAGATATCCGAGGTATTACGACCATGACTATCGACCCTGTCGATGCTAAAGACTTTGACGACGCACTTTCTTGTCAGACTCTACCTAATGGTAATTTTGAAATTGGTATTCATATTGCCGACGTTTCACATTATGTTCGAGATCATGACGGCATAGATGAAGAAGCTCGCGAACGCGGTACTTCAGTTTATTTGGTAGACCGAGTGATTCCAATGTTGCCAGAAATTCTTTCTAATGATCTTTGTTCCCTGCGACCAAATGAAGACCGACTTTCTTTCTCAGCTATTTTTGAACTTACTCCCGAAGCCAATATAGTAAGTGAATGGTACGGGCAGACCATCATGCACTCTGATAAGCGTTTTAGTTATGAAGAAGCTCAAGAGGTACTAGATAAACAAGCTGGCCCATATTTGGCAGAACTAAATATCTTGTTGGAACTAGGACGTAAGTTACGCAAAAAAAGATATGCGGCTGGGGCCATAGCCTTTGAATCTTCTGAAGTAAAGTTTGAACTTGATGAGAGAGGAGCGCCAATTAGAGTTTTCAAAAAAGAGCGAGTTGAGACCATGCTCATGATTGAAGATTTTATGCTCCTAGCTAATCGCGAAGTAGCTACCTATATCCACAATTTATCCAAAAATAAAAACAAGGACTTGGCTTTTATTTATCGTATTCACGATACTCCTGATCCAGACAGAGTTGAGGAATTAGGAATGTTCCTAAGAGCAATTGGTTATGAGTTTGAAACAAATAAAGGAATTGTTAAAGCTACTGCCATTAACAAATTACTGAAAGATGTAGCTGGTAAACCAGAAGAAAATCTGATTAAAACAGCCAGTATCCGCACCATGGCCAAAGCAGTTTACTCCACCAAAAACATCGGTCATTTTGGTTTGGCTTTCAAATTTTATACTCACTTCACTTCCCCAATTCGTCGCTATCCAGATCTTATGGCACATCGTATGCTTCGTAAGCACCTAGACGGAACTTTTATCGGGCCAAAAGAACAAGCGGAGTACGAGAGAATGTCTATCAAATCTTCACAACGTGAAATGGAAGCCGTGACGGCCGAGCGAGACTCAATCAAATTCAAGCAAGTGGAATACCTAATGAATAAAATTGGCGAGACTTTTTCTGGTGTTATCACTGGAGTGACTGACTGGGGTATTTACGTCCAAGAATCAACTTGTTTGGCTGACGGGATGGTTAGACTGGCTAGTATTAAAAGTGACTACTTCGAGCATGAAGCTAGTAAATACCGTATCAAAGGCCAAAAAACTGGCAAAGTCTATCAACTAGGTGACGCTGTAAAAGTAAAGTTAATTGCCGCTGACAAAGAGGCTAGGCAGTTGGATTTTGAGTTGGTGGTTTAAAGATGGTATATTAATTTCGTGAGGGTTGCCCTCACTTTTGTGAAACCACGCGCGGCAGTTAAGGCGTCACCCATGAGACCGTCTAGAGTCGATTTTAAACATGGTTGCTTCGCTACCCCGAAAGGTAACTCTGGTGAGACCTATGATTGGGACGTGGACCCAGAACAACGGCGCGAGTTGCCCAACAAAATTGCAACTATAGGTGGGCCCACCTATAGTTGCTTTTTCTTTTTATTTCGCCACAGACACCGCCTCATCAAGCTTTACCGACAATAATTTAGAGATACCGTCACTTCCCATTGTCACACCATAAAGAATTCCCGCTCGACTCATCGTCTCCCGATTATGGGTAATTAAAATTAGTTGTGACTTCTTAGCTAATTCTTCAATCATATCACCATAGCGTCGACTATTAGCTTCATCTAAAGCGGCATCAGTTTCATCAAGAATAATAAATGGTGGTGGATTAACCTGACTCATTGCAAAAATAAGCGCGATTGAGGTCAAAGCTCTTTCTCCGCCAGAGAGCATTTCCAAACCCTTCACTCGTTTATTAGGTAATTTCACCGCGAGTTCTATTCCATCTTCTCTTTTCTCTTCCTCTTCACCTTCTTCATCCATATCATCACCACCACGAGTCTTAGTTACCACAGTCACTAGCTCGGCTTCCCCGCCGCCAAACATTAAGATAAAGAAGCGATTAAATTCAAAAGAAATCTTTTTAATTCCTACCACAAATTGTTCTTCGAGCTTGCTGTCCAAATCTGCAATTAATTCTCGCAACTTAATAATTGAGTTTTCCAAGTCTTCAATTTCGTGGGCTAAAAAAGCGTCTCGTTCTTTAGCATCATTGAATTCTTTTATCACGTCATCGGTGGCGCCAATTCCTAATTCTTCCAAACGAATTTTCAATTTCTCTAATTCATGACGCCTGGTACGTTGCACTTCGCGATCTTCTTCTACGACTAAATTTTGTTCGACCGCCCTGCCTTCTTTGTCCTTAATTTCATAGTCAAAATAAGCTGAGGCAAGTCGACCAAGTAAGGCTACAGCTTCTTGCAATTCTCTCTTGAACTCACTTCTGTCTCTATCCAAAACTGTTAGTTCCCGGTCAATTCTTTCTAGCTTATTTTCCAACTCTCGTTGTTCTCCTACTAAACGAAAGACTGCCCGCTCAGCTTCACGACCATCAGTCGCCTCTTTGGCGCGCTGCTGCTCCAAATCACTGTAAGCAACTTGGGCTTCTTTTTCTTTGCTCTGAGCCTCAGTCACTTTCCGACTTAGTTTTTCCATTTCCTGCTGCAGTCGTTCTAGTTCTTCTTTTTCAATTTCAATCGAATTATTCTTAACTTCAGCTCCTCGCTCCAAAAAAACTTTAAGCCGGTGCACAATATCACTCAAAGCTCTTTGTAGTAAAGACACTTCTTCTTTTTGTAAGACTTTACCCACTTGTTGTTCGATGTCTTTTATCAAAGCAGCAATGTCTGTGTAGGCAATCGCTTTACCTTCAGTCGTGGTACTTCTTCTTTCATAATCTGCGATACGCCGTTTCAAAAGACCAACCTGCCCTTCAAACTTACTTAGTTCTCGCTCCGCCGCTTGTCTTTCATAAGTAAAAGTTGAAACGGCTTCTTGTGCAGTAATTAACTGAGTGGAATCCTTCTCAGATTCTGAAGCTTGCAAAACCCTCTTAGCTTCAGCAAGTTCTTTTACTACTCCAACCAAACTACTCTCTGGCTCATGACGTAGTTTTGTCAAACGGTCATGATGAAAGGCAATATAAGTATCTTCTCTTTTTAGATACTCAGCATAAACTTCCTTCAGTTGCCGCTGTAGCTCCAAGGATTTTTCAATTTTCTGAACCTGTTTCTCTAAATATTTTAAATGTGGAGCCGACTCACGTCTAAGAGATTCCACCTGGGCTACATTTTCTGCAGTCTTGTTTAATTTACGTTCAGCTTCTTGACGTTTATATTGATAAATCTTTAGGCCAAGTGCGTCTTCAATCATTTCCCGTCGCTCTTTTGGGTTAGCCGTCAAAATTCTATCCGCTTCCCCTTGTGAAATAATATGATGCCCCGTTGAGCCAATATTGGCTGAAGCCAGTAATTCTTGAATATCTTTAAGCCTAACAGCTGATCCATTAAGGAGATAATCATTTTGGCCATCACGATGAACCACTCTTTCAAGTTTTATCTCGCTAAAATCCAGTGGAAAAACACGCTTAGAATTATCTAAAGTAATAGTTACATTGGCTCTGTTTCCCCGAGCAATTTGCCCTGACCCACCCCAGATTAGATCCTCTCCCCGCTTACCGCGCATAGACTTAACAGACTGCTCACCTAAAACGAAACGAAATGACTCCGCCACATTGCTTTTACCAGAACCATTAGGACCAACAATGGCTGTGATGGGCGCCGAAAATTCTAGTTCGCCCTTTTTGGCAAATGACTTAAAACCCGAAATTGTTAGTTCCTTTAAATACATCTAATATTTTTACCAATTCTCAGCCCCAGCACTATAGACAGCATAAGTATTAGCCGGAATACCGCTAGCACAAGCTCCCGCGGCAGTTGGGCAACGAGCAAATTCGTCGCCTGCGGCCACTGTGGCCGTCTCTACTGAATCTAAAATCATTAATTTATAACTATCACCATCCGACATGTAGTAAAAACCTTTATCAGAATCACTTTCTGACTTTGGGTCCTTGGGTAGCGCTGCAATAAAACCAGGTACAAGGCCTAAAATATACGGATCACAATTAACATTATTTCCAGTAGCTGTTCCTGGTCCTCCAAATTTTGTGGTCCCAGCACCAGCGCAAGCGTCGGGATATTTACTATTTTGTGCTTTATAAAGCTCAATCGCTAATTGAGCCTCCTTTAGCGAAGTCATTCTAATCTTATCCCTAGACTGGGCTCTGGCATCATCAAAACTAGCGTAGACAACCGCGGAAAGCATCCCGATGATAGCGACAACTACCATTATTTCTACTAAAGTAAATCCCTTTTCTTTGTTTAAAATAAATTTCATATTAAGAATTATCGACAAATTACGTCTGTGGTATCTTGGACTATTGAAGGTACACAGTTTATTTGCGCTCCACAAGTATCTGCAGGAGCAGTTCTTTTTGCTAAAAACCCACCCCAGACAGCGTACGAGGTCTTCCATTCATCATTATCTGGATGACATGCAGATGGGGTATTATTACTACTAAAGAAAACGTACGCACACCAACCAACTGTTTCTCTATTCAACGAGCCAGAAGTTAGTCCACCTGATCCATTACCTCCGACCCTAACATCACACGACTTAAATTTATGTGTAAATGGAACAACTTCCGACTCGACCGTTCGTTGAGCTTTTAGCTTATAAACTGTCCCGGCAGCGTTTGTTCTATAAATATAGCCGGAATTTAAGCCATTTAATTTATTATCTTTAGGCAAAACTGGAATAAATTCTGGAGCCAAGCCAACAATATACTGAGTATTTCCCCCAGAACAGACATAAGAAGTGCCTTGCTGTCCAGACCAAAAACCAACATCATTACAACCAACAGGATAGCGACCGTATTTATTTTTATATAGCTCAATTGCACTTTGCAGAAGTACTATGTCACCTTGCCTTTTAGCATCTCTTGATTTCTGACTAGATGAAACGGCACTGATACCAACTACACCAGCTAATATGCCAATGATAGCTAGTACAACCAAAATCTCAATTAAGGTGAAGCCTTTATCCCCCTGTTTAATAAAGATGCTTTTCATTATAAAAAGTATAACATGGAGTAACTTAAACAAATTTAACTCTGGGGAGTTTAACTATCATGGCGCTAATTTTAATTGACAAACACAGCAAGGCTTAGGTGGAGCGAAGCCTTGCTAGCTAAAAAATGTGAGGTTAACAAATTAATCTTCCCAGCCTTTATTTAAGGCGGCAGCAGAAGCGGCTTGCTGTTCAGCCTCTTGTTTTGAGCGACCCTTTCCTTCTGCTATCTTCTCTTGGCGTAAATATACTCCCACTGTAAAAACACGGTCGTGATCTGGTCCATCCTGAGAAATAGTTTCGTAGGTTGGGGTAATGGAAACTTTGTCCTGCGACAATTCCTGAAAGCGGCTTTTAGCATCCTGCCATAGCCTTTTTTTAACAATTTCTTCTGTATTATCAAATAAACGTTTAGCAATAAAATCGCGAGCCGTATCATAGCCTTGATCTAAGTAAATTGCTCCAATACATGCCTCAAAAACATTAGCTAAAATGTATAGCCGGGCTCTTCCTTCATCTTTTGCTTCACCTTTTGACATTAGCAGATATTTATTTATGTCCATGTGCTCAGATACAGCCGCTAACGAATTAGTATTGACCAAAGCAGCTCGGATAGCGGTTAGTTCTCCTTCTGGCTTTTCTGGATATTTAGAAAATAAAAAATCTGTTACCACCAGCTCCAAAACAGCATCCCCCAAGAACTCTAAACGTTCATTATGCTCCCACGTAGCTTCTTTGTGTTCATTTAAATATGACCGATGAGTAACAGCCGACAACAAAACCGCCGAGTCCTTGAAAGTGACTCCTAGCATAGTCTGTAGTAGTACCAAATCTGCCTCAATGTTTCTTTCTGTCATAATCTATCTCCTATCAATAAAATTTGAGCCTAACACTATTTACTGCGTCTGCCAACCAACATAGTAATGGCCTTAGTAACAATTGGTAAAATATCCTCATAGAAATTTAGCTCCAAAATATCTGCCACTCTAAACCAACGAGCATCGTCTAATCCACCTTTTTTGGCCAAAACTAAATCTTGGTAAGGTGCTTTGGCCAAAAAATAATGCACCTGCTTTCGAACCTTTCCTTTTTCTGGCTGTGAAGCGATATATTCATTATTTCCAAGTTCTGCTTCAATCTCAACCGGTAAACCAATTTCTTCTCGCAAAGCCCTAGTGGCTCCTTGTTCAACTGTCTCTTCTTCGGTTACCTTACTCTTAGACAGAGTCCAGTGACCAAAAATATCGTGGACTAGTGCGAAGTACATTTCCCCATCTTCTTCGGCATAAACAACCGCACCAGACAATCTCTCAATCGGCATTTGGTCAAAAGGTACTTCCTTTTTACGGCGCTTGCTAGTCTCTTCTTTACCAGGCTCGCCAATTTCTTTATAGACAGCACCCAAAACTCCATTCACAAAACGACTGCTGTTGTCTCCACCAAATTGTTTAGCCAATTCTATTGCTTCATTAATTGCAACCTTAGCTGGCACTTCTGACCGTTCAGAAAATAAAAGTTCAAATAAACCTAAGCGTAAAATATTTCTATCAACTGGTGAGATACGATCAATTGGCCACTCAGGAGCAGCCTTCGAAATTACTAAATCTAACTCTGTTTGCTTTCCTAAAATACCGCTAAGCAACTTTTCCATGAATGGGCGGTCGGAGCGGTTTTGCGCAAACTCTTCAATATTTCTATCTAAAATAAGAATGACTTCCTTTTTATCTATTGCATTTAAATCCCACTCAAAGAGGGCTTGAAGAACTATACTGCGTGAAAGGTGACGATTGGCCATAAAAAATGTACTAAACTTCTACTGAGAACAATATACCATGCTTCTAGATGTAAATCGTCCAAAATCCACAAAACCCCTTTCAGGGGTTTTGTGGACAATCTTATTTAGCCTCTGGCTTTGTCTCTGGAGTTGGTTCAGCGACAACTTCCCCTCTCGCGTCTTTTTTGGCTTGAATTCGTGACTCACGATTCTTTTTCTTAGCCGCCAAATCAATAACTACCCTACCTTTATAATAGCCACAGTCCAAACACATGTGATGTGGTCGGTGTTGCGCACCACAGTTCTTGCAAACAGCCAAAGTTGGCGCTGTTAAAGCATGATGTGAGCGTCTGTTGGCGGTGTGGGACCGCGTATGTCGCATTCGAATTACCATAGTGGCGCAACTATATCAAATATGGGTAAAAAAGCAACTGGGCTAACAAAAAGCCACCAGGGTTACTAGCGGCTTTTCTTCTAACGCAATCAATCAGGACTTATTTGCCCTGGATTTTGCGAGCATCCATCTTGGACAAGCGGTGGTGGTGGTTGCAATGGCTGGTGGAGAAACTGTCCTCTCCTTTCCTAGAGCAACGCAACCAATCTTCACTTCAGTTTCGCCCAAACCTCTTCTGCCAGTCTCTATCAGAGCTAGCGTCTTGAAATTTGGGCATTTTCCTCCAAAATGACCACAGTGACATGTTGCAACATGATCCAGCACTTCAGGATCATTAAACGGAACGCCTACTCGCTTGATGGTTTTCCTCAAGATATATCTCCTTTGTTTATGTTACTTCCAAAACAACAGCCTCATTGCGTTGGTTTGGATGTTCATTATTATAACACGAAACATCCCATTGGTAAATGGAGGGATATCCCCGCCTCATTTGTCTTCATCAAACAAATTTTTTACAAAAACTCTGTCGATGAAGCTTTGATAATCCGTTTTCTTTAATTGCTTCACGATGTTTTTTGGTGCCATAGCCTTTATGTATTTCAAAACTATACTTTAAAAATTCACTTCGCTTCGACAGCTTCTCCATGTATTCATCTCTAGTTACTTTGGCCAAAATAGAAGCTAGGCCAATCAACTTTTCCTTGGCGTCGCCTTTTATTATTGTTTCTTGGTATAAATATTCTTTTGGAGCCCGCAAGAGTCCGTCAAGCTTAACTTCAACAGAGTCGGGTCTGACAGCTAATTTTTTTAGTCCTTTATCAATCCCGATTATTACGGCTTTTGAAATTCCTTGTTTATCAATTACTGTGCTACTTACTAATGTCACAGCGTAGTCTAATAATCCTTGTTTTTTTAATTGCTTAGTTCGGTAAAAAATCGCTTCGCGATTTTTTACCGACACCTGTTTTGAATCCCTTACCCCAGGAATAATTTTCCAGTCAAAATCCCTCTTTACTACCACCAATCCAACTGCCACTGGTCCGGCCAAAGGCCCTCTACCTGCTTCATCAATCCCAATTAAATATTTAGGCTTTTTCACATCAAAAGTATACCCCACCCACAAGACACCAATAGTGTTAGCGCCCGAATGGCCACTGTTGCAGTTATTCATGTCTTTAGCAATCACTACAGCTGGATGTTATAATGTCTAAGCCATGCCCGAAACCGAAAAAACCTCTCCTCAATTTGTCCATCTACATGTCCATTCTCACTACTCTCTTCTCAATGCGCTTCCAACTCCGAAGGAGTTAGTTATCGCAGCCAAGGCTGATGGGCAAACCTCACTTGCAATTACTGATAATGGCGCCCTCTATGGAGCGATTGATTTTTACAAAGCTTGTACTAAAGAAGGCATCAAACCAATTATTGGTATTGACGCTTTTTTAGCGCCGAGAACTAGGCACGATAAAGATGCGCAAATTGATAAACCTCGTGCCCGAGTTGTCCTTTTAGCTAAGACTTTCGCTGGTTATCAAAACCTTATTCAGTTAGTCACAATTTCAAATCTCGAAGGCTTCTACTACAAACCAAGACTAGATGAAGAAATAATTGCCAAATATGCGAAAGACCTAATTTGTATCATCCCCTCTTTTGCTGGAGAAGTCGCCAAAGCTTTAAAGGATGGCGACCAGGAATATGCCTTAAAAAAACTAAACTGGTACAAGGAAGTATTTGGGGATAATTGCTACCTAGAAATCACTCATCATCCAGAAATTCTTGATCACGAAAAAAATCAGCAAAAAATTATCGCCCTGGCCAAATCCACCGACACACAGCTGGTGGCGGCTCACGACGTTTACTACCTGAAACCTGAGGATAGGACAGCCAGAGAAACGTTAATTAAAATCCAAAATGGTGGTGTGGTAGATATGACGACCGAACATGGTACTGAAGAAGACTTTTCTTTTATCACTCAAGCCCAAGCCCGCAAATACTTTAAGGACACTCCTGAGGCTTTAGCCAACACCATTAAGATTGCTGAAGCCTGTAATGTAGAAATTGAAATTGGTACGCACTGGTATTTCCCTGACTACAAAATAGCCAGTAACCGTGATGCTGATGATGAATTAAAAACCACCGCCTACGAAGGCGTTACTTGGAGAAGGCTTGATATTAATAATGAGGTCGTAAAAACTCGTCTTGATTACGAACTGGAAGTAATCAAGAATAAAGGTTATGCAAAATACTTTTTGGTGGTAGGCGATTTACTACGTGAAGCTAGGACACGAGGTATTCTGACCACTATTCGTGGTTCGGTAGCCGGTTCACTGACAACTTATGTTTTAGGTATTACTAACGTAGACCCGATTGAATACAAACTTCCTTTTGAACGCTTCCTCAATCCCGAACGTCCCTCAGCTCCCGATATTGATATGGACTTTGCTGATGATAGACGTGACGAAATTATTGAATATGCCAAAGAAAAATATGGCGCAGACAAAGTAGCCCAAATTGGTACTTTCGGCACTATGATGGCCAGAGCGGCTGTCCGCGACGTTGCTAGAGCCTTAGGTCACCCTTATTCTGTCGGTGACCGGATTGCCAAATTAATTCCTATGGGTAGCCAAGGCTTTCCGATGACAATAAAAAAAGCTCTAGAAATAGAACCTGATCTGGCAAAACTATACAAACAAGATAGCGAAGCTAAAGAGGTGATAGATTTAGCTAAACAAATTGAAGGTCGAGTTAGACATCTAGGAGTACATGCGGCTGGAGTAGTTATTTCTCCTGAGCCGCTAAATAAATTTGTCCCAATTCAACCCGACCCAAAGACGGGTAAGTTTATTACTCAGTATGAAATGAAAAGTGTCGGTGAGGATGGTGTTGGTCTACTTAAGTTTGACTTTCTCGGTATCAAGAACCTAGCTATTTTAGCTGAAGCCGTAAAGAGAGTGGGAGTCATCCGCGAAATAAAGGTGGATATAGAAAATATTCCTCTAGCTGATGACAAAACTTTCAATATTTTGGCTAAGGGTGAAACTATGGGTCTTTTTCAATTAAATGGCTCTGGTATGACTGCTTTCTTAAAACAACTTAAGCCTAGTACCATTCACGATATCAATGCCATGGTTGCTCTCTATCGTCCGGGCCCAATGGAATCTATCCCTCAATACATCGAAAGAAAGCACAACTCGGAATTAGTTTCCTATATTGACCCGCGTTTAAAACCGATTCTAGAAATGTCATATGGGGTTATTACTTACCAGGACGATGTTATGACAATAGCCCGAGAGTTAGCAGGTTACAGTTGGCTTGAAGCTGATATCTTGCGTAAGGCCATGGGTAAGAAAATTCCTGAGGTAATGGCGGCTGAAAAAGACAAATTACTGACCGGTTTCGTCGAATACGGTAAATTAAGCAGCGCCATTGCCAACAAACTATGGAGTCTAATTGAACCTTTCGCCGCCTACGGATTCAATAAAGCCCATGCGGCGAGTTATGGACGCGTAGCTTATCAAACCGCTTACATGAAGGCCAACTTCCCTGTCGAATACATGTCAGCGGTCTTAACAGCTGACTCAGGTGATATTGATAAAATTTCTGAAATCATTCGCGAATGTGAAAGAATGCAAATTGATGTTTTGCCGCCTGACATCAATGAATCATATGAAGACTTTACTGTTGTTCCTGGTAAAAAAACTATTCGTTTTGGACTAACCACAATCAAAAATTTTGGTGCTGGTATCGCCGAAGCCATCATCAAAGAAAGAAAGAAAAATGGTCACTTCACTTCCCTGACTAATTTTCTTTCCCGGGTGAATGATCGTAACTTGAATAAAAAATCTCTTGAATCCCTAATCTTGACCGGTGCCTTGGATGGTTTCGGGGAACGGGGAGAAATGTATGCCAACATTGAACTACTTCTCACCTTTAACCGTGAGCGTGTGACTGAGAAGGAATCTGCCCAAGAATCATTATTTAACCTTGGTAGTGGCAGTACTCACACTTTAAATCTACAATCGTCAGAGCCCGCCCCAGCCCTGCAAAAGCTAATCTGGGAAAAAGATTTACTCGGAGTTTATGTGTCTGGACATCCACTTGATGCCTATGAAGAAGAATTGAAACAAAGACCTACGATTCAAGAAATTAGAAATGACGATCGTAATGGTGTCCCAGTTGTTACAGCAGGTATGATTAGCGGAATTCGAGAATTACTGACAAAAAAAGGTGAGCGTATGGCTTTTGTGATTTTATCTGATAAAAAAAGTGAGATTGAGATGGTGGCTTTCCCTCGAACCTATACTGAGCTTAGAGACATTTTTTTGGTTGGCACTTGTATAGCAGTCAAAGGTCGTTTGTCTATCCGTAATAGCGAACCGACCATTGCCTTAGAGAGAGCTAAATTACTGTCTTTACCAAATCAGACTTCCTAAAACAACTAAAGTCTAGAAACATCGGTCTTAAAAATTTGACCAAATTTACTAATGAGTTTAGGATGTACAGATACAGAGATTGTGGTGTCTACCAAACACCAAAGCACCTGCTTGTATCATCTGATACCTAATCTGCATCTTAAGAGCGGTTACTTTTGTAATCGAAACTCGGTGGAACCGCGGTTTGAAAAATCGTCCGAGTAAAAATACGACTTCCGTCGTATTTTTACTCGGACGATTTTTGCTTGGTCTTGCTTGCTTCGAACGACTCTGCAGGCGTAGCCGAAGCCTTAGTGAGGAGTAAGACAAGACCAAGCAAAAACAACTATAATTTATATGTCATATACACTACAAGAAAAAAGACACACCTTAGCTCACCTATTGGCAGCGGCCGTAATAAAGGATTATCCTCACGCCAAACTCACCCTCGGCCCCGCCATTGATAACGGTTTCTATTACGACATCGATTTTTCTGGTGGACCAGCTTTAGGTGATGATGGTTTAAAGGATGTTCAAAAAAATATGAAGAAACTTCTAAACTCTTGGACAGAGTTTACTCATAAAGAAGTTACTCCTGAAGCGGCTCGTGAGTTATTTAAAGACAACCCTTACAAGCTTGAATTAGTAAGCGAAATAATTGAGCGTGGAGAAAAAATTACCCTTTACACCTGTGGCGGATTTACTGACTTATGTCGCGGCGGACACTGTGAAAATCCTAACCAAGACTTAGATACCGACGCTTTCAAGCTTGATAAGGTGGCCGGAGCCTACTGGCGTGGAAATGAAAAAAATCCTATGCTTTCGCGTATTTATGGTCTAGCTTTTGAAACTAAAGCGGAACTTGATGCGTACGTAACTCAAATCGAAGAAGCTAAGAAACGTGACCACCGCAAACTTGGTAAAGAGATGGACTTGTTTACTTTCTCAGAATTAGTCGGGTCTGGCTTACCACTCTGGACTCCCAAAGGCACTTTACTTAGAAGTATTCTTGATAATTACATTTGGGAACTTCGTACAAAACATGGCTACACCAGAGTCACAATTCCACATATCACTAAAAAGGATTTGTATGTTACTTCTGGACATTGGGATAAATTTTCTGATGAACTATTCCGTATCAATACACGTGAAGGTAAGGAGTACGCTATGAAGCCAATGAACTGTCCTCACCACACGCAGATTTTTGATCGTCATCCCCACAGTTATCGTGACATGCCCCAACGCTACGCTGAGACCACAATGGTCTACCGTGATGAACAATCAGGTGAACTTGGCGGGCTAACTAGAGTACTTTCTATTACCCAAGATGACGCTCATGTATTTTGTCGAGAAAATCAGGTTAAAGAAGAATTTGACCGTGTCTGGGATATCATTACAACCTTCTATGGCACTTTTGGTTTTAATGACATGAGAGTACGACTATCACTTCATGACCCGAAAGAATTCGAGAAGTACCTCGGTACCAAAGAAACCTGGCAAAGGGCTGAAGACTCGCTGCGTGAAATTGCACAATCGCATAAAGCTAACTACTTTGAAGCGGAAGGTGAAGCTGCCATGTACGGACCAAAGTTGGATTTCATGGCCAAAGACTCGCTTGGCCGCGAACATCAAGTAGCTACGATTCAGCTCGACATGAATTTACCTGAGCGATTTGATCTTAATTGTATTAATGAGAAAGGTGAAAAAGAAAGGGTTGTTATGATTCATTGTGCCATCATGGGTTCAATTGAACGTTTTTCAGCTGTCTTGATTGAACACTTAGGTGGTAACTTCCCTCTCTGGCTTTCACCAGAGCAACTTAGAGTTATCCCTGTCACTGATGATCATTTAGATTATGCTGATAAAGTCTATCGCGAACTAAAAGCAATTGGGCTTCGGGTATCAATTGATGACAGTAAAGAATCTATGGGTAAGAAAATTCGTGCGGCTAAAGTTGACCGACTGCCTTACTTTATTGTTGTTGGAGACAAAGAAATTGCAGACAAAGCCGTAACCCTCGAGTCTAGAGGTGGAAATACTGAGAAGATGGATTTGAGTTCACTCGGTAATCATTTACTAACTGAGATAGAGACCAAGAAACTATAAAAATAAAACCGCCTCCCGAAGGGAGGCGGTTTTATTTTGTTTTGCTAAATTAAGCTACCACCTTAATTGCCTTCATGATAGACATCTTCACCGCTGCTTCTTCATCAGTATAAGTGCCATCAAGGGCACCAGTTAGCGCTTCTATCATCTTGAGAATTTGTTCATCAGTTAATTTAGTAGTTTCACTCTTCAACAAATCTGAAACCGAACCTTTTCCTCCTTTTCTAATTCGATATATTGCGTCAAGGTCTGCTGCGGCATCCGCCAGAGCAAACATTGGTCTATTGCCAATCATTTCGTAAGCCGCTATTACATTACCAGTTACAATTGATTCAGCTAAAGAACCAGCTCCTTCAGGAATTACAGCTGGTACATATGGTGATTCGTTTGAACTAACGTTATTTACGGTGCAAATAACACAAGTATCTTTCATTCTTTTTTCATTTAAAACCACCCATCCATCTTCAGATGGAAATTGAGATTTTGAGGCTTTAAGTACTTGATCTAAAGCTTCTAAGCGCTCTTCCTTATTATTGGTGGTGGCAATAAAGTGGCGAATTGCGTCACTAGATAGTAAAACTTTTTGAGCGTGAGCATAATTTTCAATTCTAGTCATTTCTGCATCATCAATATTATGGACATTGTTTGAAACAATTTTTGCATCACTACCATAACCAATTACTGGCAGACCAGTTGGTAGGTTTGCGGGCTCAAGTGATCTGGGTGCAGCCATTGGAGCTTGAACCTTTTCAACAAAGACATCTGGTCTTAGAGCAAATGACTCATCAACTGGATTTCTTGTTGCTGGTTGTACTGAAGCAAATTTTACTCCTCCCATATCATCACGTCGGATGACTAATAGATAAGCAACATACAGTGCCCAAGTCATAAGTAAAGTATAGAAGAGCAAAGTCAAAATTGGACCAGCCTCGAAACCAGTGTATGGAACTTGCGACAATGAGATACCTGCAACTAGAGGTTGTTGATCACGTATCTGTGTAACAACTATATTATTTACTACATCTACATCAACTGAACAAGTCCTCTTTTTAGAACCCCTTTCTATGGTCATTAAATAAGTTGTGTCCTTACGAGGTGATACTGTGAGTGAACCATCAAACAAACGGTCCTTCTCCTTACTTGATAAATTATTAGTAGTGACTAGAGTTTCACCGGTGTTTTTATCTTCAATGAAAAGACTGGTCGCAAGTGAACTATCCCATTTCAACACCACTTTCTCACCTAGACTTATCTTATTATCAGAAACAGACAATTCACATCTTGGTGAAGCCGAACCACCGCCACCACCGCCACCGCCAGTACTAACATTTATTGGCATTGGGCAAGTAATGGTGTTCTTACCGTCGGTAGCAGTTAGGTTGTAAGTAGTAGAGTTAGTAGGGGTCACTGAAGTAGAGCCACTAAGTCCAGTTGAGGTTATACCATTATCGAAACTGACACCTGTTATACCCCCACTAGTTGTCCAAGAAATTGTTGTTGCCTCTCCTCTTCTAATTGTTGCGTCAGAAGCAGTTAAGCTGACATTGTTTAAACATGATATTGGCGTTGGTACTGGCGTATCTACCGGTACAGTAACTACACAACTATCCTTATTTTCCTTAGCATCAAAAGCGTTCAGAGTGAAGGTCGTGGTTGAAGCCAGGGCTACGGTCGATGAACCATTTACGGAAACTGAACCAATGGTTGGCGAGATAGACACTGCCGTTGCATTAGTGGTGTTCCAGGCCAAAGCTACATTTCCACCGCCGACTGGCAACCTACTTGGAGTAGCAGTAAAAGCCTCACACTTTGGCACTGTCACAACTGGTGGTTCCTTGACAGTTATAGTGGCTTCACACTTTTCACTAACAGTACCCCTATAGGCATTCAAAATGTAAGTGATGTCAGACAAAGGTGTCACAGAAATTGTTCCGGTAGCAGCTACTTCTCCAATTCCATTATTAATTGTTACCCTATCTGTATTTGAAGTCACCCAATTTAAGCTGGCTGAATCGCCTTTAGTTATAGTAGTTTGATTAGCGGCAAAAGCATCGCAAGTTGGAACCGGCACATCACAAGCCTTGTAGACATCAGTCTCAACCATGTTGCTCTGAGACCAAGTACTGAAGTTATTTAGTTCTTTAGCTGTCGCTTTAGCACTATTCTTAACAGTGGTGTGAATTCCACAAGCTAAATCATGAGTAACTTTTCCTTTCCAAGTAATAGTTCCTTCTTCGTTAGGATTTAGAGTATTACCATTCCAAGACAAGGTTTTAGCTGCAGCAAGGTAGACTGGGTTGCTTCCGTAACCAGCATTTAAGTTTGAGCTATGAGTCTCACTTAGGTAAGAAATGTTAGTATCATGGATATCGACAATTCTAACTCCACCACCTGTACAGTCAGCAGTACCAGTATTTTTAATTTTAATAGTGTAGACAAGTTCATCACCTGGCTTGGCACTTGTTTTGTCAACTGACTTGGTTAGAGTTAGTTCACAAAATTTAGGAACCTCAACCGGCGGTAAACAAAGTACTGTTACACTAGTTTTACATTCACTTTTTCCATCAGCAGTCTTTGCCGATAGGGTGTAGGTAGTATTTTCTCTAACATTTTCAAACGTCTTTGATCCAGAAAGTTCAGTGACAACAACTCCATTTAAAGTAATGGCAGAAAAACCACGGGTTTCCCAGTAGATTGTCACAGCAGCTCCATTAGCTACTTTTGATTGACTAGCAGTAACAACGCAACTTTGAAAAGTGTCTGCGCTAGAAGCATTTTCAACCATAGGTAGTTCCGGTATCTCTGGGATTTCAACCTCAGGTATTGAAAAATCTGATGTCGCCTGTACGCTATCTGGTGAAAGAACTGTTAATTCGTTGTATGGGTCATAAGAACCAGAGTTCATGACTCCTAAAACGACGAATAAAATCACCATTGCTGGCATTAATTTTTTGAATTGTGTAAGAAAGCTCATACAAGTTAATTTATAATTTATAATTTCTATACTCCTACCTACACCCCTGTACGCAAGAGTAATCAAAATTACAAACTCTACTTATTAAAAGAACTTTTACGGCGAAGCAATTGACTCTGATTTTAGAAAATAGAGCCTGGGAACGATTTATTAGTTTAAATGGTATCTTAATTTTGTTGATTTGTCAAGTTATATAACCTATTCAAACATTAGTAGAGTTTCTCTTCTACTAACTCAGCTTCAACAACGTAACGATCATCAGTACTGCCAAAACTGTTACAAGTAGCCAAAAATAGTCGTTTCGCTTGGCCGGCAATTGGTACAGTCACTTCTTGAGCTTTAGCTCGATATACTTTATCTACTCGGTAAACGTACTCCCCTTCACTAGCGCTAATTTTGATGATGTCTCCCCACTTTAGATCTTGGATACCATTAAGGGCCTGGAAGTTCTTGTTTCGCACTACTGGTAAATAGCTGGAATGTCCCAAGATAAACAAAGTACCCGTTTGATCTAAGGTGGCTGAATCCGGGTGACGTACTACTCCATTTAGCAAGGCCTCATCGAGGTCAGCAATATCACGTGACTCTGGATTTAAAATAGTTATATTTTTATCAAGGGACTCAATCGTCATCATTAAAGGTAAGATGTTTGTCTTAGTTAGCACTTCCTGTGTCTCAACTTCTTCCGTAGGAGTTGAAGTTTTTTGAATATTTTCATTTAAACTATTATCTGATTCGACGACTTCTTTTGTAACAGGATTTTTAACTAATTCAGGTAAAAAATCTAACCACGCTAAAGCCGCATAGGTCCCCAGGAAGACAAAAAAGAAAGTCACTAAGAAAGCGAACTTGCGTAGTAAAATAGCGTCTAACAATTGTGACAAGGAGTTAACGTTCATATCTTATCTATGATAGCACACCTTTAGAAGAAAGTCAATATAGCTCTAATTATTTATCTATTTACTACCCTGTATTGACTTTTATTGTTCATTATGGTAGCGTTTTTGGAATTATGAATAATGTATTACCAAAAAAGAAGGAGGGGTTACTAAAGACTTTAGCCATAGTAGGTCTGTTCGGAGTTATTATTATAATAGCGTGGATTTCCATCCAAATTGTTTCTGTCTTCCCTACCGCCATAAATTCACTAGCTTCACTGGCTGATAGTGTCTACAGCTATGATCCTCGTGCCGCGGTATCTGTAGATATTAAACCAACGGAGCAACCAGTTATCGCCGGTAAAGAATTTACGATTGAATGGGATAATGCAAGAACGACTGGAAGCTATGCTCTAACTTATGAATGTAATGATGACTTAGAAGTTGAACTCCAAACAACGGTGAGCGATTTTAAAAGCACACAATGTGATAGTCCTTACAACCTAGGGGCAGTTGCTTCGGCTAAATTGGTAGTTAATTCTGATATTAAATCAGTGGCGGAATTAAAGTACAAAATTGCCTATTTTAAGTCTGACACAGCTTCATCTTCAGCCGAAAATTCTGAAACAATCACTATCCTTAATCCCCGCTTAGCGGCCGCAGATTTTTCTAAACCGACTGAAGTTGAAAATGACAATATGCTTGCCACGACGACCGAAGAAATTATTGCTACTACCACTAATGAATCCATCCAAGACCCTATTGTCGTTAATTCGACTACAACTAGTGAAGTGACTGTTATACCTAAAGAAACTACTCCTACTGTAACAATACCGGAAGCAATCCCTAAACCAGCCTCAACTACAACAGAAGAAGTCACTCAGCCAAAGCCAGTGCAGACAATACCACTTTATGAGTACACTTATGCTATCCCTGTCTCTAATCCAAATGGTTACACTGATTTAGTAGCTAGTTACATAGGTATCGGTTATGTTTCAAATGAAGGAATTTTCTTCACCACCGGTTCAATAAACAAGAACGCACCCGGAGCTATGCAATTCTCAGTAAAAAACGCTGGTACTAAAACCTCAGATAAATGGACTTTCACCGCAAATTTGCCAGGCGGCCTTAAATACGAATCCTCTTCTCAAATAGCTCTTAAGCCAAATGAAAGAGCCATCTTGACCATAAACTTCCCGGCTGTCACTAAAACACAGCTATATAATTTTGACTTAACCGCTAAAACTACTGATGATATTAATTTAAGCAACAACCAAGCGGCTTGGACAATTGTAGTTATTAAATAAAAAGATAAACAAAAGAGCGGTGAAGGCTTCGCCTTCACCGCTCTTTTGTTTAAGTTCATTAGATATCTAGATTTGCCATCTTGGCGTTAGATTGAATAAATGACTTTCGACTTGCGACGTCGGTTCCCATTAAGATATCGAAGACCTTGTCAGCCATCATAGCGTCTTCAATATTTACTTGTTTAAGAATACGGAATTCTGGATTCATAGTCGTTTCCCAAAGTTCATCAGCATTCATTTCTCCAAGCCCTTTATAACGTTGAATCCTGACTTTGCTATTTTTCTTTACTACCTCAACTTCACTTTCCTCTTCAGTTGCTTCTTCCTCTTCAATACTTTCATCATCTAGCTCAACCCCAAGACCATTCAAAATAGAAAACTTCTCAGCATCATCAAAGGCATACTGGATATCTTTTCCTTTTTGAATTTTGTATAGAGGTGGTTGGGCAATATAAATAAAGCCTCCTTCAATCAATGGTTTGAAGTACCGGAAAAACAAAGTTAGAAGTAGGGTTCTAATGTGGGCTCCATCAACGTCAGCGTCGGTAGCAATAATAATTTTATGGTAGCGTAAACGAGAAATATCAAAGACATCTCCGATAGCCGTTCCTAAAGCAATAACAACATTTTTAATTTGTTCAGAAGCAAGCATTTTATCAATTCTTGCTCTTTCAACATTAAGAATCTTGCCTCGCAAGGCCAAAATTGCTTGAGTCTTTCTATCTCGACCCATTTTCGCCGAACCTCCGGCTGAGTCACCTTCCACAATAAATAACTCTGAGTCTTCTGCCTTCTTACTCTGACAATCAGCTAGTTTACCAGGCAAAGACATGCCTTCTAGGGCCCCTTTACGTAGCACACTGTCCTTTGCGGCCTTAGCCGCCTTACGAGCCTTTACAGCTATCACTACCTTATTAATGATTGCTTTGGCATCATCTGGATGCTCTTCTAGATACATCGCGAAGGCTTCTCCAAAGACCGATTCGACGGCTCCCCGAGCCTCAACCGAACCAAGCTTAGCTTTTGTCTGTCCTTCAAATTGAATGTCTGGCATCTTTACAGAAATCACCGCTGTAATCCCTTCTAGTACATCATCACCAGTAAAACCAGCGTCTTTATCTTTGACTGAAAAGAAATTATTCTTCCGAGCATAATTATTTAGCGTCCTAGTTAAAGCTGTTTTAAATCCAGTGATGTGAGTGCCGTGTTCAGGATTGTAAATATTGTTTGCAAAAGCAGAGATGCGAGCGGAAATATCATCTACGTATTGCAAAGCTACCTCCACGGAAAGGACTTTTGCATCAACTTCATTCTTTTCTACGTAAAAGATATTTTTATGTACGGGCTTTTGATAATGATTATTAAAAGCCACCAAAGAACGTAGCCCACCTTCGAAATAGAAATGTTGTTGTGGTACTTCGAAGTGTTCGTCAGTCAAATAATGTCTGCCTTTGATATCTAACTTCTTTAGTACCGCTGGATCAATTTCCCTAGCGTCGACAATTGATATCTGTAGCTTCTTAACCAAATAAGCTTGCTGTCTTAAATGGTTCACAATCCGACGGTAATCATAAATAACCTCATTGAAGATAGTTGGGTCGGCTTGGAAATTAATGATGGTTCCTTGGAATTTGGATGGCCCGACTTTCTTAACTTTTGCCTTTGGTTTACCGATATTATATTCCTGAATGTAATAGCCTCCGTCACGATGAATTTCAGCAATGACATGTGTAGACAGAGCATTAACTACTGAGATACCAACCCCATGCAGACCTCCTGATACTTTATATCCAGTATCTTCTCCACCAAACTTTCCTCCAGCGTGAAGAGTACACATAATTGTTTCAAGGGCCGAAACCTTGCTTTGCTTATGTATATCAACTGGAATACCCCGTCCATTATCGACAACTCTAATGTAGTTATCCGGCAAAAGGACTACTTCAATTCGGTCAGCAAAACCACCCATCGCTTCATCACGACAGTTATCGAAGACTTCCCAAATTAAATGATGTAGCCCGTCAGGACCAGTGGTACCGATATACATACCCGGTCGTTTCCGTACCGGTTCAAGTCCTTCAAGAACTGAAATTGATGAAGCGTCGTAACTACTTTTCTTCTCTTTTTTTTCTGCCATGCCGAAATTATTTATCCTTAAATATATCAATATTATAGCAGAAAATGGCTATTTTGTCTGTCTAAATAAAAGGATAATTAACGTGTCTCCCAGCCTTGGTTTTGAACGTTTTTATAGATTAATTCCATATAAGATTGAACCTCATCATCGGTGAGTGTTTTCTCGGTTGATTGAAATACCAAACGAAAAGCGTAGGAAATTTTACCATCCTTAGTAAACTCATCAAATAAAGTAGTTCGATAAAGCAAAGGTCCGGCCGTATTCTCAATAACTCCCATCACAACACTGGCAGTAGTTTTACTATCGACCCACATGGCGATATCGCGGGCAATGGCTGGATAAACTGAGAAAGGCCGATATTTAATCTCTGGTTTTTTAATTACCGTTGCATATTTTTCTACCTCCGGTAAATCAGGTAAAAGTAAATCGAGCGAAAACTCCGCGATACCATCTGAATTAGTAAGCATAACCGGTTCAGTACCAAGGACATCTACAATGGCCTCTAAGGCCTCCTTTAGCAAACTGTCGTCTACTTTTTGTTTATAACTAGTTCCAGTTTGTACTGCCAACACCACTCTAAACTCTTCGTCTGAGGCACTAAAAACTGTTCCAATTTCAAATATTTTTATGGCCGTCACTCCCAACAAATCGCGATGGGAAATATTTTTGTCTCTGGCCTCTTTAATGTTTTCGACTAAAGAACTCCTTAAACAACCTTTATCAGAAGCTAAAGCGTTTTCGAGTTTAACAATATCATTACTGCGAAATGAGCTACTAAATATTTCTGAAAAGCCTAAGCCAACTAATCTCTCCCTAATCAATTCAGCGTAGTAGTGACGTTTATTGAACTCACCAACAATTTGTGTAGCTGGTGGAATAGACACAATATTGTGAAGTCCGTGCATACGACCAATTTCTTCAACCAAGTCTTCAGCCATAATTAAATCGTCTCGCTCAAAGGAAGGAGTAACTGAAATTACATTTTCTTTCCAAGTATAGGCGTAACCAAATCTTTCTATGATAGCTGAAACCTCAGCTTGCTTTAGTTCCAGACCCAAAATTGAGTTAATTTTTTTAAGCGTACACGAGACAGGCTCTCGAACAACGACATCATTACCATCAGCAACTTGGCCGACCAATTTACCTCCCGCGACTTCTAAAATAACTTCAACTACTCTATTTAGAGCAATTTTAGAAACACCTACTCCAATACCATTCTCAAATCTTTTTGAAGCGTCAGTTTGTAGTTTTAATTGCTTTGCAGTATTCCTTACTGCCACACGCTCAAAATGAGCCGACTCAAGTAAGATACTGGTAGTAGTATTTTCCACCGCCGCAAACTTACCGCCCTTGACTCCAGCGATACCAATTGCCCGTTCCGTGTAATCGTCCGTAATAACCGTATCGTCAATATTTAAATTATAACTTTCACCAGTTAAAGTTACGATACTTTCCCCGGCTTTAGCTTTTCTAATACCGATTTTTAGTACACCCCCCTCTTTACTCAGCTTGTCTGCATCAAAAGCATGTAGTGGCTGGCCCAATTCAAACATTACGAAATTCGTCGCATCAACAATATTATTAATTGAACGCTGTCCAATTGCTTCCAAGCTCTCCTTTAACCAAAGTGGTGACGGTCCAACTTTAACTCCCTCTATCAAAGCGGCTGCATAAAAATCACAGGTGTCTGAAGCACGATTGATAGAAATTTTGTCACTATTTGTAAAATTGACCTCGGTTAAGAATGGATCTTTTTTAAGTGGGACGTTCAGGATAACCGAAATTTCTTTAGCTAGACCTCGGTGTGACATCAACCAGGCAGATTTATCAGGCAGGACTTTAACATCAAGCACAGTGTCTTGCGATAATGAAATAACCTCTTCAATCTCTGACGAATGAAAGGTGATTTTGTCGGCCAAAACTTCTGGAGTTGGCAAAGTTTCAGCAAAAAATGTTTGTATCCAGTGGTGGGAGAATTTCATATTTATTTTTTGTACTTAAGAAAATAAGTAAAGTTCGAGGCGTGCAAACAAAATATTGCGAGGCATATCGAGTATATGTTGAGAAATATTTTGTGAAGCACAACAAAGAAATTTACTATTTTCATAATTACAATTTAAAACTGATTAACAAAACGTAGATCCCCGTTATACATTAGTCGAATATCATCAACTCCATACTTCAAAACTGCCAACCTATCAATTCCCATTCCAAAGGCGAAACCTTGGTAAATTTCTGGGTTTATACCTGAAGCGCTTAAAACATTCGGGTGTACCATTCCGGCACCCATAATTTCTATCCACCGACCCGATAATTTATTTTCATCATCTTTAGCAATCTTCATATCAACCTCTACTCCTGGTTCGACAAATGGGAAAAAACTCGGACGAAAACGTACCTCTACTTGCCCACCAAAGAACTTCGAAAAGAAATATTCTAGAACTCCTTTCATGTGGCCAAGAGAAACATCCTTATCCACCATTAATCCTTCTAACTGAAAAAACTGAGCTTCGTGAGTTGCGTCAGTGGCTTCATTTCTAAAAACTTTTCCTGGACATATCATTCTAATTGGTGCTTGGTGTGACTGCATATATCTTACCTGTACCGGTGAAGTATGGGTCCGCATTACTACATCTGGTTTTCCAGCAATATAAAAAGTATCCTGCATATCACGTGAAGGATGGTCTTTTGGTACATTCAAAGCGTCAAAATTATTAGCCACCAATTCCCTTTCTGGTCCTTCGGCAAAAGTGAAGCCAATTTCAGCAAAAATGCTATTGATTTCAGCTATCATGTGTGAGAGAGGGTGTTGGTGTCCAATTTGCTTGTTCATAAAAATAATGTTTACTCAGTAATAATTTCTGGTAAAACTTCCAGTAAAAAATTACCGTCCTTAACAAATATACTTCCACTATAGACTATAGTTTGCAAATCTCTTCCTGGATATAAAAGTTGTACATTCTGCCAAGCACGATCATCTATTTCTACCACATAAAGTCCGTCTTCAAGTGTCATCAACACTAAGTCTTGGTTATCTGGAAAGAAATCAAATCCTCGCACCGTCTGCCATTTTCGATCAATCCTTATTTCAGTACGACATTCTTGTTCACTATCCGAAACTTCACTGATAGTATCCTGAAATAATAATTCTTCTTCTACTGCCCCAGCCAAAGTCCCAGTCATAACCGCCGCGGTCTGGTTGCTAGCAGTTGCTAACTGACTAGTACAGAAATAGTGAGGTATCTGCTTCCCAATACCAATAGCCCCAACAAACACTTCATCACCATTTTGATATAAAGTTAAATTATCTCTGGTTATGGTTGTGGTAGCCAACTCCTCGCTTGAGGTTGAACTAGTTGTAGAGAAACTAAACATTTCTCTTTCTTTTTTTAACTTAGCAGTAGTCGAAGCTTTGGCTAAAAATAAATCTGTAATTAAGTCGTACTCTGGATTTTCACGGTAGGTTGAAGTTGCTTTTGTTGTAGTTAGAAAGAATGGTACTGAGCTAGAAGCAAAGTCCAATATCGAAGCGTTGGTAGTACTAGCTACCACGAAGACAGCCTCTCCGGTTATCTTCTGATATTCAGTTACTGGTCTAATCTGTGGCACTAGCGGTAAATTAAAAGCTTCAGCCTCTGTCACGATATGTCGCTGAATTACTAAATTTTTTACCCAAGTATTCCGACCAGGTGTCTGAACGTGAACGCGATGCAAACTAGGTTGTAGACCTTGAATATAATAAGCTTTCCTGAAAACTCTAGCGTTTGTCACCTCTAACTCATCTATAAAAATTTTGCTGTCAATCGCTTCAGCGGCAATATAAAGACCGCCAGTAGCGGTAATAGACGGCTGGTCTGAGAAAAAATTATACCGGTAACCAGTAGCATAGAAAATAAAGGCTGGCAGGCTTAATAAAAAAGCTACTAATAATAAGAAGAAAATTAGTCTTCTTTGCCACCTAGCTAATGGTTCTACAATGGGTTTCATACTTACAATAATTATTATACGCTACGCGTTTTTGGAGTTACCCAAAATCCCATATACTTTCCAAACATTAATCTTGTCTGGGCATCAATTCCTGGAATGGCACTAAAAATAATCATCGTGGCCGGAACCATAATCCACTGCAAGGCCATCACCAAATATCTGAACCGACTAGCATTTTGTGGCCGAGGCGGAATAAGGGTCAAAGATATTACTGAAGAAATTACCAAACCAAACATCGCCAATATCAATAAATCTCTTACCACAATCGGCAAGTTGTATGACAGGACTGTCTGGTGAAATTCTTGGCCACCAAGGAAAATTGGGGCCCAGCCCAAAATGAAGAGCATGATTGGGTTTGTTACCAAGGACCAGTAGCCTTCCGCTTGCTGCAAGGCCACTTTAATTCTTTTCTTTAGTGGGATGTTCTTATTTTGAGTAAAGTGATAAAGAATGTAACAGAGGTTTTCCACGCCGTAAGTCCAGCGGCGATGTTGTTTATATATTTGGCCAATGGTTTTCCACAAACTTGATGAGGCGTTGGCGTCCATGGATACAGGATAAGACAAAGGTACGACATTGTAATTACCATTATTGGCCACGAGGAGATTCCAAAAAATTCTTGAGTCTTCGCTCACCATATTGGACTGCCAATAACCCACCTCATACAAAGCTTGAAAACTAACTGAGTGGGAAGAAAAGGTGGCCATTCGCTCCGGTCGTTCCTGCTGCACCATTTCCCAGAAAGTACTACTCATCGCCACAACCCTAGAAATAGCTGGGGCTTCCCAAATATTGTTATTAAAAATTGGTATTGGTTGAAAAGAACTTTTCAGGGGGTTTTCAGCCGTCATAAAATGCCAAATCAAGCAATTAAAATAATCAGGATAAAGAACAGTATCAATATCAAAAATCGAGACAATGGTCTCATCGTAACGGAGTTTATTTTCATCAATAACTTTTACTCTAACTTGTTCGGCAGCGTAAGAAGCATTTGATCCCTTACCGGCCATTTCCCCTGGAACATCTTGTGGGTGAACGGTGTTTAAAAAGAAGCCAAAATTACTTCCGTACTTTGCTTTCATTTCCTCGCCAATTTCTCTAGCGTGTTCACCGGCCCGACCTTCTCCCGCTAAAACGATGATGATTTTTTTCTTATCATAATTAACTTTTGATAAAGCTTGTAAACTGGCTTCAATAACTGCAGCTGGTTCTTTATAAAATGGCAAAATAACCACATGGTGAAAAGACTTATAATCAAAGCGAAGAATCATTTTTTGCCAATCAAGTGACATGTGATGTCTTAGCCTTTTCCAGTTATACCTTAAGTGATAAGACAAAAAAGCTGTCTTTAGGACCCAGTATAAAGCAAAAGCAATGACAAAATAAGCAGCAATAAATGGGGCATAGATAGATAAAAGTACTACCCCAATAAGCGTAGTCCAAGAAGCCAGGCCTGGTGCAATTTCAAGTAAACGGTAAAAAAGACGCCTTTTACCAGATAGTTCAGTTGCTCTACCAACATGAAAATCTGATCTCTTAGCGTACGGCAGCAGATGTGACTGTTCAGGAATACTCATAAAAATATTCGTGAGTATATACTAAAAATGGCTGTAAATAAAGGCCAAGTACCATAAAAGGGTTATCTTTAGGGGTTATTTAATAAAATTGAAATATAAAGAGAAGCCATCTGTATGGCAAGCATACAGATTGGCCTCACTCGATCATAAGTACGCTTAAGCTAAGGCTGAAGCTAGACAGAAAATGACCAAAAGAAAGCTAGCTTTCTTTTGGTCATTTTCTGTATGTCTTCTCTCGTTATCACTCGCGACTTACGACCCTTGTGTCGGAGCCATCTGTCAGGTTCGAACTGACGACCTACGGTTTACAAAACCGTTGCTCTACCAACTGAGCTAAGATGGCAATACTTCCCTTTGTGGTTCAACCAATTTTATCTAGTTAGATAGTTTTGTAAATGTTTACAAACCGTTCGACCGTCTCCCAGACTGTCTCACCTCTACCAACTGAGCATCGACGGCATTACTTCCCTTTGCACTATCTTTGTCTTCTACTTCCGCGCCTGCTATTATGCCGGTTTTGAAAAAAATCGCAACTTTTTTATCCAAAATTCTATCTTTATCCTCGCTCTAATTTTTTCTTGAGTAATTTCTTTTTTTGCGCCTCACTTAACGCTACGGAAGCTTTATGTTCTGCCACCTGACTAAAATGTCCTCCGCTCTTAAAGAAAGAATTTTTTTCTAACTTAATTGCCCTTGCCCTATCTCTATTTCTTAAAAAGATTGTTTCTATTAAGTCGTAAGACTTAATCAGGGCCGTTAATATCAATCGTAGAGCTTTGTGAATACCGTAATACCAAGAAAGCTTTATAATATGTCGGCCTAAGTAGGTTAGTTTAGAAAATAGAAAGTTAGAAACCCTTTCAATTAATCTGTCTAAAACACTCCTGACTCCAGATAATAAAAATCTAGACTCTCGGCTCTCCTCTCGGTAGATAAAATAGGCAAAAAAAGTAAATAGACTTAGGCTCAGAAGAAATACTGGTCCAATACCAAGCATATCTGATTACTTTACTGAAAGACGTGAAATTTGGGCAATTGAAATATTCTCTCCAAATTTTTGCACGGCCCCAGATACCATTTCACTAATAGTCATATCGGGGTTTTTAATGAAAGGTTGCTCCATCAAGATTTGTTCCTTAAAGTAAGAAGCCATTTTCCCTTCCAAGATTTTTGCCTGCATTTCTACAGGCTTACCTTCTACCTCGGTAGCAAAAACTTCCTCAGCCTTCTTCAAAGCCTCAGCGGGAACTTGGTCTTTATCTACATAGGTAGGATTAGTCGCCGCCACTTGCATAGCTATCTCCTTTGCTAAAGCCACAAACTCTTGATTTTTGGAAACAAAGTCTGTTTCACAAGCCAACATTACAAAAGCTGCTACTTCATTTGTATTGTGCACATAGGCTCCAATGGCCCCCGCTCCTAATTCACGGTCAGATTTTTTGTCCGCTGCTTCACTACGCTTTTTTTTCAAAATAATAACTGCCTTATCCATATCACCCTCAGCTTCTTCTAAAGCTCGCTTACACTGCATGACTGAAATACCTGTCTTGTCGCGGAGTTCCTTTATTTGGACTGATGTAATTTCCATAATTGATGATGTTGATTATTTTTAGATAGAACAATATTTGGTTAGGTCAGCCATCCTTAGCTCTAGTTCAGTAAAAACTGCTTATGCTCGAGCTACTGGTCTAGGTCGAACTTCTGTCTTAGGAGCAACTGGTTTAGCAACATAAGCTTCTTTACCTTCTAAAATCGAAGCCACTAGCTCGTCAAGTACCAGTTTAACACTTGCTTGGAGAGCATCATTTACTAATACTGGATAAGCGACTTCAGCCACATCGCAGTCTGAACTCATAATACCGATAATTGGTACCCGCATCTGTAGCGCTTCCTTCACTGCAATTGAATCATGTCGTGGGTCAACTACCACCATGAAATCTGGAGTCTTGGTAATTTTTCTGATACCAGAAAAATTATTTTCTAGTTTTGTTAGTTCGCGTGACAAAAGTAGTCTTTCTTTCTTTGTATACTTTCGCTCTAGTTCACCTGACTCTTGCTCTCGAACCAACTCTTCCATCCGCATAATCCGCTTTTTAATCTCAGGAAGATTTGTCATCATTCCACCAATCCAGCGATTTACCACATATGGCATTTCAACTTTTGCAGCAGCAGCTTTGACACAAACAATGACCTCACTTTTTGTTCCTACAAAAAGAATATTCTTACCGTTCATAGCCGCTTCTTTCAAGACAGCCTTAGCATTAGCAATAAGCTCATTGGTTTGTTCGAGGTTAAAGATATCGTTGCCGTCTTTTGTTCCAAACAAAAAAGGCGTAACAGTTGGATGACGTCGGCTTTTTTTAAAGCCGAAGTGTGCACCTGCACCAAAAAGGCGCTCGATGAGTGATTGGTTGTTAGTTTGTGTTGACATAATTAATACTAAGCAAAAAAGCGCACTGCGCTTAAGCCTCGAGAGCTTATCATATATGAAAAACCTACGCAACTATCTCCCCTTCTCCTGAAGCGGCTTTTTCTAGGGCTTCAATGACAGCTTCTAGCTGACCTCCCATAATTCCTTCAATATTATGCCAAGACACTTTTATTCGATGGTCAGTAATACGGTTTTGAGGGAAATTGTAAGTTCTAATTTTTTCTGACCTGTCACCGGTTCCAATCTGGTTTTTTCTGACTGAAGCGTGTTTTTTGGCTTCAGCTTCCTCATGGGCAGCTTCCAACTTAGCCACCAAAATATTCATAGCCTTTTCACGGTTTTTTAGCTGTGAACGTTCTGTCTGACTACGAACCTCAATTCCGGTTGGTTTATGGACCAGGCGTACAGCAGTCTCAACCTTGTTGACATTTTGTCCTCCCGCTCCCCCAGAACGAGAAAATTCCATTTCAATGTCACTAGGATTTATTTCAATGGTTGGTTTTTTTCGAAGTGGCAAAATAGCGACTGAGGCAGTTGAGGTGTGAATCCGGCCAGCTTTTTCGGTTAAAGGAATGCGCTGTACACGGTGTACCCCCGTCTCAAAACGTAAGTCGTTATAAACCTTCGGGTTAATTATTTCAAAAATAGCTTCTTTATAACCTCCTGCCGTACCCGAAGACTCACTCTCTGTACTATAAGTCCAACCTTTAAGGGTAACGTACTGTAGGTACATTTGCGCTAATTCTTCAGCAAATAGAGCTGCCTCATCTCCCCCGGCTCCCGCTCTTACTTCGAGGACCACCCCGTAAGGCATCTCATCCTCTACTTTGGAGGCTTGAGCAATGCGCTGCAACTCTTCCCATAGAGCCATTTGTTGTATTTCTAAACCGGCCACTTCATCGGCTGCTAGTTCAGCCATCTCAGGGTCTTCAGCTGCCATTTCTTTAGCCGCGGCTATTTTGTTTCTTACCTCGTCAAATTGGCTCGCGGTAAATTGCGTTTTATGATTTTCTTTAAATGCTTGAATTTCTTCTTCGTTGTATTCCATAGATTTTTATAGTGTACACCAAAAACACAAAAGACCGCCCTTACTTAAAAGTAAGGGCGGTCTTTTTACTTAACGCTTCTTCTTTCTCTCTCCAGCTAAAGCGGCTCGATTCTTGAAACGCTCTACCCGTCCGGCTGTGTCCATCACCTTCTCTTGTCCAGTATAAAATGGATGTGAAGCACTAGAAACATCAACAGCTGCCAGTGGATACTCATTACCATCTGTCCACTTATCTTTCTCTGTAGTATTTATAGTTGAACCGATTAAAAAACGCTCTCCGCTAGAGTTGTCCTTGAAGATTACCAATCTATAATTTTTTGGGTGAATATCAGCTTTCATATGTACGCGACACTATAACAAATATCTATATTTTAGCAACTCATTTACTTAGCTATGCTTGGCTGCAGCCTCGATAACCATTATTATAAAGCACTAATTACCTTAATGTCTCCATCTAGACGAGCCTTACGATTCATTACCTGGTCACCATAAAAAGCATTAGCAGGATTACTAGCTCCACCCCAGCCGGCATAATAGCGTAAAGCCGCCCTTCGATTATTGGCGTATGTCCCATCGGCTCCATTGTCACGTAACAGCAAAGCTGTAGCTATAAAGGCATCTTGGTTATTAAATGGATTAGCAGCTGCCCCACCATTTATACGACGAATTGCGTCATCGTTTTGACTGTACGTCCAACCACTACCATTATTTACAATACCACCATAAATGGCCCAAGTGGATGGAATAAACTGAGATGGCCCCATTGCCCCACCCCAGCCATAACGCTCACCATTTGAAGTGATTGGGCAAGATACCTGTTTGGTTCTTGGTTCAAAACCTTGAATTTTGGAGATCGCGACAAAGATAGGAGCATCTCGGTCTGGGTGCATAACTTCTTTGCCTCCCCGCAAATCATTATAAATACACGAACCCAGGTTTGACCCCAAGTTTGTTTCTTGTTCCAAAATAGCCAAAATCATCCCGGCTTCTACACCAGTTTGCCTAGAGGCATACTTTGCTAACTCAACCGCTTGCGGAAAAGGAATACCTCCCCCACCTCCTAGAAGTTGGAAAAGTGCATTACGAAGTTGAGCGGCTGTCTTTTGCTGCGATTCAAGTAATTGTTGATAAGCTTTTTCTTCTCCTTTAGTCACAGTCAAGATTTGAGCTTTTTCCTTTTCCTTTCTTTCAATCCCCTTTTTTTCTAACTCTTGAATTCTTTTCATCTCCGCTTCAGTTTCTTGTTTTGAGGCTAGTTGGTCTTTTTGGTTTAAGGTATCTCTTTGAATAGAATGTAAACCCGTCAAGGAATCATTGAGAGATTCTTTTAATGAGTTAAAGATAGCCACATCGGTGAAGAACTCTGAAAAACTCTGTCGGCTAAGCATTACTTCTACTAGTGAGTAATCATTTATTAAAGCCGACTTGCGCACCAAATCTGCCAGTGCTTCACGTTGACTCTTCAGCTTATCCTCTAGAATTGATAACACTGTCTCTTTTTCACCAATCTGGTCAGTCAGTTGTATAATAGCTACTGAACGTGCCTGAATCCCTAGCTGCGCCTGTTTGATTTGTCCTTCAATCAAAGAAACGTCACGTTCCAAAGACTGCCTCTCTAACTGCTTATCTTCCACCAACCTACTTTGAGTTAAAATCTGTCTTTCAACTACTTGTAATTCTGCTTCTAGCCTACTCCTTCTTTCAGTTTCGGTTTCGGCGTGAACAAGTAAAATAGGTAAAAAAAGCAACAAAAAATAGGAGCTCTTTTTAAAAACTTTCATCATCACAGTAGTATAACAAACTTTTAGATAAACAAGAGGGCTGTGACTTATTGAGTCACAGCCCTCTTGTTATTACTATAGATTTAACCTACTCTGCAGCCACTTCATCTTCCTTACCCTTCTTTTCGACCGGAACGTCGGCTGCGGCTACTGTCTCAACTTCCTGTTCAACTTCTTCAGCGATAATTTCCGCTACAGCCACCACGTCATTTGCATCTTGCATAATTTTAACTCCTTTGGGACAAACTATATCTGAGATATGAATTTTATCCTCTGCAAGAGCAAGGGTGCTTAAATCTACCTCAATAAACGGCGGTAAGTTGCTTGGATTACAAACAATACTAACCTCATGAAGCACTTTATTAATCACAGCACCAAGCTTTTCTGCCGGAGCGACGTTTACAAAGTGAAGCTGGACATCTGTATTCATTTCCTTACCCATCTCCAGCGCGTAGAAATCAACATGAATAATCCCTCCCTTAATGGGAGCAAAGACCACTTCCTTGACCAATACCTGTACTGGTTCTTTGAGTCCTTGTAGTTCAATAATAGTTGACTCCCCGGCTGTTTTAAAAGTTTTTTCAAATACTTTTCGATCTAATCGGATTGGTGTCGTTGGAAACTTCGGACCATAGACCACCGCTGATATCCCTTCGGCTGATTTAATTTTAGCTCCCTCTCCCTTGATTCTTGGCTCAACTGGCAATATTACTGTCATATATTTAAACGATATCACAAATATCTTTTCCGCACTACTCCCCACAACTAAAGGATTGATTCAACTGACAGTGTTACAATCTAATTATATGTCAGAAGAACAATATGATTTCGTGGCAATCGGTGACATTGTCATAGACGCTTTTATTCAACTTAACAAAGATGCAGCCGATGTAAGTAAGGATATGGACACGGGGCGACAAACCCTGCACATGCCTTTTGGTAACAAACTACAATATGATGATGTTGTCGTTGTAAACGCAGTTGGTAATTCACCCAATGCCGCTGTTTCTGCTCATCGTCTAGGTCTAAAGACAGCCTTAGTGGCTAGTCTAGGACAAGACCGTAACGGTAAGGACTGTCTCGAGACTCTGCGTACAGAAGGTGTCCATACCGACTATGTAAAATTGTTTGAAGGCAAGGAAACAAATTATCATTACGTTTTGCGCTATGGCCCAGAACGAACAATTCTAATTAAGCACGAAAAGTTTCCTTACACGCTGCCTGATTTTCAGGTTCCACCAAGGTATTTATATTTCTCTTCAATTGGAGAACATGGTTTACCTTTTCACTTTGAAATCGCTCAATACGTCAAAGAACACGGTTCAAAACTAGTCTTCCAGCCCGGTACTTTCCAAATTAAATTAGGTTACGAAGCCTTAAAAGAACTCTACTTAGTAACCGAGATATTTTTCTGCAATTTGGAAGAGGCTCAGGAGATTCTTCAAACTGACGAACAACATGTTCCCACTTTGCTTAGAAAATTTAAAGAGCTAGGGCCAAAACTGCCAGTTATCACTGATGGTCCAAATGGCGCCTATGTAGTTGATGAAGAAGACCAAGCTTGGCATATGCCGATGTATCCAGACCCAGCTCCACCAGTTGACCGTACTGGCGCCGGAGACTCCTTTTCTTCAACTTTCACTGCTGCTATTGCTATGGGTAAGACACCAGCCGAAGCTTTGACTTGGGGTCCAGTAAATTCTATGTCGGTTGTCCAATATGTGGGAGCTCAAAAAGGACTTTTGACCCAAGAAGAATTACAAAAATATCTGGCTCAAAAACCAGCTGAATACGAAGCCAAAAAAATTGATTAAGTAATATAAACAAAAAGCCGCCGACTTAAAAGTCGGCGGCGTTTTGTTTTAGTCTCCCTAAAAAATTAATCTTTCAAAGCTGAGTGTGCGGCCACCATGATACCCTGCACTCCCATGCCATAATGTTCTATTAGTTCCTCAGGCTCCCCTGATTGTCCAAACTGGTCATCAACTCCGACTCTAACAGTTTTAATTGGTAAAGCTTCACTTAAGTACTCTGTCACTGCCCCACCCAAGCCGCCGGCCCTTTGGTGCTCTTCAACAGTAACGAGACCATCATGTTCTTTAGCTAATTTTAACAAAGCCTCAGTATCAAGTGGTTTAATGGTTGGCATATGCAGGACGGTAACCCCAATTCCCTCCTCCTCTAGCGTCTTAGCCGCTTTTAAAGCGTTAAAAAGCAATGTTCCAGTAACTACGATTCCAACCGATTTTTCAAAATCCGTATTCTTACTATACATTACAACCGCTTTACCAATTTCAAACGGAGACTCCGGAGTGGTGACCACTGGTGTATTACTTCGCCCGACTCTAATATAAACCGGTCCTTCATATTTGGCAGCAGCCAAAACTGCTTTCCTAGCTTCATGCACATCGGCTGGAGCAATTACTATCATCTTTGGGACAACTCTCATTAGAGCAATGTCTTCTATGGCCTGGTGAGTAGCTCCATCAGGACCAACGGAAACTCCAGCATGAGCGCCAATAATTTTTACATTACTTTCATTGTAAGCAATGGTTGTTCTTATTTGTTCCCAATTCCTGCCTGGTGAAAACATGGCGTAAGAAGCGATGAAAGGTACCTTACCCATGGCTGACATTCCTGAAGCCACGGAGGCCATATTTTGTTCGGTGATTCCCACTTGGATAAATCTATCAGGATAAGCTTCAGCAAAAGGTAAGGTTCGAGTAGATTCAGTTAAGTCTGCGCAAAGGGCGACCACGTTCGTATCTCTCTTAGCTGCTTCAAACAGGCCCTCACCATAGCCGTTACGGCTTGGCAAACTATCCATCTCTTCAGTATCAAACTTTTTGTCAATGTGAGGTGCGAGCATAATGAATTAAATAAATAGAAATAAAAATGAGAAACTTAGAAAAATGAATAAAGTTCGTGGCAGACGAGAGGAATACTCATGAGGCATATGTGGATATATGTTGAATGATATTTCGCGAAGACTAAAGAAAAAGTTTGCCATTTTACTAAGTTATATCCTCTTTAGAGATTAATCCGGCCAGAGTGCGCAGCTTTTCTAAAGCTACCTCGACTTGCTTGTTCTTGGGAACTTTATCTTCCGGTCCCTTGCCTGGGGGATTGCCGTGCCAACGAAAGTCTCGTTCAAAAACATCCACTCCTTTAGAAGCAATGGTATGAGCAATGATAAGTGATGGTTGACTGTAGACGGCTTGAGCTTTTCCAATCGCATCATTGACTGCCCTCATGTTGTGTCCATCTACTTCTTGGACGTCAAAGTTAAAAGCTTCGAATTTTTCTGCTAGTGGTTCAAGTGGCATGACATCCTTAGTGTAACCATCAATTTGAATTCCATTTCTATCAACAATCACAATTAAATTATGTAGTTTCTCCTTACCTGCTAGTAAGGCAGCCTCCCAAATCTGACCTTCATTAAGTTCTCCATCTCCAGTTAAGCAATATATATATTTTGATGAGTATGGATTATCAATCCTTTCCGCCAAAGCCATCCCAACAGCTTGTGATAGTCCAGACCCTAAAGGTCCTGAAGTAGTCTCTAAACCAGGTAAGGCCGTCCGGTGTGGATGTCCTTGTAAACGAGTACCAAACTTACGTAGTGTAAGTAACTCCTCCACCGGAAAATAGCCGGCATGGGCTAGTGTTGCATATAAAACCGGACAGATATGACCATTAGAAAGTATCAATCTATCTCGATCAGGCCAAAGTGGATTCTTAGCATCATGCTGCAAGACTTTAAAATAAAGCAAGGTAAAGATATCAGCCATTCCCAAAGGCCCAGCTGTGTGACCACTGCCAGCGGCGACAAGCATCTCAATAATACTCTGCCGAATCTGATTGGCTTTTAATTCTAAAAAATTTACTTCTTTTGAGGTTAGATAATGCATATTGAACCCTAGTAGTATAACAGTAGCTAGTGCAGAAGTGGTAGTCGTATCATCCACAATTCTGTCCTAAGCCAGGAATTTTATCAATAAATCTACTTAACTAATTATTTTTTGTAATTCAGTATGGGCCAAACGAGGGTTGTCGGTTCCCACAATAGCTGAGCCACAAATAAACCTGTCTGCCCCAGCCATCGCTATTCTAGCAATAGTATTTTTATTGACACTTCCGTCAACGGTAATTGAATGTTTAGGAAAGCTTTTTCTTAATTCCGCTATGCGCTCAAATAACCTCTCATCGAGCGGTAGTCCCTGAGCACCGATTTTAGCAATTCCCATTAACTGAATGTAATCGGCCACTTCTACGTAAGATTTTAGCGTATCAATTGAAGTGTCATTTGAAGCAGATATTCCAATCGAAATTTTGGAATTATCTACGAAGCGTTTAAAAGCCTCTAGATTAATTGTCTCAGTATGAAAGACCAACATATCCGCTCCAGCCTCAAGCCAAGCATCGGCTGCCTCAAGGGGCTTTTCCACCATCAAGTCTACCTCAAGGGTAAAACTGTCAGTTATTTGGCGGACATCTTTTGGTATCCCCACTGGATAATAAGGCCAAGAACTAAACGGTACAAATTTTCCATCTACCACATCAATATGTATTTCTGGTGAAAAAAGTAACTTCGGCAAAAGCGCCTCGATTTGCTTGGCTGAAGTTGGAATAATGGCGGGTACAATTGGAATCATAGACGATGAATTTCTTTAGCGATAGATTGAATCTTTAAGTTACGACGACGATATTTTTCATCTTCAAGTACACTGCCTTGGAGCCATTCCCAAATCACTTCTTTAGTCTCATCCACATCAACAAACCTGGCCCCGATAGATAAGATGTTGGCGTCGTTGTGCGCTCGCGATAATTTAATTATTTCCTTATTACCACCATAGTAAACGGTTGCTCTCACATTTGGATAGCGATTGGCCATCATTGCTTCCCCTTCCCCCGAGGCACCAAAGATTATCCCCCAAGAACCTTCTGGATTTTGATTAACCGCCTGCGCGGCTAATTTAATGAAATCAGGAAAATCATCCTCGGCCTCGTAAATTTTTGCTCCATAATCAATCACCTCATATCCATTCTCCTTCAACCATTCTCTTACCAATTCCTTATGTTCAAAGCCCGCATGATCTGTGGCTAAATGAATTATTTTGGTTTTAGATTGAGAAGACATGTGCTATTTACACGTACTTAGAAATTTCCTTAACATGCTCTACTAATGTCTGAGTGTAACTTGTCTCGTTATCATACCAGGCTAAGACCTTAACCAAGTTGCCTCCGACTACTTTAGTAAAAGATAAATCAGCAATCGAACCTACTCTGGAACCAATAATATCAGTTGAAACAATTTCCTCAGCAGTAACTGCAAATAGGTGCTTCCAGCGCGACTCTCCAGCCGCTTTTACTAAAGCTTGATTAACTTCTTCAACTGTCGTGTTGCGACTAGCAATAAAAGTAACATCGACTATCGAACCAACCGGGACCGGCACCCGCATCGCAATACCATCAAATTTATCTTTGAGTTCTGGGTGAGCTAAGGTAGTAGCAATAGCTGCTCCCGTCGTGCTCGGAACAATATTAAGTGCTGCGGCTCTTCCAGCGCGAAAATCTCTCTTACTTGGGCTATCAACCAGTGCTTGTGAGGCGGTATAGGCATGGACAGTATTTAAAACCGCTTTATCAATTCCTATCGCTTCTTTTAAGATAGCAATTAACGGACTAGTGGCATTGGTAGTACAAGAAGCATTAGAAGATACCTGGCAAGTCTTGAGAGCCTCGTGGTTGACTCCCATTAGTACTGTAGCGCCAGTTATACCTACAGCGACCGGATCACCCTTTACCGGGGCAGATATAACGACACGCTTTGCTCCCGCATCTAGGTGTAATTTTGAACCTTCGTAAGTAGCAAAAAATCCAGTTGACTCTACTACCACATCAATATTCAAATCTTTCCAAGGCAGTTTATTGGGTTCTCGTTCCTGCGTAAAAGCCACTTTCCTTCCTTGTACCAACAAAGACCCGTCTTTAATTTCAACCGAGAAAGGGCTTCGTCCGTAGACAGAATCATATTCAAGTAAATAAGCTAAATTTTCTAAATCACCAAGATCATTGATAGCTACTACTTCAAATTCAGGAGAACCGTAAGCTAGACGGAAAAAAGTTCTGCCGATGCGACCAAAACCATTAATTGCTACACGAACCATAGATACTATTTAAAACTTATGACTAACTACTAATACTATAACGGTAAAATCAGAAAACGACACTAGGTCTTATCCTCAGCTTCTTTAGAACGCTTCCATAGTAAAAACAAAATCAAACATAAAGCTAAGAAAATAAGTGAGGAGATAGAATAAATTGGTTGCCACATTCTTACTAATTTGTCCGGAAAAAATACTTCACCCATCGATTCTTTTGCGGCTATAAAGTTAATTTGTTTTCGATAACGTCCAATTATTTCTCGCTCAAAATCATAAATTTCAATCTGTAATCGCGCCGTTCCCATCACCCTTAAAGGAGCAATAATAGCCTCATAGGCACTGCGGTCTTTGTTGATGCGCAAAAGAAAAGAATAACTTCTACCAAAATCAGCTGGGTCAGACAAAGTAACGATAATTGATTTTAGGTGCTGTGGTAAGGAACCAAACGGAATACTAATAACAAAAGCTTCATTTTCAAGTAAATTAATAACCTCATCATCAAAAGTAAAATTATTTCCCCCTTGACTCAAGTTGATATTATTAGCTGAAAAACCAAAATCAGGCACTTCGATAAGTTCTTCTTCAAAGGGGTCTTCTACTCCAGTGCTGGTGGCTGTAGTGACAAAATCCCCCGTTACTCTTCTAGCTCTCACCACCGCTCCCGATGAAACAGAACCCGTATTGTCAAAAACAAAGACAGTGTAATATTGATTGTTGTAGTTGGCTAAGGCTCCACTATCAAAATAAGAACTGACCTTCCCTTCATATATTATCGCTCCGTCATTTGGGTCTGTTGGGTAGCCCAGATAACTTCTGACGATTCTAATCCTAGAATCAACTTCAGAAAAAGGCATTTCCCAACTCAAACTAACGTCACTGCCCGTTACCGTCGCTTGAAGATTTTGTACGTTGGCTGGATTTAAATTTTCTTTTGCTTTTGTTTTAAACTGACCTTTTTTTAGAGAGACGGCAATTCCACTTGGACCATAACCAATCAATTCATAAAGGTAAACGGTTCCTGGTTCTAGTTCATTAATTAGCGTCTGGTGTTTACTATGATAAATATCGTTTAAAATGTAGCCATCATCATAAGAATCGTCTCTTCCCCATCTTAGTGAAAAACGAGAAGCCATGTTTGTTTGCCAAGTAAAAGTAGCCTCATTAGTATTTGTCTCTATAGCAAAACCGTCTAGTCTTAAAAGTAGTGTTCCAGAATTGTTTGGCGTCGACGAAGCGGTAGGAGTAACAATAACTGGTACATCGGGAGTTGTAGTTGAAAGCGAATTAGAAGTTGTCGAAATATTGTTATACAAGTCAAAAGCATAGACTTCGTAGGCATAAGTAGTTGAGGCCAGCAAACCATTATCTAGGTAAGTAGTTAGTGTAGTAGTAGCAATTGGTGCCCCGTCTCTAAATAATACATAGCCACTAAGTAAAATATTGTCCGTTGAAGCACTCCAAGTAACATCAATTTGAGTTGAAGCTACCGGGATCACTGACAACATAACGGGGGTAGTTGGCGGAATTAAATCATCTCCCACTAAAGCACTAATAGTAAAATCACTGGTAACCTGAGCCAAGAGTAAATTTGGTAAAAAAAATATGCCAACTATAATTATAAATAGAAACTTTTTTCTCATATCGGTAAGGCTGTCAAAGTAGTAGTTGCTATGTAAGTTCCTGCGATTACCCCAGCACTAGAACCAACCCCGACTCTGAAATTAATTGTGGTAGTAGCACCATTTGGTTGATTAGCACCCCCCTCTGCAATCAGTATCTCTGTGGTGGAAAGACCAGTCCAACAAGCGAGAGTCGAGTCAAGTGCCCCAACCCCACAAGCAGTTCCGTTATCCTTAAAATAATTTGTAATATCACTCCCTTCTGGTGAAAAGCCAAAATAGGCCGCACTGCTAGGAGTAATAAAAGTATAATCAGCTGCTGGAGTAGAAGATGCAACATAATCAGCGATGGAATCAGCTCCTTTATTCATCGCCGGAGCTGACTCGGCTTGAATGGTCAACTGATAACCACTTGGACTATCAGTCAAAACTGAGACGCTGGTTGAGCCGTTTGAAACTCCCCCAGTTAAACCGCCAATGTTGGGTGTCAGTAAAACATTAGCCGCGTCAGTCAAACTTAGAAAGACCTCCTGCATCTGCTGGTAACCAGCTCTAAGTTTATAAGTTGCACTATCAGACGGGCCAGTAGCAATTTCTCCTGCTGTACTTTCTAGGCTGTAATTAGTTGAGGTGGAAAGCCCGCCGGCAAAATTAACACTGTCGCTTTGTAATTGATAACTAGGACTAGTTCTAACTTGCGCATTTGCAACTGACAATAATACCAGAACAATGGTGGTTAGAACTGAAGCTTGAAAGAAGATTTTAAATAAAGAACTGAAGCACATATTTTAACCACGACGTTTAAATTCAAACGTGCGGAAGAAAAATCTAATACCAAACAAAACAACAAATAAAATTAAAAATGCCCCACCGACTATTCTCCAAGGTAACACCCAGAAAGTTATGGTTTTTTCATCAACAATGTCATCGTAACCACGGTTGATAGAAACAGTTGCTGTGTAGCGTCCTAGTAAAATCTCCCGACTCCAGCTCACCTCACGTGTGCGCAGAGATTTAGGCAAAGAGAACCAAGGCTCTAGTTCCAAAAAGCCAACTTCTTCATTAAAAATATTTCTAATTCGCAGTTCGCCATAGGGATTTAGATGGACTGAACCAGTGTTCTCGTAGAGAATAGCAAAGTCTATCGGACCTTTTTCATACCAGAGTTTTTTATTCACAACAGTAAAATCTTTTACTTCTCCGCCTTTTTGTATCTCACCCGGTACAGTTATGAAAAATAAAGTCCCAATACGAGCAATTATAGGTGAGCGTGTGACAATTCCTTCGTCTTCATCTTCATTAATCCTGAGGGTTGAAGTTAAAATACTTCCATAGTAACCACCCGGCTCAGCATCTTTTGGAATACTTATGGTTACAGGAATCCTAGCTCTTTCACCTAAGTTTAAATCAAAAGTATTGCTAGGAAATGAAATATAATCTTTTATACTATAAGGCCCTCGTTCATCACCGAGTAAGATAGCTGCTCTACTACCATCAGTGGATCCGGCAATGTCTTCAACCACTAGCTCAAATCTTCTACCGTCACTAATCCGATTAGCGACTGAAATTTCGTAAACAACGGTTTGTCCAGGCTTAATTTCTAACTCAGCTCTACCTGGACCAACTACAAAATCTCCCTGGTTTACAACTCCAGACAATTGCTCTACCTTAAACCAAGATCTATCATTGGCCACTAACCTAGGAGTGGTTGTAGTAGCAGGTATAATGTCATTAACTAAAACAAGCTCCTCATTATCTATAATGGTCTCAGAGTTAGTCTGCGCCATTACTGCTCGGCTCCCTAATATCAATAAATAAGCAAGGACGAGAATGAAGAAAGCAAATTTTTTAACACCAAGCCGCGTAGTCATAATCATCAGACTACAATACCTCTATTGAGGAGCGACAGTCAAGGTTGCAGTAGCTATATATGTATCCGCCACTAGTCCCGGAGATGGATTATTTGGAACATGAACACGGAAATGCAGCGTTGAAGTTGCACCATTTACAGCCGAATTAGTTCTATTGATTAATTGAAAGTTTGACAGAGTTGGTTCCATCCAACAAAGATCATATGAAGCCCGAGATCCGGCCGGAGTATTACAAACCGTCGCCCCATCAGAAAGGAATGAATCGTCTAAGTCAGCGGTAACATTTGCTGTAACAGTGTAAGCAAAAACAGCGGCTGTACTAGCGGTTGAGAATAAGTAGGTTGGTTGTCCACCTGTACTAGGATAATCGCGAATTGATTCACTGGCTGTATTGCGACCCAACATAGCATTAGGAGTAGTGTTTGTGGCGTAGGCAATTGTCATTGTGTAGCCTGTAGGACTGTTGGTTTGCACTACCACTGTAGTAGAACCATTACCCTGTCCACCCGTGATACCGTTTATACTACCTTGAAGGGTTGTATTTAAAGCGTCCACAATAAACGATGTCTCGCCAGTGATAACTTGAGAAATAGTGAAAGGACCACTAGTATCTTGCGCTCTACCAACCTGCGGTTCAAGAAAGAAATACCCGGCGGCTAAAATGGCGAGGACGACAGCTGAAGCTACAAGGGCTTGGGTGGCTGAAATTAAATAATATTTTGTGTTCATACATTTATAATTTGTTTAATACCATAATTTTAGCAAAGAATTGCTTTAATTGTTGGTTGAATTGATACTTTTGTGTATAACTTAAGGAGAAATAAGGAGGGACGAAGTCCCGACTATATTTTCCTTGACCTATTTTTTAAGGAGTGAAGCGACTATAAAAATGTAAGGTGAATTGCGGAGCAAGACAAGGTGAATCATTGTCAATGAGAGAGGGTCCCCTGGGGGAGAAAATACCCTGGGGTGGAAATACTCTTGTGGTGATGCAGGCACTTAGCTGAGCCGCGACCTAATTTTTAATGACTGGAAGGAGTATAAAAATGTAAATACTCTTTGTGGTGGACCCCAAAGGGAGCGGTCAGCTGTAGCGAGCTGCCAAGGAGAAACGAAGTCCCGACTATATTTTCCTTTGTCCAGTGATTTTCTCAGGGAAAGAAAAGATCAGGACATAATTAAAACATACACAAATTATTTTGAGCGTCCGCGGGGATTAAAGGCTTCACACGTTCAGCCTGCATCGGAGCGTGTGAAAAATAAGTTGTGAGGCAGAAGGTGGCCCATGCTCCACTTAGCTCCCCCTATATCCCTCCTCCACCGCCACTACCTCCTCCCCCAGCTTGGTGATAAACTCTTACTTCTAGAGCATCCAGACGAACTGTGTTTGAAGCTGGTTGTGCCGCCACTCGTAAGATGAAATTTCCTGAAGAGAATTCACCCGCACTCCAACTTCTACCCCAAGTATCAGCGACTCCCCCAACGGTATAAACTACATCTGAGCCAGAAAGAGTTGGTGTCGCCTTGGCTGTTGTGTATGAATTTCCATTATCCCATGAGATAGAGACGTCTATCGTACCGTCAGCAGTAGTGCCAGAAGCATCCAACTTGACTGCGATACCTTGAATCGTGTTGCTGCCCGGAATTCCAAAACTAAAGCCCGTATAACTCTGCTTTAAGGCAGTGCTAGCGGCAGTAGCGTAAACCCCATCAGAGACCAAGGCATTTCCACCATTGGTCCACTCATTGTCTGGACTACCGGTTGTGGTTGGTCGGAAGTAGTTGGCATCAGCGCTGATATTCTGGCCGTCTGCACCCTGACCAGCCCCTCCTCCTCCTCCTCCACCACCGCCGCCTGAGACAATCCCATCCCCCGGTGGCGCATCATCTCCCACTCTAGCACTACTACCGCCACCACCACTGTTGTGTCTATTGTGCTGAATCGAAGAGACACTGTTAATAATATATGGAGAATAGTTTGAGGTAGCTCCCAAAGCCGTGACTCCAATTGAAGCTAATTTAAACACTACTGAGGCCCTATTACTAATAGTGCTAGTGTCTCCCGTCATAATGTAGTTGGCAGAGGTAGAAGCCAAGAAATCACTACTGAAGGTTACGGCACCATTTTGACCATTGATAGTGAGGATGCCAGAACCATCGAGCAAGATGTCACCGCCATCTAGAGTTCTGTTACTGTTGGTATCACGGTAGAGTTTGAAATCACTAATATTTGAACTATCAACTTGCTGTATTCCAGCTAAGGTAATAACTAAGTCTGTGACAGTGGTATTTTCACCCACCGCTTCTAAGTTGAAAGCGAAGAATGTTTCATCATCTTTATTTTGAAGACTAAATTCATTACTAACTTGACCTGAAGCATGGTTGGTGGCCAGCAAGCTGCCAGTAATCCTAATCGTCTTATCATCAGTGGCGGCCGGAGTACCTATACTATTACCATCAGTATGTAAGGAGAAGGTACTAGTAGTCGTACTGACCGAAGCAAAACTCCCGACCGCAATCCCACCAATGGTGAGAGTATCGGAGGCGGCGAAGTTGGTAGTGACATCTATCACCAGAGTCGCTCCGCCATCGGCGTAAGACACCGTGCTATTGACCTTGCCGGAGGCACTACCGCCAAAAGTGAGACTAGTGGTGTTGGTGTTGAAACGGAAGTTGGTCGTGGTAGTGGCGATGGTGAGACGGATGTCATTGGCAGCGGTGATGGTTGGGGTGGCTGGTTCCGTGATGGTGATGGTGCCGATAGTGGTGGTGGCTTCCCCAGTATAGAAGTGAAGGTTTTCAACTGAAGAGATGGTTGCTACTTCACCCCCTTCGACGAAAGACCAGTTGGTGTTACCAGTGCCATCAATACAACCAGTCCCGCAAGAGACGGTGGTGACATTGATATTGTTTGAATCCTTCACGTCTAAGTATGAAAGAGTACGAGTGCCTTGTGGGTCAAGCTTCCACTGTGTCCCGCTGGCACTAGAGCGCAGGGCGTGGGTGGTAGAGGCGTTCACTCCCGAGAAGGTGAGGTTACCAGTGATGGTATAGAGCGCTCCCGCTTCAAAGGTAGTGGTGGCGTGATTGGTGGCCACCTTAGCTAGATTATTGAAGGTAGTAGTACCAGAGAGGGTTTGATTGAGACCCGAGAGAATCACTGTCCCACTATTGGCAGCGAAGTAACTGCGGTTAGTGAAATTACCAGCTACCGAAAGAATTGTTGGTGCGGTGACAGTGGCTGATGAAGTGGCGATGGTGAGGTTGGTAGTCGAGGCGTTGTTGGCGAAAGTCTTGGCTCCGGTTTCGGAGAACTTGACGTCACGCAAGGCGCTCGCTCCCGTGAGGTTACCCGCCAGAGTCTGGTCGCTCGCGCCCGTAAGCCACAAGCTAGTATCGGCGGTGGTCATGACGCGGTTGGTGCCACTAGATGAGACAGCGACGTAGAGACCATTACCATAGGTGATGGAGCGCCAGAGGTTAGATTCGGAGGCCGAGCGCGCGGTCCAAGTGCTGCCGTCCGGTGAGGTCATGACCTGGTTGGTGCCGTCATATGAGACAGCCACATAGAGACCATTGCCATAGGTGACAGACCACCAGGAGTTGGCTTGCGCGGCACTGCGAGCGGTCCAAGTGATACCATCTGGTGAAGTCATGACCCGGTTGGTACCGCCGATTGCTACCGCCACAAAGAGACCATTGCCGTAGGTGACGGAACGCCAGGTGTTGGCTTCGGCGGCCGAGCGCGCGGTCCAAGTGATGCCGTCAGGAGAAGTCATGGCGCGGTTGGTGCCGTCTCCTGAGACCGCGACGAAGAGACCATTACCGTAGGTGACAGAGAACCAGTAGTTGGCTTCAGAGGCAGAGCGAGCGGTCCAATTTCCTCCAGCCATGGTAATCGTGTCATCATTTTGATAATTAGCTGACAGGTTGAGGCTTTCAGTAGCAATAAATTTTCCTCGCTTGTTAATAAAATTAGCGGTAGAAGTAGAGGTAGTGCCGGTAACGGTATATAAAATATCCGCATCATCACTACTGTCGTAAAAAGCGAAATTGGAGAAATTAACTTCGCTACTTGTGCTAGCTCCATAGCTTATAAGGTAGTTGTAGTATAGAGGAACATTGACCAAGCCTGGAAAACTAGTCACAAAGCCAGAGACGATTGTAGTAGTGTCATTGGCATCACCATCTAACCAAATAGAGACAGGGGTACCACTGGTAGCATTGGGAAAGGCAGCTGGGAAAGTCCACGCTCCACCCGTGGTAGTAGTTGTCGAATGAATACTCGGAGTTGATGTACCGACAACCATTTTAATAGTTAAGCCAGATGTGGCAGTAGTGCTGCCAGCATCCGTATAAAGAACCCCACTAATAACTGAAGATGGGATAGCTCTCCAGTAAGCAAAATCTAGTGAGCGATATATATTTGAACCCAGGCCACCTACTAATACCCCAGCATCCGGCTCTGTCCAAGTAAAAGTTCCGGTGGAATCCATTGCTAAACGCTTTACAAAACCTTGCCGGATGCTATTGGAAACAATAAAAGTCAGCTTACTTTTATCCGTGGGATTCATGACAATCTTATACTGAGTCTGGGTTCCAAAAGAAGTAGCTGGGAAAGAGTCAGATTGATTTGTCCAAGTAGTACCACTAGCTGTCATCCAGTTTATATTTGTACTAGCATTGTCATAATAAGTAAGCACAGCTCTAGATAAACCGTTGTTATGCAACCATCCAGTAGCGACAAACATTCGTCCGGCCGTCGGGGCAGCAGCTGAGGTATCTGCATTGGCAGTATTAGTCCAGGCTGTACCAGACCAAATTCCCCTTAGTAAGTCAGCGCCAGCATTACCAACCGAAGCAAAGACAATTTGATCTGAAATTGGGTTGGCGGCAATTGATATGTGGCTGGCATCATCTGTAAAGGTTGGCATAGCGGTACGGACTGAACCCCAAGTACAAGAAGAGGTCCCACCGGTACAAACTGCGTAGTAGGCACCGTTGGTACCGTTGGTTCCGCCTGAACCCCAAGCCACCATTACATCTCCTGACAGTGACTCATATGCTACATCAAAAGATTCGGTATCTTGGGCAGTGCTGATTACCTCTAAAGCAGTTTCAAGAGCAGCGGAATGTTCGTTACCCCAAGCACTACCGTCCCAAACCATCGCTGATAAGTCAGAATTTGCATCAGCCCAGATTGCTGTCATTAAACTAGAAGTGGCTCTTGGATCAGAAGCTATCTTCACCCACTGCACAATTTGAGAAGTCCGGACAGGATCAAGATTAGTAGCCGAAGACCAATTGCCGGTCCCGCAGCCGCTTGAGCCAGACTTAGTGCGAAAAGCTAACTCATTTGTACTACTAGCATTATTTGAGTAAAGAACCACTACATCACCAGTGGCTGTTTCATAATTTATATCTGCCCTACGAGTAGTACCAGTTCCACCCAAGCTAGCAGTCCATTCGTTTGTCCAAGTACTACCATCAAAGCACATGACTTGCAGATTTCCGGTTGAGTTTATGGTAGCGGCTATCATCTCTTCCTTAGTCGGTGAAGACTTCATAATTGAAACTACCGAAGAGGAACCAGTGACTGTTGTAGTGGTAGCACTGAAAGAATTCAAAGAGTCGGTATAACTTTTTGTGTATGGCATTGTATCTGACTGAACACCATAAAAATACAATCCATCATTGTAAGTAAACTGAGCTGAAACCAAATTAGGTACCGTTAGAAATACTAAAGTGAGCAGTGAGAAAGATAGCTTAAAAACAAGACGGGTGTTTAGCATTTGAAGGGTGGCCCGGAGCAGCGCAAAAAAACCTCCGTTTTTTTGCGCTGCTCCTTCCCTACTATTTTGTTTTATGACTAAGTTTCGGTACATATCTCTTTTTTAAGCTGGTTATTTTATTTAAGTGCTAGTGGCATTTAGGTTGCTTGGTGGTGCTGAAACTGGAGCCGATGCTGTTACTTCAGGCTCTTCCTCTAACTCTTCCTCTACTATCGTCTCTTCTTCCGGCGTTACTTCTTCTTCAAGATTGCTTTCCTCAGTACTGGTGGCATTTTCTTCTTCTGCTGGCACCTCTTCTATTGGCGGGTCAGTTGGTTCCTCTTCTGGCTCCTCTTCTACCGGTGGGGGTGGAGGAGGAGTAGGTGTTGAGTTGCCTCCCGAATTTGAATTATTGAGCATATTTCGCAAATCATTTGCATTTACACAAACCCCGTCCACACATAGCTCTTTAGTCTCTACCCTCTCGGCCTTGAGCGTAAAGATGTTAAGTACCCCGTCCACGAAATTGTTAGCCAAAGTCACGAGACGACTCCAGACAGTCTCTGTCTCACTCTCTCCTACCTCTGCGTCAGTAGTAGAAGCAAGTAAAGCTGCAATCATTACTTTTCCTTCCTCACTTAGATACTTTTCCTTCAGGGTGACAAACATCACAATTTGACCTACTCGCACCTCTTCTCCATTTTCTAAAGTCACTCTTTCACTTCGCACCTCAGCCAAGGCGGCCAAAGCGGCGGCCTGAGCTTCGGCTTCGGCCAAGGCCTGAGCCTCAGCTACCTGTGCATCAGTAGTAGTAGCGATAAGTGGCACACATGGCGCTTCACCCGAAGCATTACCAGCGCCGTAGTAACAACCGTCATTCATGCGCGGATCATTGGTAGCTGTCACTGGTGTCACGATTGGGTCAACCAAATCGTCTCCAAACTGATTGATATATGTATCGGAGTAAGCCCGGGTCTCATCAAAGTCTTCTAGGGCAATACCAACTACTTTGCCCGTTGAACTAGCTTTCATCGCTACACCAGCCACTGAAGACAACATCAATTCATCGCCCACTTTAATTTCGCCATTTTCATTTGAAAGCCGTACTGGTACACGTCCAGCTAGAGCAACCCCGAAAGCTACTTCATTTTCATCCAAAGAAGTATCATCAAATCCTAGCAAGAGGCCGGGCTTAGTTGAGACCACTCCAATCACTTTGTCTTTAGTCTCCTCACTTGCTTTTCCAACTGAAAGTCCGCCCTTTAGGTAAATCACATCTCCCGGCAATAGATTTTCACTTGAGAAATAAGTTTCCGCTAAGTCAGAATTACCAGTGTGGTACGAGACCGCTGATATTCTGCCAGTGGTACTGGCGTTACAGCTACCATCATTGTCGACACACAGTCCACCGTAGCCAATCTGTAGTCCAGCGTTATTGACGGTTGTTCCGTCACCAATGGTGAGTTTCCCGTAGGCTCCCACTGAAAACATCGAAGCCCCAGCATTCTGTAAATCAATAAATTTAGAAGCAGTAGTAGATGAGAATGAACCACCAGCATTACCAAAGTTCATCAAAAGTCCGGTACCAACATAAGTCGAGCTGTCTTGGAAGAGCTTCAAGAGTGCAGCTGTAGTAATGGTAGAAGAATAACCGCGCAGAGCATTTCCTTGAGTCGTACCAGTTGTCTCACCATAAACTCCCGCTGGTTCAAAAGTACCGCCCGCATCTCCTTGCGTAGTACCACGCACACCAAAGGTTCGCGCAAAGCCAGAGAGAGCGGTGTTTTCTCCTTGAGTATTGGTACCTTTATCAGCTTGTACTTCTAAGCCCCGAACGGTATTACCAAAAGTCGTACTATCAGCCAAACGACTCATACTGCCCACGATAGTAGTGGTAGCGGTGTTGGTAGCATATATATATGAACGATTTCCGTATTGCACTGCACTAGCTGAGTTGTTAGTCAGACTAAAGTATTGGTCGATTCCAGCTGCGCCAACAGCACTGTAGTTTAGATTTTGGATTGAGAGTCTAGACTCAGGAGTACTTGAACCGATACCGACATTCCCGTTTGAACCTATAGTGAACAAGGTAGCTCCAGAACTTGAAGCAACCGTAAAGAGAGCGGTGGTTGATCCACTATAACCGACCACCGAAAGCATTGATGTCGGAGTGGTACTACCAATACCAACTTTACCTAAAGCATCAATTCTTAATCTTTCATAAGGACTTGATTGTCCTCCAGTAAAGAAACGTAGGTCGGCACTTGTACCAGCCGCAGCAAAATTGAGCCCTCCCAAATTAGGAGCTGAGATCATATACCCTCGATTACTAAAGACAGAAGCTGAAGTTCCACCTGCACCAAAGTAGGCTCGGTCATTAATACTCGTACCATTATAGGCATTAAACTCGGTCCAGCCATTGGTGGCGGTATTGTATGCTTTTATACCAAGGGCACCACCAGAAGATGCTCCAGTGACTTCGAGCTTATCATCTGGTGTACTCGTCCCAATCCCCACATTGCCATTAGCCAAGACTGTTAAGAGTGAAGTTCCGGTTGAAGAAGCAACGTTGAAGATACTGTTAGCTGAACCAGAGGTTCCGACCACTGACAGTTTAGAAATTGGGGTTGATGAGCCAATCCCCACATTCCCATTTTGCAAGATGGAGAAGAGTTGAGCTCCAGTACTAGAAGCCACTGCAAATGGGTTCTGCCCAGCTAGACCCTGCAGGAAGACCGAGGCGGCGACACTCGGTGAGGTCGTGCCGCTGCGCAGACCACCCATGAAACTCGTGCCGCCTTGGAAGATGTTGTTGTGTACGAGTTCAGTTTTAGAGATGAAGCCGGAGGTCATGACGTGGTCATTTGTATCACCAACTGCCACAAACAGACCGTTGCCGTAGGTTATGCCCAACCAACCATCATCGTTACCAGCTGCACTACGCGCGGTCCAGGTAATACCATCTGGTGAGGTCATAATAAGATCACTAGAATTACCAGCCGCTACAAACAGACCATTGCCGTAGGTGATACCGTACCAGGAATCATTATCTCCTGCTGCACTACGTGCGGTCCAGGTAATACCATCTGGTGAGGTCATGACAAGGTCGTTTGTATCACCAACCGCTACAAACAAGCCGTTACCATAGGTGATTGCCCACCAAGAATCATTATTTCCTGCCGCACTACGTGCGGTCCAGGTAATACCATCTGGTGAGGTCATAATACGGTTGGTCCCGTCATATGCGGAAGCAACAAACAGACCGTTGCCGTAAGTAACTGATAACCAGATATTATTTTCAGCCGCACTACGCACGGTCCAAGTAATACCATCTGGTGAGGTCATGACGTAATCACCACCTTGACCTATCGCGACAAAGGTACCTTTACCATAGGTGACAGCTCGCCAACCATCGTCATTGCCAGCCGCACTACGCACGGTCCAAGTAATACCATCTGGTGAGGTCATGACACGGTCACCTCCACTATTTGCCACCGCAACAAACAGACCGTTGCCGTAGGTGACGGAATTCCAAGAATCGTTATCACCGGCCGCGGTTGTAGTGGCCCAATTAATACCATCTGATGAGGTCATGACACGGTCACCAAAACTACTCACTGCTACAAACAAATTATTACCGTAGGATACTGAACGCCAATTATCATTATTTCCGACAGCTGTCCTGACTGTCCAGTTGATACCAGCAGAGATAAGTTGCCCAGGAAGTTCCAGGTTGCCATTGGCGAGCATGGCGAGAGTGGTGCTGCCGGTTGAGGAAGCAATCTTTAGTACATCGGCTCCGCCGGCAGCACCTTGGATTGTGAGGCGAGAAGAAGGAGAGGTTGAACCAATCCCTATATTACTAGCAAAGTATGAGTTGCCGGTAGTGGTAGCGTTACCATTAATAGTGAGCCCACCAGCTGCAGTACCGTCACCAATAGT
>JBGSSW010000002.1:0-18627 GCA_041736805.1 Minisyncoccia bacterium
CCGAAGTTGCGGTTCTCAAGGGCATGCTCTTCGAGGACAACAACCGGATCACGAAGAAGATTCGCGCCGAGGCCGACAAGCGCAAGCTGTCCAAGCCGAACGCCGAACTGGCCTGCCTCATCCGTGAGAAGTTCACGGACACGGAGATCGAAGCCATGGGTCTGATCTGGATTGTTGCCATGCACGAACCCATCAACGACTCCGACGGCGATCCGCGCTTGCTGGGCGCGCACCGTGACGTCGTTGGTCGCTGGCTCTTCGCGTACGGCGACAGGCCTGGCAACGGGTGGGATCGTGGCAGCGGGTTCGCGTTTACCGTGTCGCAAGTCAGTTCTCAATCCTAAGATCCTCGGGACTTTAGTCCCTTTGAACTTAGCCCTTAGCCCTGTTCCGATTCGTCGGAGCAGGGTTAAATTTTTTATAAAACACAAAGTCAAGATATAATATCCGTGGCAGTAGGTGAATATGCGGGCGGTCAAGGCTTCCCGCTACCGAACCCAGTATCCATGCACCCTGAGTATCCGCGGTTACGGCTTCGGATAGAGTGGTACATGCAGAAACTTCAAAAAAAGAAGATACTTGGCGCGAGGCATTAAGGCATTTCGATGCCGAATTCGATTCAATCCTGAGAGTATTCGAGGGGTACAAGATAATGGATCATCTTCGTGTCATACCACCAGAATAAATGGCACTGAGTTTGCTATACTTAGTTAATGAATAAAGGCGGTACAGTATTTCAAGCATGTTTTGCTACTTTTTGGGTAACTGTAGGAGTCAGTAGTATTTTTCCTATTAAAGAAGATATTAATAATCTTGCAATCATTGCAGGGATTGGACTAGCAGCGACTGCGGCACTAACATGGTTAGCTTCCGAGGATAAATTCTAGTTTTTGATGTATGAAAATATATCTTGATATTGATGGCACAATGATCCATGACGATTTAACTGACATGTATTGCAAAGCTGCAGCAGGATTAGAAGAGTTCATCGTTGCGCTGCGACCGTATGATACTTACTGGCTCACCACTCATTGCACTACAGGAGATTCAGAAAATGCAAGAAGAATAATGAAAGGCGTGTTGCCAGAAGATCTGCATGCTGATATTGACCGCATTAAACCTACTGTATGGCAAGATCGAAAAACAGATGCTATTGATTTTGATTCAGATTTTATCTGGTTCGATAACGATATTTTTGCAAGCGAGTTAAAGGTGTTAGAAAAGTGCACAGGGGAGCAGTCTGCAGTTGAGGTTAATTTAAGAGATAACCCCAAACAACTTATCGAAATTGTTCGTGATGTCCTCTAATTTATATTTGAGATAGTGATCGAGTTGTGTAACTAATGTCTCATTTGTCTCATCTACAAAAATTACCTACAGAACGAGGTCACTCTTACTAAGATAAGAGTGAGTGCAAATATAAAACACCCGCAGCCTATGGCTGCGGGTGTTTTATATTTGCTACCTACTCTGCCAATATTTGAGTTCACCAAGGAGTCTGCTAATCCTTTGAAAAAGTTCACCGATAAGGGTAAAAATTTGATTTTGTTGGTCAGTGTTACTTAGTTCTGTAATCGTCCCTTCGACACCAGCGTCTTCAATTTTCTTGAGGAAATCTGTCGTAGTTTGTTCCGTAAGTGTGAGTCGTTGACTGACATTGTACTGACCAAGAGAGTCTCGCCCTACGACGTAAAGACCAACTGAACCTTTAGCTTGTGGGCCAGCGTTGCAGAAATAATTCCAGTCAGGATGCTTCTCATGGTATACAAAAAGCTCTTCTTCTACATATCCCTGTAGGGCTTTTCCGACTGAGACTACCTCTGAAGTGTATGAGTCGGTATCAGTGCGGGCCAGTGAGGTGCCGATAAAAATAATCGTCTCACCATTGTCGATAATACTTTCTAGGTAGTCGGCGGTCGGGAGGCAACTGAGGGCCTGGGCGACGGGAGCGTGTGTCACAGCTCCGAGTAAGACCGCGCTCAGCATTGCTAAATACAAAGATTTTTTCATAAAATTAATTGGTATATTAAATAAGTAACCTCTATAATACTACGACAAAAATACAGAATCGTAACGCGAAGATGAAGTTCAAAAAATACTCTTAATGTTGATAAAAGCTCAAGCCTCGTACCACAAGATTGTACCCATTTTCATAGTTATTTTACTCTTTAAAAATAAGGTATCTCGTAAGACTTGCTGATTAATTTTTAATATATAATTAAAAACATGGATTTAAAATCAAAAAAGACCCAGTTGTTGATTTTGGGCGTAACGGCGATTGCTTGTTCAAGAATAACATTTTACTTTTTTGATGATTCTGAGGGACCAAATCTTCTCATCGTCATAGTGTTGGCAGGGATGTTATATTTTTTATCTTTGGCTACATATCAGTTTAAATTAGTGTGGTTTAAAAATCTTTTATTAGCGATTCTAATTCAAATAATTATAGCGATTGGTCTCTACTTTTATTTGAATTAAATCTTAAATTTGTGTCAAAATGAGGTATCTTTTTATACTGGTATTTGATAAAGTGAATTTTTCAGTTACGATTGATATGTAAATGACTATTGTTTACAAGCAAGTTTTGGCTTTATACAGTGTTATAATATTCTTCAATGTCTAAAATTTGGGTGAAATACACAATTACTTTCTTGGCCATTTCACTTGTTTTAATGGTCGCATATTGGTGGGCCGATATGAAGTTTGGCACAGTCACGTACTTAAGTGAAAGCGCACGTCTTACTATGACAGAGGCCACAGACAGTCTGGTTTTTGAAAAAGAGGAGGTCGTTGTCCCTGTGTGGCCAGCACTAATTGATAGCGTTGAATACGATAAAAGAATATTAGCTTTAGCTAAGTATATTCCTCCGGCTCCAGTAACCGTCATCAGTACAAGTACTGATGAGAACGGAAACATTTCGACCTCGACAACCTTTGCTGAGGCTCCGTCACTTCTACAATATAGTTCTAGTACAAACGTCACAATTAAGAATAAAAAATGGCCGCCAGCGGCACCTTATTCAAACGGGGGAGCCGTATTACCGTTTAAACGAATATTAGCTTATTACGGAAATTTTTATTCACAAAAGATGGGTATTCTTGGTGAATTAGAACCAGAAGATGTTTTAAATCACTTAGCTGAAACTCAGTTGGAATGGGAAAAAGCTGATCCGACTACACCAGTGTTACCAGCGATTGAGTATATTGCAATGGTAGCGCAAGCTGAAGCCGGAAGTGATGGAATGTACCGAGCAGTTATGCCGGATAAAGAAATTGAAAAGGCTTACGAAATGGCACAAAAAATTGATGGAGTCATGATATTAGACATTCAGGTGGGGCTGAGCAAGGTAGAATCTGAAATGCCAAAGTTTAAAAAATATCTAGAACGCCCTGACGTTTTCTTTGCGATTGATCCAGAGTTTTCAATGAAGTATGGAGACAAACCAGGTACCGTAATAGGTACCTTTGACGCCACAGACATTAATTACGTTATAGATTATCTAGCGACTATTGTTCGTGAAAATAAATTACCTCCTAAAGTATTAATCGTTCACCGTTTTACGCAGGATATGGTTACTCGTGCAACCCAAATTAAACCACAGCCAGAAGTTCAAGTGGTAATGGTAATGGATGGTTGGGGGTCAAAAGATTTGAAACGCGGTACATATTCTCATGTAATAGAACCAGAACCAGTACAATTTACCGGTCTAAAAATATTTTATAAAAACGACCTGAAGACACCAAGTACTGGGCTACTTACGCCAGTAGAAGTATTAAACTTAAATCCAAGCCCAATTTACATTCAGTATCAGTAGTTCTTTTCCTGTAAAAGATCGGGTAACTTTAAATATGCATAGCTAAGCGAACTTGGTTGACTACTTCTTTTAGAGAAGTATTCGCTTTCACTATGTATTTTTCGGTTTTTTGCTCAACGGCATGAACAACATTTTCTGCATCACTCATATTCGTGAGATAAACAACTTTGGCAGTCTTTCCCCACTCGTCCAATCTAATTTTACTCACGGCTTCGTGGCCATTTAGTTCCGGCATTAAGATATCAACTAAGATTGCATTAGGGTGATGTTTTAGGGCAAGTTCAACACACTGATTGCCATTTGTGGCTATGATTACATTGATACCGGCGGCAGAAAATGCAGTGGAATACATTTCTCGCATTGACTCATCATCGTCAGCGATTAAGACTGTTGAATTAGTCATATATTTATATTAAAGATAATAATATTAAAAATAAATTTATTGAGGTCTGACTTGAGCTTGTTGACTGATAGCGACTGTCCCGTCTCCGTTATTAGCTGCCTGCATGGAAGTGAAAAGATTGTCTTTTTCAGCCTGAATTATTTGATAACCGGCGACGTTCTTGTCGCTTTTGATAGCCCAACCATTTAGACTTAAGGCCTCTCTATACCAAGTATTGATATCGGCAATTGAAGCATCAGTTGTAAGGCCAATTGAGTAAAAAATTCTGCCATCACCTCCTTTTGATTCATCTGAGCGTAGGATATTAGCGTTTGGGTAGGTGGGGAAGTTGGCAGCAACCTCACTTTGAAGAGTTGGAACGGTTGTTTCGGCTGCTGAGAGGTCTTCTACTTCATTGGTTGAGTTGGAAAGTAAAAGTGAACCAATCAAAATAAGTCCTCCAAACGCAGTTATTCCTATAAGTATATTTTTATTCATAATTAAAGATAATTATTTTATATCTATCAATTGTATCTTAGTAGGGACTTATATTACAGTTCAAGCATTTAATTTTTAGTAGCATTGGTTGTTATTAAAAGTCGATGTTTATAATGTTTTATACCTACTTACGTTTACCCCACTTAATATGGGCCCAAATTCGTTCGTGAAAGTAATATATTATTGTACTGTAGCCGTTTACAAATAGTACAAGCAAAATTGTAGTAGAGGCGTCTCGTAGAAAGAAATAAGCAACTCCTGAATCAACAATGATGCTAAGAAGGCGGTAAGCAATTGATTTCGCAATTGAGCGGCGCCGTCTTTCAGTAGCTTTTGACATTGAAACTATTATATCAGTATGCACTACGGATTAAATTATAAGTAGTATAATAAGTCAAATGAAAATAATATGAATTCTGGAATAATAACTTGGATGATGGCTGGATTAGGAGGCTTCCTCGGAGGATATATACCACTACTGTGGGGAGCTAATTACTTTTCATTTTCGTCACTGTTTTTTAACACTTTAGGGGCACTGCTAGGACTTTGGGTTGGATTTAAGATGACACATTAATAAAATTTATATTTAGGAGGCGAAAAACCTTGCTATTGGATTTTTAATTTTGTTTGGTAAGGACATATGAAAAGAGTTGATGATTTTGCAGATTCGGGGTTAAGATGCTAAAAAGTACTTAGTGACATAGCGCCATTAAGTTAGTTGTCTTAACAGGAGAGTTTCGAAAACATATCGAAATTGCTTTTGATAAAGAGGGAATCGAGGTACCTTTTCCGCACTAGTAGTTCATTTATTGCCAGCAAAGTAGGTAAACTTGGCTTTAAACGGTAGTTAGACATCGTTTTCTTTCGTGTGCTAAAATTAAGTCATGAATTTAAGTTTTAACAAAGTTGATTGTAAGCCGAGTCCCTTACTCCGATCATTTCAAGTATTACTCCTTGTCTTGATTGTAATTGGTCTTGGCTTACTTTTAACCCAGAAAATTTGGGTACCAAAGGTAGTTGAATTTATCATGCAAGATGAAATGAGTAACAAAACGATCGTTGTTAATGAGGATGAAAAGGAAACCATTTTTGATGGCAGGAACGCCAGCTTTATAATTGAAGGTAGGACGATTAAGCTTGTAAACGGTGTGTCTGAAGAATCTATCGCTCCAGATTCTGCTTCCAAATTAATCACTAGATATTTTGGAAATGAAGCCGAGGGCGATTTGAATAACGATGGTGAGCCAGACATTGCTTTTTTGGTCACCCAAGAGAGTGGCGGCAGCGGACTCTTTTATTACGCTGTAGTGGCTGAAAGTAAGGGTGAAGGCTACCAGACTACCAATGCTTTCTATGTTGGTGATAGAATAGCTCCACAATCAACTTTTATTCCGATAAACTCACAGGAGTTACAAGTAAATTATGTTGAAAGGAGGTTGGGTGAACCAATGACCGCAAAACCGTCCCAAGGAGCGGTTTTATTGTTAAAAGTTACACCAGCAGGAGTTTTGGAAGGTTTGATGCAATAATTAATTATAGATAACTTAAAAATATGGAAGAGCAAATAGTTAACCCTACACCGTCCCCTAAGACAAAAAAGATTGATAGTAGTTTGTATATACCAATTTCAATTGTTATTGCGGGCGCCTTCATGGCACTAGCTTTATATTTTAGTCTTGGTACATCTACTCAAGTCGCAGTAGATAAGGTAGAACCGAAGGTGGCTGCGCCAGCTGATACAACTAGTGCCATTAGAAAAATTACCCCATCGGATTACATTAAAGGCAGTCTCGATGCTCCGATTAAGATTGTTACTTACTCAGATTTCGAGTGTCCGTTCTGTAAACGTCACCACGAAACAATGAATGCCTTGATGGATAAATATTCAAAAACAGGAGAAGTAGCATGGGTGTTTAGACAGTTTCCTCTAGATAGTCTACATCCAGTGAAGGCTAGGAGTGTGGCAATTGCTTCTGAATGTGTTGGAGAACAGGGCGGAAATGATAGTTTCTGGAAATTTGCTGACCGGTATTTTGATTTGACTTTAACAAATAATCGTACAGATATTGATAAGGTGGTACCACAAATATTATCTGAAATTGCTATAAATAAAGCTAAGTTCGATGCTTGTGTAGCTAGTGACAAGTATACTGAAAAGATTGAAGCTGATATTGCAAATGCTATGGAGACTGGTGGAAGAGGTACGCCGTGGAGTATTGTTGTAGCGGCCAATGGTAAAACTTTTCCAATTAATGGAGCTCAACCAATTACAGAAATTGAAAGATTGATTACTGAAGCTAGGAAAGCAATATAGTTGAGAAATCACTATCTTAGTGCTTAAGAAAAGTCGTTGCTAAGCAGCGGCTTTTCTTTTTTAGGCTTGGATTTGCTATAATTTAGTATGAAGGAAGTTATTATTTATTATCGTTAAGGTATGAAAAAATACATCGCTGAAGCACTTGGTACGGGGGCTTTAGCACTCGTGGTTGGCTTATCATTAACTGGAGCATTTCCAGTTCCTACCCCAGTCCTAGCAGCTTTGGTCCTAGGGCTTTTTGTTTACTCGGTTGGGCATATCTCAGGCACACACATAAATCCAGCCGTTACAATTGGTCTTTGGTCAATTAGAAAAATCAGCAGCCCGGATGCTCTAATATATATTGCGGCTCAGTTATTCGGTGCTGGATTAGCTGTTTTAATACTACAAAGTACTGTGATGCCTAGCGAAGCATTAAATGTTAGTGGAGATTTATCCATTGGTCTAGCAGAGGCTCTAGGCGCCTTCTTCTTCACTTTTGGTATTGCTTCGGTAGTCTATGGTCGAGTTAGTAGCGTAGTGTCCGGAATTGTTGTGGGAGGGTCGTTACTACTAGGTATTACCATCGCCGCTCTAATGGGCAGTAATGGAGTACTTAATCCAGCTGTGGCAATGGGCATCGGTTCATTTGGAATAATGTATATTCTCGGGCCAATTATTGGAGCAATTTTAGGAATGCAAGTCTACAAGTATCTCCAGGAATAAAAGTTTAAAGAATTTGAAAAATACCTTCAGTTGGACACGGGGTGTTTTTTATTAATAATAAAATCCAATGGAATCAAAGGTTATTTTTCTGCTCAATTAAGTGACTCAGGAAAATAATCTGCTACAATGTGAGAATATATGTTGACTTACTTTTTATTTATAATTGGCTTTATTACCCTTATCAAAGGAGCTGATTTATTGGTTGATGGCTCTTCTTCGGTGGCAAGGCGACTTGGCGTGTCTAGCATGGTGATTGGTCTCACAATCGTGGCTTTTGGTACTTCTGTACCAGAATTGGTGGTAAACATATTAGCTAGCATGGAAGGAAGTAATGAGATTGCTATTGGTAATGTTCTAGGTAGTAACATTGCTAACATCCTTCTAATTCTTGGTATTTCGGCCATTTTCTGTCCACTGATTGTGAAAAAGGACACTGTCTGGAAGGAAATACCTTTTGCACTTTTGGCAGTGTTTGTTCTAGCGCTTATGTCTAACGATGCATTTTTTGATGGTGCATCATCATCAAATCTGACAAAAATCGATGGCTTAGTTTTAATTTCTTTTTTTGTTGTCTTTCTTTATTACATCTTTGGCTTGGTGAAAAGAGATTCTCAAGAGACATTGCCGGATTCAGTCGCTAATGATACGGAGTATTCTTTCACCCGCTCATCAGCCATGATTATTTTTGGTATAGGTGGTTTGGTGGTGGGAGGAAAATGGATTGTTGATGGCGCGATAAGTTTTGCTTCAGGGATGGGAGTCAGCGAAGCTTTAATTGGTCTCACAATCGTCGCCATCGGAACCTCACTACCAGAACTAGCCACTTCAGTTGTAGCCGCTCGCAAAAAAAATGTTGATATTGCGGTTGGAAACATTGTCGGTTCAAATATTTTTAATATTTTTTGGATATTAGGTTTGAGCTCAATTATTAGACCAATTCCGTTTCCGTCCAACCTAACCTTAGACTTGTTTGTTGTTATCGCGGCTACTTTACTTTTATTTATTACTTTATTTGTGGGTGAAAAACATACTATCGCTAGAAGAGATGGAATTATATTTGTCTTGGCGTATTTGACATATATAGTTTATTTGATAATTAGAGGTTAAGTATCTTCTCACTTGATAATAGATTATTAGTTTGAGTTAAGTTGTCACTTGCATTAATATAGAGGTAATGACAAATCCAGGTGAAGAATTGATGAAAGAACTAGAAGAGGAAAAAAAAGCTCTAAGGTTGAATATCTTACTGACGGGAGCTACTTTGATTGGGTTGCTGGTGGGAGTTTATTTTCAACTAACTGCAGCTGACGCTATCTATGTAGCCGTTGCTTTTACTGCGGCTTTCTTGGCTGGGGGAATACCAGCCGCCATTGGCGCTTTTCAAAATTTATTCAAAGGGAAGTTAGATATTGATTTACTCATGGTGTTGGCCGCTTTGGCCGCGGCCATGGTGGGAGAGGCTCGCGATGGAGCAATCCTCCTCTTTTTGTTTAGTTTGGCAGGAACACTTGAAGAATACGCAATGGGTAATACCAAAAGGGCAATTGTCGCTTTGATGGAACTGCGTCCTGATGAAGCTAATCTAGAAGGTGCTGACGGTCAACTAAGTCGTGTAGCTGTTGAAACGCTGTCAATTGGGCAAGTTGCCGTGGTCAAGCCTGGTGAGAAATTACCCGTTGATGGGACGGTTGTCAGTGGAACCAGTTCTGTTGACCAATCCTCGATGACTGGAGAATCTGTACCCGTCGATAAAGAAACCGGAGACTCTGTTTTTGCCGGTACGGTAAATGGACATGGAGTTTTGAGAATACGGGTTGATAAAGTTGCCAGTCACTCTACTTTGGCTCAAATGATTAGCTTGGTGACTGAAGCACAAGCAAAACGTTCTCCAAGTGAGCGTTTTGGCGATTGGTTTGGAGAAAGATATACGGTCCTTGTCTTGGTTGGTAGTTTAGTAGCTTTGGGCGGATTTATATTCTTCGGAATTCCTTATTCTGAAGCCTTTTATAAAGCAGCGACTTTACTTGTAGTAGCTAGTCCTTGTGCGATTGTGATTAGTGTTCCAGCTGCGATTTTATCTGCCTTGGCTTCTTCAGCTAAGAAGGGAATGTTATTTAAAGGAGGAGCGGCTTTAGAGACTTTTGCGCAGATAGATATCGTGGCCTTTGATAAAACCGGTACTTTAACTGAAGGTAAAATGAAGGTTTCAAAAGTTGTACCAATTGGAGTGAGTGAGTATCAGTTGATGCAACTAGCGGCTACCATTGAAGCTAACTCAGAGCACCCGCTGGCTAAAAGTATTTTGTCTCATGCTCAGACATTAGGCATAAGTCCACAGCCAATTGAAAAAACTGAAACAATTCCAGGTATGGGTATTTATGTAACTCAAGATAACAATCGTTATTTTGCTGGTAATCGAAAGATGTTGCTCGAGACTGGTATTTTGATTGATAAAAAAACGGAAGCCGTTTTGGCTGAATTAGAAGCCGAGGGAAAAACTGCAATAATTGTTGGCAGCAACGTTGTTTTGGGCGTAATTGGTATTTCTGATACTATACGCCAATCAGCCAAGGAGGTCATCTCAGCTTTAAGAAAAAGTGGCATTAAGAGAATTGTGATGCTCTCAGGAGATCATACAGCTGTAGCCCAAGCCGTTGGAAGAGAGATTGGTATTGCTCCAGAGGATATTTTTGCTGGACTAATGCCTATTGATAAAGTTACGATGGTAGAAAAATTGAGCGAAAAAGGAAAGGTAACTTTTGTTGGTGATGGAGTAAATGATGCCGCGGCTCTTGCTACTTCCCATGTAGGAGTAGCGATGGGAACGGCTGGAAGTGATGTCGCTTTAGAGGCGGCTGATGTAGCCTTACTATCAGATGATTTAAATGCTTTATTGCGAGCTAGAACTTTATCTTTGAAAGCGATAAGTATCATTAAACAGAATTTAATTTTTGCGATTGGGATTCTTGTGATAATGGTTATCACGACCGTCTTCTTTTACTTACCTTTACCGCTTGGCGTAATTGGACACGAAGGAGGGACCCTTTTGGTGGTAGCCAATGGTTTAAGGCTACTTTGGCAAAAAGTTTAGTTAAATTTACTAAAACTACCTTGAGGTACTTACTACTAAAAACAATTTTGGGTTAGTTTTGTTATGATAAGCATATGAAAAAATTCTTGACAATCTTTTTTGTATCACTTGGCGTCATTTTTTTCCTTATTCTGCTAGCGTTGGCATATTTCTTTATCGCTGACCCTTATAATATAAAACCATTTATTTTTGGAAATGACAGCAGTCAAGTCCAGGTTATAAATAACCAACAACAAAATATTACAGATGATGCTACGGCCACCGTCTCAAGTGATGAGAATAAAGAAAGTAATAGTTCTACTGATGTACCTACACAAGAAAGTAATTTATCTCCAGCTCAAGCAAAAGCACTTGATACAATTGGGGTTAATCCTGATGTTGTGCCTCAATCTTTTACTCCTGCCCAGTTAAAATGTTTTGAGGCAATCTTAGGAATAGACAGAGTTAATGAAATCAAAAATGGAGATACTCCATCGCTAAAGGAATTTTATGACGCAAAAGCCTGCGTTTAGTACTTTTATTTAGTTACTGACGACAACCACTTAAGTTGGTATAATTGAAGAGTGATTTTGGTTTAATAAAGGAAATAACTATTTAATTATGAAAAAGACTTTCTTGATAGGAACTTTAATAGCAGTTTCGTTTGCTGTTGTCGCCGTTTATATGTTCACTAAAGATAAAGACGAGAAGGTAATGATGACTCCTTCCGGAGAAGATGTTTCTACTACAGAGAATACTGAAGTTGTTGTAACTAATCCTGTTTCTGGAACAGATACAATGTATACCCTGATAGCTCGGGGTGAAGATTTAGAATGTTCCATTTCTTATTCAAGTGCGGAAGTTGAGTCTAGCGTGACCAACGGAACTGTGTTTACTAGCCAGGGTAAATTACGCGGTGACTTTTTAGTTACTGAAGGAGCCGATGATGTTGTCTCTTCGATGATAGTTAGTGATGGAGATTTGTATTCATGGACAGCTGTGGAAGGTAAAAAGTACGGAATGAAAATCACTCTAGAAGAGCTAGAAGCTTCAAAAACAACTACTGAAGCTCCAGAAGCAAAGGAAGTCGTCTCGCTTGAGCAATCAGTTGACTATGAATGTAATCCTTGGAAAGAAGTAGACAGAAGTATTTTTGTTCCACCAACCGATATAATATTTAGTAATTATAGTGATTTGATGAACAGGGGTATGGAGTATGGCAATGTATACGGCGAAGAAGGAGTTAGTTTAGAAGGTCAGTCACCATGTTCACTTTGTGATCAAGTTAAGGGTGAGGGTCGGGATGAATGTCGTAAGACTTTTTCATGTCAGTAATAAGCTATTGATAGCGATCTTTCTCAGCATAAATAGTAATTGTTCTTCGCTTACGGGCCTGTCCTCGAAAGGCGTGTTTATGAGAGCGGAATATTTTATGGATAATGAATTTTTCTGACAAAAAATCCGTCAGCTCCTCTTCACTGTAAACAAATTCAGCTACCCCCATTACAGGATGAATATAGCTCCCGGCTTCTGTTCCTGGTCGTTCTTCAATTAGCCGTTTAGTGTGTAAGTCACCATCTTTGAGAAAGGTTTTTATGAACAACAATCCCCCTGGTTCTAGAACTCGATATATTTCATTACGTAACTGCAATCGATCTTCCTTGTCTAAGAAGTGAGAACTCATCATGTCCAGTACCAAACCCTGAGAATTATCTTCAACTTCTAATTTTCCAGCAATACTGCGAGCTGTGTAGCTAATAGGGAGTTTCCTTGAAGCGTTGGCTGCTTGAGCGATAGCCGCCTTGGATATGTCATATCCGACTCCTTTGTTGCCAAAGTTATGATTTAAATAGATTAGGTTACGTCCATTTCCACAGCCCACATCAAGTACGCTAGCATTAGGGTTGAGTATGTCTTCTCGCTTTCTTCTAAGCACCCAGCGGGTAAATTTCTCTAAGTCCTCACTAGGGTTGGTGGAAAGTTTTAGGTGGGTAGGGTTTTTGTATTCAGCATCCCAAAAAGCTTCGCCGTGTTGCTTGCGTTTTTTCCTACGAGTAAAGTTGGGTTTCCTAGCCATGTTGCTGAGATTAGAACACAAAAAGCCATTTTTAACAACCTTTTTAATTAAGATAGTAAATATTTTCTATATGATACACTAGTATTTATATGAAAAATCCATGGATAGTGATTGCGGCAGTTACAGTTGTTTTAATCGGAGGTTCTGTTGTTTATTCAAATAAGGTAGCTGAAAAAAATAATGAAGGAATAACTTTTTCTTCACATTTAAGAGGCAACGAGAACGCCGAGGTTACTCTTACAGAGTATAGTGATTTTCAGTGTCCAGCTTGCGCTTCTTTTCAACCAGTACTAGAAGAGATGATGGCAGAATTTGGTGACTCAATTAAAATTGAATATAAGCATTTCCCACTTCCAATCCATGTGAAAGCAGAATCTGCAGCTAGAGCAGCCGAGGCAGCCGGTCAGCAAGGGGCTTTCTTTGAATTTCACGATTTATTGTTTGCTAATCAGTCCGCTTGGGTAAATGCCCCTAATTCACTACTTTTATTCACAAAATACGCTGAAGAAATTGGCTTGGATGTTGATAAGTTTAGAAAACATTATGGAGCATCACTAATTAGAGATAGGGTCCGAGAAGATTTACAGGAGGCTCGTTCACTTAATTTAACAAGCACCCCCTCCTTTTTTCTTAATGGAGAAAAAATGGAGTTCAACACTTTTGAGTCATTCCAGGCTCAAATTTCTGCTGCTTTAGGAATTGAAGAAGTAGGTGCGACAGCAGAGGAACCAAAAGTTCAGTTTGGGATATAAGTTCGGGTAAGAGTTAAATCCAATAAGTTTCAATTTCCTTTAGCTTAATTCAGTGTATATTTATTCTACAAAATTATGTCTTTTGAAATTAAAAGCTATGATGAATCATGGTCTGAAAAATTATCAAAGTTAAGATTCGGCACGACTGGCCTGATGAACCAAAGTCAGACATATTTACAAAGTCAGAAAGATGATTTTCTTAAGGGGAGTCTTGAGACGCCGATTTTTAATTATGAACACATTAGAAGGCATAAATTTCTCGAACTACGAGACAATAACAAAACTTTTTTAACTGAAGTTATCAAAGACACTTCACATCATCCAATAGTAAAAGAATTATATATAGATAAGTTAAATGAAAGACTCAAGGAGATTGAACTAGTTTTACTAATTTCAGATAAGCAATCTTCAAAAGACGATGAAAATTCCTTATATTTTATAGACAAATTCAATCTATTAAACTGGGAGCTTTACGGAAAACCTTCAGATAGAATATTCTGTGGAGTCCAAATGGAATTAAAAGAAAGACTTTGTAAAATTTCTGCAAAAAATAATACTGTTTCTGAGCAAGTAGATAAATTTTTAACTAAGTATTGCCGTAATTTTGAAAATCTTGACCCAATTGAGCGTGTTTATTTTGATAAATCAAAAATAAATACTAGAATTCCAAACTTTAATACCTCTGAGGAAATTAGAAAGTATTTTGAAAAAGTATTGATTGCGGAAGGCTTTAGTAGAGACTGGAGTGTTAAAGTCGACGAAAACAATAAAAGAAAAATTATCACCGTTGGATATAATTCCAAGACTATATTTATACCCAACAACCAACATTACGAATTAAATCCTAATTCTTTTGCTTTGTCTTCGGCAATGGTACAAAGAATGGTTGTGCACGAAATTGGTACTCACGTAAAAAGAGCCTTTAATGGTTTTAGTTCAGGACTGAATTTGCTAGGCCTGGGCTTAGCAAATAGTAGGCAGGCTGAGGAGGGACTAGCGACTTATCGAGAACAGGAGTTGGTCGCCGAGAATAACTTTTTTTCTGGTTACTTGAGTTATTTTATCATTGGCCTGGCCTATGGACTAGACAGAAAGGGAGAAAAACGTTCCTTCAGAGAACTCTTTAAGGTCTTAGAAGAACTTTTTGCTATTACAAATTTTAATAACTTAGATTCTGCTAAGCATCATGCTTGGGACAGGTGTATCAGGGTATTTAGAGGAACTTCATGTCGAGTGCCAGGGTTGGTTCTAACGAAAGATTTAATATACAGAACCGGTAATATTCAAATACATAAATTTTTTAATTCAAAATCAGAGATAAAAAATTGGGTTGATGTGGGGAGATTTGACCCAACTAATTTAAAGCAAGTAAAATCACTTAAAGAGCTTGGAATAATAGGAGACTAGTTGCGAGTAATAATTTTAATCTCAATTTGATCTGGATATTTTGTAACGTTTTCATATTTGGCTAAGGTCTCCTCTTGTACACATAAATATCCTTTTGTAATTCTGTTATCATCTGCACTAAGGGGCATTTCAAAAACAAGGATATCTTCCTCAACCTTCGCTAAATCCAGGTTTTTTACTTCGTAGGCTGTGCTTGGTAAATAGATTCTACATCCGACGGATAATTTAAATAAAGCTAGTCCAATATTTGCATTGGCACCATAGGGGTTTCTGTCTTTTCCGTGTGATAACTGAGAGTAACCTTTGTCGTGTGCGTATCTATTAATTAGATACTCAGTATAAAGTGAAGGTGACGCCTGTAGGGAGTGGTGCTTCCAGTTGTTGGTATATATTCGGTAAGCGATAGATAGGATTTTCTTTCTTTCTGAAAATATTGTGGCTCCAATGGGATTTCCTTTTTCCTTTAGAATTAAAGCAAAATAACGATAAGATGAATTTTTCCCTAACGTATTATCGTAAATTTTATGGATGTTTGGATTTCCTTTTTCACTAATTTGAGTTTCGTAAAGAGGTGTAAACCAACTGAGAATTTCTGGGGTAAGAAGTTCAAACGAGTGGGTTATGTTCGATTCGGGAATTTGCTTTAAAGTAGACCTCAATCTAGCTCTATTATTTTTACCCAAACCACCGATAGCTTCGCTAGTGATGGGTTCAATCCATTTGTGCTCAGAGGGGTATTTGATTAGCATTTTAATTATAGTAGCAGAAAAATGATAATAACAAAGTTTAAAATATACTTTGAATTTCTTTATTATTATGATACAATACAATAGTTAAATAGTAGTGAATTAAACGCCAATACTGGCGTCTTTATTTATTAAACATGATTACAAAAAAGTCAGTTTTATTTGTTGAACAATATGTACCAAAAGCGTTTAAAAGCGCCAGGAAACATTTTGGTAACATAAACTTAATCTTACTAAGAAGCATTAAGAAGAAAAGTAAAGATAAGGCAGATGCATTTCCTCAAGCTGATATAGTTTTGTATGTAGACTACGACAAAGACTGGAAAATAGCCGAAGCACTATTGCCTTACCAGGATTCATTTTTGGCTGTCACCGCCAGAGGTGAGGAAGGTGCCAGTAAACTAATTAAGGTAATCCCTCATGTTCCGTACCTAAGAACACCGACTCCGGAGTCACTTAAATGGGCAACGGATAAATATGAAATGAGAAGGAGAATGAGAATTTACGATTCTAAGAATACTCCAAAATTTACTAAGGTAAAAAATAATACTAAAAAAGAGAGACAGCGAATAATTGAAAAAGTCGGATTTCCTATGGTTATTAAGCCTTCAAACCTCCAAGAAAGTATGTTGGTGACAATTTGTTATCACGAAGAAGAGTTAGATAAGGTGCTCCGTAATATCTTTAAAAAATTAAAGAATGAATACGAGAAACTTAATCGAGAACAGACCCCGACTATTATTGCAGAGCAATTTATGGATGGAGATATGTATTCCGTAGATAGTTATGTTAATTCTCGTGGAAAGGTATTTCACTGCCCATTAGTCCGCGTAAAGACTGGAAAAAATATCGGCCACGATGATTTTTATAATTATTTGCAAATGACACCAACGGCATTAAAAAAGGAGTCGGTAGAGAAGGCTCAAATAGCAGCGGAAACAGCAATTCACGCCCTCGGGTTAAGAAGTTTGACTACTCATATAGAGCTGATGAAAATTGACGATGATTGGAAGTTAATTGAAGTTGGTCCAAGAGTCGGAGGCTTTAGAGATTTACTTCATGAGCTCAGTTGTGATATTGACCACTCTCTAAACGACATATTAGTTCGTATACCTAGAGTTCCTCAGATTCCAAAGAAATGTAAGGGTTATGCAGCAGCTATGAAATGGTTTTCAGGCACTGAAGGAACGATAACGGAAATGAAAGGGATAAAAAAAATTGAACAAATAGAATCATTTCATAGCATCGTTGTGAATAAGAAAATAGGTGATAGAGCCTTGTTCTCAAAAAATGGAGGCAAGTCAATATTCAATCTTTTTTTGTACAATATAGATCATTCAAAGCTCTTGGCAGACATTCGTCGAGTCGAACAATTAGTGGAGATTAAAGTCGCAGTACGCTAGTTGTGGGGGTAGGACCCATAATGTAAGTAGTTTTCTGGTATTATAAATTTATGCCTTTTCGGACCAAAGACTACCTTTTATTTTTACTGACAGTAGCTTTTTTAGTGGTTGGTATAACTTCGACTGCTAAAAATGATCATTTAAATCACAAGCAAAAGGCCACAGTAATTGCCTTCGAAGATTCTTCAGGTGGTGAAGTTATCTATAAGGCAGTCTTACCAGAGGAAAAATCAGATGGCCGGGCGTCACGTTTATCTTTACTGAAGGAAAAGATTTCGAGCTTAATAATTCAGACCGTTAAAGAACCGGAACCAGAAATAGCTGAAACTAAACCCACCTTAACTACAGAGACAGTGACAAAAGCTAACGGAATTGCTTTATGTCCAAGCTATCAATCAATTAATCCAATTTGGTCACCATCTGACCTGATGTTCGAAGTTGTGGAAGGGGCGCGATTAGTTTATCGAAATGTAGAAGATACACCAGTAGTTGATGAGTTGGGTCAACCTGTACCTAGTCAAACAATGAAGGAAGTTGTGCTTCAACTACCATTGCGTACTTTTCCTTCTCAAAGCAAGAGCTGTCTAAGTTCTGATGTTGTCGGAATTGCCCTTGATGGATCCTTGATTAGGAATAATGAAGATTCATTGTATAAAGTTTTTGGAAATGAAACATTGATAGGCTATTCTTTAGACGGTTTTCCAATCTACGGCCTAAATTTAAATTTAGAAACTGATAATTGTGGTGGCGTAATGGTCGAAGGAGAATATAGGTACTACTTATCTTCAGACAGACAAGGAGTCTTAGGCTGTTATTCAGGTATACCAGTTACTTTTTAATAATTTATGCCGACACTTATCTTTGATATTGAAACAGTCGGTGAAGAATGGAGTAGTCTAGACAATACTACAAAGAAAAACTTAACCAGATGGGCAGATCGCTTAGCCAAAAATCCAGATGAAAGAACAGCTTTACAGCTAGATATTGAATCAGGTTTGGGTTTTTCTCCATTTACTGGTTATGTGGTAGCGATTGGACTTTATGATTTAGAAAGAGCGAAAGGTGTTGTCTACTATACAGGAAATGGGGATGAGAAAGATATTGAAGAAGGGGAGTATCTTTATAAACAAAGAAGTGAAGAAGAAATGTTGCGGGAATTTTGGGAAGGAGCCAAGCACTATGATACTTTTGTTACTTTCAATGGTCGCGGCTTTGACGCCCCGTTTTTACATCACCGTTCAACTGTTCATGAAGTAAAGCCGACAAAAAATCTATTGGAAGGTAGATATCCATATCAACAAAAAAGCTGTCGACATGTGGACCTGCAAGACGAGTTAACTTTTTTTGGAGCGATGCAAAGAAGACCAAGTTTACATTTATTTTGCCGAGCCTTTGGAATAACTAGTCCTAAAGAAGAAGTCGGGGGAGACGATGTCGCGGAACTTTTTGCTAGCA
>JBGSSW010000003.1:0-32291 GCA_041736805.1 Minisyncoccia bacterium
CAGAAGCTTTGGAACTTTTAAAAACTACTGCGCTAGAACTCGAATTTGTTCTACTGAGAGACTTTGAGTGGAAAGTATTCGAGGTTGAACTTATTAAATAATATATAAGATTGTTCTAATATCGTCCCAGACAGCCAGCAACGTTTTTGAGGCTTATTTTTCAACACCAAAATCTCTACCAGACAGGGACGGCGGAACTTTGGTATACTCTTTTTATGATTAGAGCTATATTTTTTGATTTACATGGAGTCATTACTCATGGAGATTTCAAGGACATATATAAAAAATTTGCTGACAGAGTAAATGTTTCAACTCAATCTGTTAGAGATTACCATGTAGACAATATCCAAGGTCTACTAACTGGTACCGTCACATCTACGGATATGTTTGAAGCATTTGGTTTAAGCAATAAAATGACAGTAGAACAAATGCTTGATGTTTGGACAGAAGAGATAGTTAAGATTATGTATGCAGACAAGGAGATTTTGTCACTACTTTTAAAATTAAGATTGAAATATAAGCTCGGTGCTTTGACTAATCTTACTGAACAGAGGTATGGAGCAGATGTGAAAATGGGCCTCTATAATTACTTTGATTTCAGTGTACTTTCGTTTAAAGAGGAATTAAAGAAACCTGACCCAAATTTCTTCCTGAAAGCTTTAGAGCGAGCACAGTGCACTCCAGAAGAAGCGGTCTTTATTGACGACCAGGCTAAAAATACTGACGCTGCTGAACGGCTTGGTATTAAATCAATACTATATAAAGATATTGATAGTCTTCTTAAAAGGTTAGCTATTCTTGGTGTTGAGGTTTAAAAAAGTTCGAACATCGTCCCACACAGCCAGCACTTGACATATTTCAAATAATATTGCTTTTTGTGCTATACTATAGGAATGAAAAGTAACAAGACAATATCGGTACTTATAGTAGTTGTAAGTCTGATGGCATTAGTCCTAGTTGGATACTCTCTTAGTGGAAAAAATAATGAAATAGTACCAGTAAGTGAACCTACGGCTTCGAGCACCTCAGTTGTCTATAGCAATACTGACTTTGGATTTAATTTTTCTTTACCTGAAAGCTGGCAAGGATACTCAGTTATCAGCAGCACCTGGGAAGGAAATCCATTGACAGTAACCGGCACAAAACAATCTGGAAATAAGCTTTTGATCCGAAATCCAAAATGGACTTCGACAGTTCCGTACCAGGATATTCCTGTGATTATTTTTACAGTCGAACAATGGAATTCATATCAAGCTGAAAATTTCTCAGTTTCAGCCGCTCCTATTCTCGCAAGTGAGCTAGGAAGAAATAACCTCTACGTATTTGCTCTTCCTGCTCGTTGGAATTTTGACTACAGTGAAGGGTATATAGAAGCAGAGAATATTGTAAAATCAAACCCCCTTAAATCATTTGACGTAGAAAATAATGTCTCTGGAAAATTAAATATAAATTTTGTATGCGAAAATGCCCTTTCTTATATGTCTTTTACTGATAGCACAGATGCTGAAAAATTTGTCTCCGAATGTATAGAAGGGGAACATCCTAAAGTTATTGAAAAATATAAAGCTGAATTAAATATTGATAATGGAGCTGTTATTTAGTAAGTTTGTTACATAAAGTTCAAACATCGTGCCATCAGAGTATTAGAAAACTAAGGAGTGAAACTACTATAGTTATCTTATGCGGAGTGTATATAAAGAAGGAATGTATGACTATGTTTATAACGGTTTATAACGCGATAGTATCCATTTTCATAGCCATTCGACTCCTTGAAAACTAGGTATCCCAGACGGCCAGCCAACTGTTTTGATATATTTTACAACTAAAAAAGATTACTTTACCTTCCTGGAGACAACAGAAATTTCGTTAGCGTAATGAGAGCGAGACGTTGCATTGTCAGGTATGGGGAGTATCATTGTCGTATGTTCGGTCATCATAAAAAAGTGCCGAAAATTCTCATCGTGGAGGATTTTGAAGCGAACCATGCCCTGTATCGAAAAGTCTTTGTGGATGCAGGTTTTGAAGTTTCAATTATAGAAAAAATTGATGAGCATTTTATAGAGACGGTGTGCCATCTTTCACCTGATATAATTTCGATGGATTTGATGATTGAAGAAGATGTTACTCAACATCCTTTTGCTGGTTTTGATTTATTGTTTCTACTAAAGGAAGATGCGAGGACGGTACAAATTCCCGTCATCATACTTACAGCCTTCTTCGAAGAGACAAAAATAATGAAAGCTAAAGATCTTGGAGCAATTGATTTTATAAGTGTAAGTGGACATGGTGTGCAAAAAATACCAGAGATCTTTTTGAGATATTTGAATGACCCCAAGCACTATACGCCTTCACATCCACTATTTCGATCTAGATTAAATTGATTTTAAAGAAGTCTCATCTCTATGGTCGTTTTGTTAAAATCTAAATACGTTATAAAATACCTTAATGAACACCATACCCAAAAATACAATTTGTCTCTGGTTTAATAAAGACGCTGAAGAGGCAGCAAATTTTTACGCGGCGACTTTTCCTGACAGTAAAGTAAATAATATTTTTATGCACCTAGTGATTTTCCTGACGGCAAGAGTGGTGACGTACTTACAGTAGAGTTCACGGTCTGCGGAATTCCTTGTATTGGTCTAAATGGTGGTCCGGCCTTTAAGCAAAGTGAAGCTTTTTCTTTTCAAATTGCCACGGACAACCAAGCAGAGACTGATAAATATTGGGACGCTATAGTTGGAAATGATGGGGAGGAAAGTGCTTGTGGTTGGTGCAAGGATAAATGGGGATTATCATGGCAAATCACCCCTCGTACCCTAATCGAGGCCCTTGCCGCCGGAGGTGCAGAAGCGAAACGGGCTTTTGACGCCATGATGAGTATGAAAAAAATTGATGTAGCTGCTATTGAGGCGGCACGAATGAGTTAAATAAAAGTAACTTATCTGTGTTAAGATAGTGTCCTTAACTAATTGAATTTATTATATGAACTTGAACTATTTTGAGATGACAGTACCGGTGTTTATCAAAAATCTAACCAACGTAAAAAATCTTTTAGAGATTGGTTTCACCGCCGCTAAAGACAAAGGTATGTCTGAAGAAGATTTTCTTAATCAGTCTTTGGCTCCTGATATGTATAATTTGAAAAAACAAATTCAAATTGCGACTGATAATGCCAAAGGAGCAGCCGCTCGTCTAGCTGGAGTTGAGCCGATGAAGCTTGATGATAGCGAAAGTACGGTCGTTGAACTAACAGCTAGGATCGATAAAGTCATATCACACTTAAGTGAATTCAAACCTGAACAGTTTGAAACTGCCGCAGATAAAAAAGTGATTCTTGGTTTTATGCCCGAACAATATCAAAATGGAGCTGACTATTTGTGTGACTTTGCCTTGCCAAACTTCTTCTTCCACGTATCTATGGTATATGCCATTATTCGCGTACAAGGAGTTTCGGTTGGTAAAGCTGATTTCATTGGCGGACTTAAGCTACATCCAATTGCTTAGCGAGCATTTGTATCCCTAAAAGAACGTTAATATACTTTGTTTATACTAGAGGTCCTACCAAAATCACTTTTGTGTTCTTTAGGCTTGTTTGATAAAATTAAGCTAAGTTTTAATATAAACAATCAGTCACAAAACATTATGATTTCTGTCACTCTAATTATTCTTTCTCTGGCTGGGGCTGTACTGGCCGCAGTAGTTGGTACTTTTTGGTATTCAAATGCCACTCCAATGGGAAGGCTTCATATGCAGTACCTAGGATTTGATAAATTATCGGAGGAGGAACAAAAAAACAAGATTGAAGAAGCCAAACCAATGATGTTAAAAATGTACCTTGGTCAGATGGCCCTTTCATTTCTAACTTCATTCGCGACGGTCTTCATTGTCACCCTGAGTGTCCAAAATGGTGTGCCTTTAATGATGGCAATAGGGTTTGTCATAATGAATTGGCTTTGTTTCATGGTCCCCATAATTGGTTCTGGAATACTGTGGAGTAATTGTGACCGAAAAATTGCTTGGAAGAAATTTTACTCAGATATATTATCAAACCTCGTCATTATCCTGCTCATTGCCTTTATGACTAGTTTCTTTATTTAGTAGATAGAAAAAACAAAAGGCCGGAAGCTACGCTTCCGGCCTTTTGTTTTTAAGGTTCCTTATCCCTTACTTTTTTTAAAACAATCAAGACACTTTAGGTTACTAGTATCGCGAGGTTGAAATGGTAGTGAGCTGATAGTGGCTCCGCAGCCAGCACACTGCCAGTTACCAGAAAACTTTGGTTTCTCGCCCGCTGGTACAGCTGAAGCTGAGCTGGCTTCTACACCAAAATCTTCCCCTGGGGCCGGTTCTCCAGCTACTTCAGCAAAGTCAGGAATATCTGGAGCTTCAGTAGCCACTGCCATATCTGGAGCCTCCTGTACGTCTTTTTCTTTTTGTTTAAAGTAACAATTACGGCAAGTTAGGCCCTTATCACTTCTTGGTTCAAAGGGAAGCTCTGTTATTGCTCCGCCACAGTTACTACATTTCCAATTTCCTTGATGCATATTGATATTTATTTTATGGAAATAGTATACATTATCTAGCTTGGAGATGTATTTTTTACTAAAAGAAAGTCTTTGTTTAAATTTGCTATACTGGCATCATGCGAGTCTTAATTGTCTGCCGCGCTAATGTTGGAAGGAGCCAGATGGCGGAGGCTATTTTCAATAAAATCGCTACTGCTGGAGCCATTGCCACATCTGCTGGGACGAAAGTTTTTGACAGGGAAGGAAAGAGTGCCGAAGGAGAAATCTTGGCCGACCGCGTCGGAGCAGAAGCGGTGGTTGAAGTCCTTAAAGAAATTGGAATTGACGCTCGAGAAGCTGTTAGAAATCAGATCACGCCAGAGATGGTGACTGAGGCTGACTTGGTGATATCAATGGCGGAGAGAGATACTTGGCCAGATTACTTACTAAATAGCACTAAGGTACGTCATTGGGACATCGCCGACCCCAAAAGCCGAACGGTCGATGACACAAGAATAATTAGAGATCAAATAGCGACGTTGGTAGAAGACCTTGTTAGAGAAATAAATTAGTTAGTTATGGAAAAATTAAGACCCTACGCTTTTGATTTTGATGGTGTTATCGCAAAGTACGACGGGTTTAAGGGGGTCGATCATTTTGGTGAGCCTAACGAACCAGTGGTCGAAGTCATCCGTCAATTAAGCAAAACTGGACATAAAATTATTCTCCACTCTACACGTGGTAATGATTCTTTAAAGAAGTATTGCCTAAAGCACGATATTCCCGTTGATTATTATAATGAGAATCCTGAACTAGAAGGAGAGAATCGGGGCAAACCAATTGCTTATGTTTATGTAGGCGACCGAGCTCTTTGTTACCGCGGCCAATCCGCTGATGAACTACTGACTGAAATTAAAGAGTTTAAAGCCTACTGGGAGAAGTAAGGGTTGGCATGATTAAAAGAAAATCTATGAATTTATAATGAAAAGCTATTCCGATTCAAAATTATCTACTTTCCTGGATGAAAAAACTTATAGTAGTTTGCAAAAACAATGTGGGCCAGACTGGTTTGAAACATTACCAGAGTTAGTAGAAGACTTAAAAAATGAGTTTTCATGCGAAACTATAAAATTGTTGCCGGGAGGACGTACGGCTGCTGTCCTACTTTTCTATACACCTCACGGTAAAAAGGTAATTAAAATAGCTCCCGATATAAATCGAAGTAAAGCTGAACACGCTGCTTTAAATATTATTGAAAAACAAGGTATCGGTCCAAAAATTTATAAATATGAACAGTATGAAAAGAACGGCGTGTCTTCATCAATTCTTGTCACGGAGTTTCTTGGGGATGGTAATTCACTTAGGACAAGTACTGATAAACAAAAGATAACGTCCGAGGCTATTTCAAATCTTTTATTAAAAATAGCCAATTGCGGGGAACAAGAACTTGGAATTAAACTCACTTCAATTGAATCAATGCTTCTTGAGAATTTCCAAAATCAAAATAACCCGGGGTCATTTGGCAAGCTAGAAATGAGTAATTACGAAATTGAGGAAGTGAAAAATCTACTCGAAGATTTTTCCAATAATTCTAGTGACAAAACCTGGATTCACGGCACGCTCCATCCAGGTAATTTAATTGAGTTTAGAGGGGAAATTATGGTCGTCGATCCAAGACCCTTATACGGAGATAAAATTTATGATGTTGCAGAAATTTGTTTAAAGTGGGGTAGTGAAAAAAACGAACGCCGACATAACCTTGAGGATGGAATTAGTCAACTGAAAGAAGTTCAACGCTATATATCTATCGATATAGAAAAAGCTATTGCCTGGATGAAAGTCTTGCTAGTGACTAGATTTTAGGAAAGGTTAAATTGTGCACTCGGAGGGACTCGAACGTTACACGTTCAGTACCCGTTGCGGATACTTTTTTCGCTTCGCTCTAAAGTATCTCGCAACAGCTTCTCGTCCCTCCGGCAAGCCTGCTTGCTTTCATGCACAATTACAAAACCGCCTAATGGCGGTTTTGTAATTGTGCACTCGGAGGGACTCGAACCCCCAACCCCTTGTTCCGAAGACAAGTGCTCTATCCGTTGAGCTACGAGTGCAGTATCTGAGAGCTTACTATTGTTTCAATGAATATTCAACCAGCATTGCTTGCCAAAACTTCATTTTCATCAGTAATTCTTTGCTTTTTGGCACCTCTATCCGTAAGCAACCCTTATATTGCGGTCTTTTCTTTATTCCGCGTCCGCTTGGCTTATAGACAGTACAACTAAAGCTAGAGGATGGAATATTCATTTTCTTTTGCCACCACAATTCACAATTTTCATGAGCGTACAGTTTGTGTACATATAAACGATATCGGAGTTCTCTCCTTTCTAACCCTACAAAATTTTCAAGCCATAAAAGCACTACTGAATTCATCTCTTCATCTGAGTTAATAAAGCTCCATTGGTTTGATCTTTTTGCTCCTTCGGCCCAATACAGAGCAATACCAATTTGAAACAAAGGGGACTGTTGGTATTGCTGAAAAAGACAACGAGCTTCTTCGAGCCAAATAGCCTCTCTGTCGAGACGTTTTTGACTTAAAACCCCAGCCGCTTTAATGCGACCACGAGAAATATTATTATCTTTACGCTTTTTAAGAGAGTATTTTTCTTGTTTGGTAAGCGGCAAATCCTTTAACCATAAGGACAGCGAGCTTTTTGCTACGGGGACTGACTTGAGAATATCTCTATAACTCAAACCTTTTTTGCGTAATTCAATAGCCTTGGTTTTTTCCTGAACTAAGGACTTCATATTAATAACATAATAACATGGTTCAAATAACACCCGGACTGTTGTATACTTTTTACCCAAAAAACTCTACAATACAGGAACATGATAAGTCCTAATTCAATACCTCTATTTGTTAGAAAAGTAAGTCAAACTTTAGAAGAAGCTGGTTTTGAAGCCTACTTAGTCGGCGGGTGTGTCCGGGATTTAATACTAGGGAAGACTCCAAAAGACTGGGATTTTACTACCTCTGCCCATCCCGACCAAATTCAAGCCTTGTTTCCTGATAGTTTTTGCAATAACGATTACGGCACAGTCGGAGTGAAAAATGACGACGAAGAAGCTGAGGCCAGCTTGCGGGTGATTGAGGTCACACCCTACCGTAGCGAAGGGGAGTATACCGACGCCAGACGCCCAGATAATGTTACTTTTGGGGTTACTTTAGAAGCTGATTTGGCTCGCCGTGACTTTACTGTCAACGCTCTCGCTTATCGCCTAAATGATGAAGAAATCGTTGATTTATATAATGGCACTGATGATTTAAAAGCCAAAAGACTCAAAGCCGTCGGTAAACCAGACGAGCGCTTTGCTGAAGATGCTCTCCGGATGATGCGGGCGGTTCGCTTGGCAGCTGAACTAGATTTTGTGATTGAAAGTGAGACCATGGCCGGAATAGTCCGAAATTCTGCACAAATTAAGAAAATCGCTATCGAACGAGTCAGTATTGAGTTCATTCGTTTAATTAATTCAGCTGCACCAATGCAAGGAATAGTTTTTTTGGAAAAATTAAACCTCCTGGAGTCTATCATTCCAGAACTTATGGTTGGAATTGACTGTGAGCAAGGCGGAATTCACGCTTTTGACGTCTACGAACACAATCTTCGTACTCTGCAGGCGGCAGCTGACAAGGGTTTTTCGACCGAAATCCGCTTAGCGGCTCTCCTACATGACATTGGCAAGCCCGCCACCAGACGAACTGGCGGAAAGAATAAGCACTATACTTTTTTTGGCCACGAAGTGGTGGGAGCGAGAATGACAAAGGTTATTTTGGACCGACTTAAATTCCCGCGTGAACAATCTGAAGTAGTTGAAAAATTAGTGCGTTGGCACATGTTTTTCTCTGATCCAGATGAAATTACTTTAGCAGCTGTCCGTCGGACCATTGTCCGAATCGGGGAAGACCACATCGAAGACCTGTTAAATCTACGAGTTTGCGACCGGATTGGCACTGGCCGCCCCAAAGAACAACCTTTTCGCTTCCGCAAGTACAAGGCCATGGTGGATGAAGCCTTGCGTGACCCTATCTCAGTCAAAATGCTGAAGCTAAATGGGGATAAAATTATGGAAATGTCTGAGGAAAAGCCCGGGAAAAAGCTAGGATATCTACTGCACACACTACTAGAAGAGGTCCTGGTTGAACCGGCAAAAAATGAAGAAGAATACCTTAAAACAAGGGTTTTTGAGCTCCTGAAGCTGTCAGAGACAGAACTTCAAACCCTAGCAGAAGCAGGGAAGCGAAAGCAAGCTGAAGAAGAAGCGGCGGCTTTGAAGGAAATAGCTAAGGAACATAAGGTAGGTTAGGAATTTGGCATTAAACGGTCTTGGTTATTAGAACCAAGACCGTTTGATTATTTATTTGAAATTGAACTATGGAAAATAGGCTCATTTGCAGAGTGCTACAGCCAGATTCTCCCTCGGGGGTCGAATCGTGACTAAGCACCTGCATCACCACAGGAGTATTTCCAAATATATAGTCGCAAGCTCCTTATATTATAGGTCAATTTCGCAAAGGTATGCCTTGACGGCTTATATATTTCATTTTGTCCAGCGATTTGCCCTAGGGAGGGACAAATCGGGACATAAATTCGCAATATGCCCTTGCGGGCATTTGCTCATTTAAAAAAAGGCCTGAGGGGATCGATGGCGAAGTTGTTTCGCAGCCGATCTCCTCAGACCTTTATATTAAATTCGAGCTTTTATAATTGAAAGGATATTATATCCTAGTGGGCGCCTTAATAAATAATGGCTAACCTGATTCAAAGCTCTACGTTGTATGAGAATGTAAGAAATCAATTTCACTCACACAGATCTTGGAACCTTCAATTTGTTCCGTTACAAAGTGTCAGGAGACTTCTTTACTTCTCAATTAGGGTGGGATGTTATGAACGTTTTTATTTGAGTTTTTTGGAGGTAATACTCAATTGTTTTTGGAAGATCTCTTTAAGGGGAATCTCTCGTGAGAGAGTTTCCTGCTCGCCCTTTCTGGGCCTGCATATATATTATGTCCTTTACAATATTGTGTAAAGGACATCGTGTTTATAACTGTGCATAACTCACACCTCTTTGTCCTTTATAAAGGACAAAGCTCTGTTTTGAATTTCAAATGTAATAATTAGCTTTGTTTAAAGCCGTTATTTAGGGGTGACTTGGCTACTATTGACAAAATTGAGAAATGTATTGTTTTGTTTCTGCCTTTACACTGTAAATTTTGGAATTAAAATTCGGCCATGAGTTCGACTGACACTGGGCAGTGATCACTACCAAAAACTTCACTGTGAATCGAGGCTTTTTTGATGACTGAAGTTAGTGAACTAGAGGCCATCAAGTAGTCAATCCGCCAACCGACATTTCTCTCCCGCGCTGCCCCAAAGTGGGACCACCAAGTATAGTGTCCGTTGGTTTTGTTAAACTGACGAAACGTGTCCACAAACCCAGCCTCCAGCATTTCATCAATTCCTTTTCGTTCTTCTTTGGTAAATCCCTTCTTCCCTTCATTCTCCTTTGGTCTAGCTAGATCAAGTTCGGTGTGTGCCACATTGAAGTCGCCGCAGAAGATGATTGGTTTCTGTTTTTCTAGTGACACCATATATTCAAGGTAGGCCGGATCCCACTGCGTTCGCATTGGGATACGGGACAGGTCGTCTTTGGCGTTGGGGGTGTAGACAGTGCTAATGAAAAAGTGCTCATATTCGAGGGTTAAGACCCTGCCTTCTTTAGTAGTATCACCATATTTGTCAATTAAGCCATATTTCTTGGTAATTTCTGCCGGAATTCCATAAAAAACCTCCTCGGGTGAGTGTTTGGTGAAAATAGCCGTGCCAGAATAGCCTTTTTTCTCAGCCGAACACCAGTATTGCTCATATTCTGGTAAATCAAACTCAACTTGCTCTTGATTAGCCTTGGTTTCTTGCAAACAAAGGACATCCGGCTGATGTTTCTCAATAAATTTCTGCAATTCGCCCTTTTTAAGCACTGCCCGGATACCATTAACGTTCCACGAGTATATTTTCATATGATTAGTTTAGCATTTAGATGTTTCATGCAAAAGAAAAACGCGAGGGAGCTACTCAGCCCGACTCGCGTCGTTTCACCTTAAAAGTGATCTCGTGCCTCAAGGTTAATGCCCAGTTCCCTCACCGTACGTGGCTTAGCTTCAAGCTTTTCGAGCCGAAAGAGCGTGAGCGACTTGTCATCCCCTGGACGATCTACGAAATTACACCTGAGTGGAATGTGCCGCATCAGAAGCTCCGAATAGACGTATACGTTGCCAGTCTGACCACTGAAAAACTTACCCCACCACTTAGCGACATCGTATTCATCGAGAGGAGGACGCCTGCGAGAGAGCAGGAAACCTTTCTTGAATCGCCCCCGCTCATCTACACACTGAGCACGTGAAAGACATTTAATCTCGTCTTTCAAGTTATCCAACATCTCATACTCATGGACCGCATCAGGGGATTGGTGATCGATCAAATGCCTTCTACAAAACTCGACGAGCTGAAGCCCTGTTCCAAGGCACCAAAATGGCCATGAGGGTGTGCTGTAGCTAGTAAGAAGATGGAAATGACCAGTCCGGCATTGATAAATTTGAAACTTCAACTTGCTCATCACGACTTCCTTCCGTAAGTTAACAAATAGATCTCTACAAATCCTCAAACTGTTTGAGGATTTGATAAAAAGGGGAAGTGGTTTCTTCACTTCCCCTACGGACCTAGACAGGTTACTCCATAAGCAACCTACAGGCTGCCAACCAAGGCTTCTCCTGTTCTTGTTCCTTAGTCAACTTTTCTCCTAAAGTATTACCCTGGCCTCGCAGGTACGAGGTGATAAATACTTTGGCATCGCCGACTGTGAACGATTTCCTTCCCCCGAAGTTGTCTAGTGCAGCCGACGCTGGGTGATGGTGATGATTGGTGTCAGTTATGACAGCAACTTTTTTCGTCCCATTTCTGAGAGCCATGAAAGCAAGTATGGTGCCGAGGGGCATCTGTTCGCCTTCAAAACTTTCACCCCCTCCATGAACTCCGCACATAGAGGCCGGAAGCATGAGATCAACGAGAACTATGCCCCATTGTGGGAAAGAAGGATTTTCCGCATAAATCCTTCCACGGAGAAGCTTATGTGCTTCTGCGTAGTCTTTTGCGATAGTGAGATCATGACCTGCTAGTTGCTGCCTTGCGGCTTCCTGATGGAACTCGCTGTCTTCCACAACAAGAATCTTCAAGGGTTGGGTGGCGTTCATGGCTTTTATCCTTTCAAGGAGCTAAGTTCGGATGCCTGAGGCGGAATGCCTTTGGTCAACCTGAACTTTCTATGTATATTATGCCATGTTTGGAGGTTATTGTCAATCTTAATTATGTCAACTTTATATGACAAAAATTATTGATTCTTATGAATATTGTGCTATATTGTCTTAAATAACTTATGACAAGTAAAAACCCTTTAATTTCTGACCTTGAAAAATCTGGCCTCTCAAATAACGAGGCCAGGGTTTATTTATATTTACTTGAGCGGGGGACGAGTGTAGGTGGGACAAAGATTGCGGTCGGGACAAAGATCCATCGGCAGTATATATATGTGATTTTACCAAAATTAGTTGAACTTGGACTGGTAGAAGAGGTTAGTCATGGTGCACGAAATCGTTACATTGCACTTCCACCCTCACGCCTTGTTACTCTCTCTAGAGAACAGGTCTTTGAAGTAGAGAATCTAGCCAAGCGACTTTCTCTTCTATCGAAAGCTGGCCACGAGCAAGAGTCGGAAGTTCTTTTCGGTTCCAGGGAACTTATTGAACATGAATTTGAGTTTGAAAAAAAAGCTAAACCTTGTGAGGAGCAATACATTATTGGTGGAAATATACAGGAATTTATTAACTGCATGGGTGATGATTATGAAGAAATCACTCGCTTGGATGAGAAAAAACAAATTGTCACCTACTATCTTGGTTCAGCCAAGGACCGAAAAGACACCAAATTGTCGGAAGGACGAACTGAACGCTTTCATATGAGGTTTATGAACGATATGCCTGAGGGTCTAACTCATACAATAATACGCCAAGACCGCGTCTGCTTTTTCTCTTTTCTAAAGCCACCGACTGTTCATATTATAAAATCCAAAGTGGTAGCGGAAAACTACAAACAGTTCTTCCTGATGCTGTGGGAGATGGCGGCGAAGTAAGCGTTACCAGGAAATGATTCCCGAAAAATATTCGTTTGAAGTATAATCATTAATTATGAATGAAAAAGTGCCACTCGGAATAGGAAATGAAAAGCGGATATTTTTAGATGGTAAATATCCAGAGCGAATAACGGCTGAATACCGGGAGAAAATGACAGACGAGGAAATCAAAGGTGTTTATTACTTTGCAAAACTCATCCACCTTATTTTTCCGGACAATTATCCCAATGTATTTAAGGCTGGAAATAATAAATCTAATCAACCAGAACTTTCTTCATTTGAAGGTGAAAATATCGAGCGTGACGAAGTGCTTGTAAAACTCTCTGAACTTGATGTCCGAGACGAGGAATACTTAATGGGGAATGAACCAAGTATCTTAACCCAAGAAGAAACAGACGAGATGGAAAAACTTGAACAAAAAAGGCGTGGGGATGAAAGGATAATAGCACTAACTCATGATTTACGGGAGGCGGGGATACCGGTCGACAATCAAAACGTGCAAAATTTCAGTATTTTACCAGATGATAGCGTAGTCTATCTTGATATAATAATGCCCTTTAGACTTGATGAGGATAATAGAGTTAAATTACTTTTCAATACAGAAAAAATGTTCAAAACTATTGCTCACATGGAAGATGAAGAAAAAAGAGAACGGGCAATCACATACTTGTCACGACTAATGACACTATATGAGAGTCTATATAAGCCCCGGGCAGAAATTGTTCCAAATAATAATGATCAGCACTAAAAACACTACAAATTAAGTTGGCTTTTGACTTCCTGGCGGTATAGCCAGAACTGATACTATGCTAGCGATTGGAGAGTTCGTGAACCTTTGACATATTGTGTTTTTTGTTTTCTGGGTATATGATACTTTTGGATTTGCAACCCTACATCTGGAGGTCGAAACATCATGAATGAAGTTTTGTCTGCTTATGCGGAAGTAATGCTTGCCGCTACGCTGGCGGTCGTTTACCTACTGCTTTTTCTTTGTTTTTTTATAGGTCCTATGCCCTATGTACACTGGGCGTCCGGGCGCTACGATAAAGACTACCGTGATGTCATGCTGGACAGATACGGTATCAACGCGTTTATTTTCTTGGCCTTTGGCTGGATACTGTACCTCCCGAGAGACATTGCCTACGCCTGCGGCTGGATGCTAGGAATGGGCGGCGCTGGGCTTATGCTCGCCTGTGAATGGTTCTTTGAAGTAATCCAGCCTCTTTCAAGTTGGGAGGGAAGATGGGCAAATATGCTTAAGTTCCCAATCTTTTTGATTGGAGTTATCCCTGGCGCAATTGGGGGTATCCTACTAGCCTTGGGGACAGCCTTAGTCTTACTGGCCGAACAACCTGAACTGAAGGATGTGCCGGTCTCGGGCTACGTAGGTGATGACCAGTAGCGATGACTCTTCAACCCGCCCTGCAAGCTTTGCTTGCAGGGCTTTGCTGTTTCTGGCTAAGAAGTTGTTTAGAAAAGTCTCTTGTGTTAATCTCCAACAAGTTTGCACCATCTCTGTCTTTAGAAAGGGGTCAGGATGAAAAAAATTGGCAAGTCTTTGCTCCCAGAAAGTGTTTCGTGGGCATTTGTAGGTTTATTTGCCTCATTTGCCATCATTGTTGGGGTAGGACTAATGTTGCTTGGCCTGTTTATCTACGGTCTAGTCCGACCCAAACACGCCTGGGAAATCTTTGTCGAGCTTAAGGACAACTTTCAAACCCGAGGTTCCTACAAGTGAACTGGGCCCGTAGCGTCAGCTGCGGGCCCTTGCATTACCCACACAAAGTACTAAAATTGTATTACAACAACGTATTTATAGAAATAACTATCCAACTAATAACTTTATGGACGGAAACCAAAACCCAGAAGGAAATACCAACACTCAAACACCAGTCGATTCCCAGCCAACACCTATGCCTACACCAGAGACTGCTGTAGCACAAGAGTCAGCACCAAAAGTTGAGCCTGAGGTTAAATCAAATTTTGAACTTAATGAAACCACTATCTTGGCTTCATTATCTTACCTAGGACCACTGGTAGTTATTCCTTACTTAATTAAGAAGGAGAATCCGTTTGTAATGTTTCACATCAAGCAAGGCCTTCTACTTCTAATACCTTATTTAGTCTTGTGGTTAGTAGGGGGAATGATGTATAGCCTGATGGGGGTCTTTGATATTATCAAATTAATTTTAGTGGTATTTTCTGTGATTGGAGTTGTCAATGCCACCCAGAGTAAAGAGAAAGAACTACCGTTAATTGGAAAATTTGCCTCTAAGATTAATATTTAGTTAAAAGTCCTTGTGTTTATCTGTAAGTGTGATTTAATACAAGCAGCGAAACAAGCTCCCCCGAAGCAAGGTGAAAGCATTGATCAGGTGAAGTAAAGTTTTGTGGTTAATAAAAGCATAAGAAAATAAAATGACAGGATCAATAGTTCGAAAGCGTGATAATGGTTACGGATTTATTAAGCCAGATGATGGCGGAAAGGATGTATTCTTTCACGCACAATCACTTGTAGAAGTTGCATTTGACGACCTACAAGAAGGTGACGCTGTAACTTTCGATGTTGAGCAAGGTCCAAAAGGCCCAGCTGCAACAAACGTACGTCGAGCGTAAATATACCCTTTGGTATAGAACAATAGCCTTAAGGTCTAACGACCTTAAGGCTATTGTTTATTATTTTCTCTAGATTGCTTCTGCAGACAGGGTATACTATTTGTATTATGCTCCTTGCTGTTTTACATCATTATGTTTTTTGGCACTACACTACTGCCTTTGGAGAAATTTTTCATGTCTGGAAAAATTTAATCTGGTTTACAATTAACTTCTTTTCTATTCCTCAAATGCTACGTTCATATTTTTCACCATGGAAAAGGATGACGGAGAACAGAGGGAACACCTTTAACTTTGAAGACCTGGCGGGCTTCATCATAATTAATTTAATTTCTCGAATCATCGGAATGATTCTTCGAACCATAGTTATTTTCCTCGGAACCTTAGCTTTAGTATTTTTAATTACCGCGATTATTGTCACTTATATTTTTTGGCTGTGCGCGCCTTTATTATTAATCGCCTGCTTGTACTTTGGACTAATACTTATTTTTTCATAATCTAATACATATATATGTATACTATCGCTGAGAATTTAGCCCGCTATAAACCAACTCTTACCTTGGTTCGTATTCTAAGTCGTAAAACTTTAAGTAGATTACGTGTGCTGTTTTTTATTGTAGCGGCTGGCGCTGGTGGGGCGGGACTTGCCATGCAATTCATCATGCCAGGGGAATATGTGTCTCTGTTCTATGGCGTAGCTTTAATTGCTACTTCGTTCTGGATTGAACAAATTCTAGCCTATAGTTACCATAACAGTTTTTATTTTTACGGATTAAATTCTGTCTTAGGTATTGATGAAGAAAAAATTTCTGGTACCACCTACGAAATAGCTGAATCCCTTTCTTCTTCACCAGATGACGTTACAAAGTCATTTTGTACTTCTCGCATTGGAACTATTATTCTCTTGCGTGCCGGAATCGATTTAAATAAAGTTGATACTTATCTTCGTTCAAACAGACCAAAGATATCGACAGCTATGATTCCTCTTCCGGAAAGTGAAATATTTTCACTCATTTCACTAGCGCTTTATCTTTTACAACAAGACAGTACTTTTAAGACTTTTATTAAAGAACAAGGTGTTACTGAAGAAATTTTTATTGGCACCACAAGGTGGGTAGTAAGTTCTCACCAAAGAGAAAAGAAACTCCAGCGCTGGTGGAGTAAGGATAATCTTTCCAAAACAGAAGGCATCGGCCGAGAATGGTCTTACGGGGCTACCTATGTATTAGAAAAATTTTCAAGAAACATCCGCACGAGCGCAGTTTACTCCAACCTCACTATTGGAGACTCCGCTTTTACTAGTGAAAAAATAGCTGAAGTGGAAATAGCCTTAGCCAGAGCGAAGGCTTCTAACGTCCTAGTAATTGGTGAAGCAGGCGTAGGTAAAATAGACTTACTGCTTGAGGTCAATCGCAGAATGCAAACGGGTAAATCTTTAAACTCAGTCAAGGACCAACATATGGTTCTACTTGATACTAGTAGAATATTTGCTGTTAATAAAGATAAACAAGAACTAGAAACTACTATCCTTTCTATTTTTGATGAAGCCACCGAAGCAGGTAACATCATTATCGTTATTGAAAACTTAAGTAACTTCGTAAGAGAAGCCGGGGCGATGGGTGTTTTTCTTCCTGAATTACTTGACCCATTTTTAGCTACACCGGCACTGCATGTTATTGCCACTGACACCCCGGGGGCATACCATACCCATCTTGAACCCCTAGGTGGTTTTGCTAGGCGTTTTGCTGAAGTACTAATTGATAGCCCAGACCTTAGTAGTACTACACGAGTCCTACAAGATATCGCTCTGACGAACGAAAGTAAGTACAACATTCTCTTTACCTATAATTCACTAGTTGCTATTACCACCTCTGCTGATCGTTATATTGTTGAAGGAGTAATGCCAGACAAAGCAATTGAACTCCTAATTGATGTAGCCACACGAGCACAGTCAGCCGGTCAGTCGGTAATAACGGCCGACTACGTCTACAGTGTAATCAGTGAAAAAACCGGTATTCCAAGCGGACCAATTGGTGAAGTCGAGCGTGACATGTTACTTAATCTTGAAGATAGACTTCATGAGCGGGTAATTGGTCAAAAGCAAGCTATTGATGCTATAGCCAGGACAATGCGCCGAGCCAGAGCGGGTATTCAAGCTTCTGATAAACCAATCGGCTCATTTCTTTTTCTTGGACCCACCGGTGTAGGAAAAACTGAAACGGCCAAAGCTTTGGCTTATGTATTTTTTGGTGACGAAAAAAACATGCATCGTATCGATATGTCAGAGTTTAGTGGAGCTGATGCCCTAGTCAGGCTAATTGGGGACGGGGAACAATCTGGGATTCTACCGGATATGCTTCGTGAACATCCTTACTCTGTTTTGCTACTTGATGAGTTCGAAAAAGGAGCTAGAGTCGTTCACGACATTTTCTTACAAATACTTGACGAGGGAATTTTCACTGATGCACGTGGCAACAAGGTAAACGCTCGTAACACCATTATCATCGCTACTTCAAATGCAGGTAGTCAATTGATTCTTCGGACAGTTAGTCAAAGAATTGAGTTACCCACCCTGAGTCAAGAAATTATCAATTACATAATTAAAGAAGGTATTTATCGACCAGAACTCTTAAACCGCTTTGATAGCACTATAATTTTTGAACCTTTATCTGTAGAAGGGCAGGGACAAATTGCCGGACTAATGCTTAAAGGTTTGTACGAGAGAGTTAAAGAAAAAGGTTTTGAACTAATTATTAATCGCGACTTGATTGATATCCTGGTGCAAAAAGGCTACAGCCCCGAGTTTGGAGCCAGACCAATGCAAAGAGTTATTCAAAATGTCTTAGAAGAAAAAATAGCTCAGCAGATAATTAGCGGGCAAGTGGCAAATGGTGGAACTATTAATCTTACCCGTAGTGATTTTACTGAAGAAGAGTTAGCCGTTATTTAATACGGAAAGTCGTAGAAAGTAGCTTATTTTTGTGCTATAAAGACTGTGGCACTCCCCGCCGTAAACCGACCAAGGAACCTGAGATGACGTACGATGAAGCAAAAGTTACCAAGATGAACATGATGGTTCTTCGTGTTCTGGCCAGCCCTTTGGTACTGGAAGCCAAAACCCTATCGACAGAAATAACGGTCGATGAACTTCAGGCTTACCTGGAGGGAAACTTCAACCTTGACCAGCCAAACACCAAGTTTCGAAAAAGCCTTATTGTTTTAGCGATGAAAATCGCCGTCAACGAAGGAATCGTAATCTTGCAAGACCAAAGATATCTTGTGACCCTACGGGGTAAGGACGTCGGTTACCAAGTGGAACAAATCAGCCGGAGCGCCGAACCAAATGATCGGATGTGGAAAGTCCTTCCCCATCCAACCAAAGATATAAGTCCAAAGGCTACTTCGGCACCTTGGGGCGACGGCTCTTGTTTTGCTAAAGAACGTGGACTTGGTGCCCGTCCGCCAATCTTTACCTTGAACTGAAAAGGGAGTTGGAGGCCGAATATAAAGCTGTATTAAAAACAGTATAGACCCCTGGCACATTAATCCTAAAGGATTAATGTGCCAGGGGTTTTTAGCTACTTGTAATTAAATTTACTTTTTGGGCAAAAAAAATAAACGCCCTATTAGCTATCGGGTGAGATGTGGAATACAATACAGGTATATGAAAAATATTGTATTAATTATTGGGGGATTATTAATTGTTGCAGCCGCAGGTTTCTTTATCTTCCTCAGTGGAGGATCAACCACTGTTAATAATGATAAAGAACCGGTTGTTCCGAGCACAGAACAACCGGTGGTTGAAGAAATGCCTAATGAAGAAATTATGGAGGTTGAAAATGAGCCTATAAGTGTTATTGGTAAATCAGTCGCAGGAAATGACATTATGGCTTATCACTTCGGTAAAGGTGAAAAGGAGGTGTTATTTGTTGGTGGAACTCATGGTGGATATTCTTGGAACACCGCCCTACTTAATTTTGAATTGATTGATTGGTTTTCAAGTAATGAATCAATTATTCCAGACAATGTAAAAGTAACTGTCATACCGGTTTTGAATCCAGATGGACTCGAAACGGTTACTGGAAGCACTGGTCGTTTCAACCCTAGTGATGCTAGCAAAGTGGAGTCCGAGAAAATTGCTGGTCGTTTCAATGCGAACGAGGTTGATCTTAATCGTAATTTCGACTGTGAATGGAAAGCGGCTGGTACTTGGCAAAACCGAACTGTCAGTGGTGGCAGTAAACCCTTTTCCGAACCCGAAAGTTCTGCCCTTAGAACATATGTCTTAGAAAATAAGCCAGTTGCAGCTGTCACTTGGTATAGTGCCGCCGGAGGTGTCTACGCTTCTAATTGCAAAAAGGGAATTCTTCCAGGTACAAAGTCAATGACTGAACTTTTTGCTAAAGCTTCTGGTTATAGTGCCTACGAAGAATTTGATTACTATGAAATCACTGGTGACATGGTGAATTGGTTTGCTAGTCAAAACATTCCTGCTATCAGCGTTCTCCTAACTAATCATGAAAATACAGAGCTTAGTAAAAATAAAGCTGGCGTAGAGGCAATCCTAAAATATTTAGCTGAATGATGACTTTTTCAAGACGCTCAATACTTATTCTGGTAGCCACAAGTCTAATTTTGCTGACCGGTTTATTTTTCTGGCTTAGTAATAGAAATTCAAAAGTCGAGGCTCCCATTGTAGAACAATCAAACGAACCCGAAATCCCGGTAGTAGAAGAAAAAAATGTAGCGACACAAATAGGTTCTTCCGTTGAAGGTAGGCCGATTGAATCCTATACTTACGGTAAGGGTGAAAGGGTTTTTCTATTTGTCGGTGGAATGCACGGAGGCTATGAGTGGAACAGTGTTCTTTTGGCTTATCAATTTATTGATGAATTAGAAAGTGGGGAATTTATCGTCCCTGAAAATACAACAATTAAAGTCACCCCTGTTCTTAACCCTGATGGCTTATATAAAGTTGTCCAAAAAGTTGGGCGTTTCACTGTAGCCGAAATCCCACCAAATGACGCACATCAAACTGGAGCCGGTAGATTCAACGCCAACGGTGTTGACCTTAATCGTAACTTTGACTGTAAGTGGCAACCTGAAAGTACTTGGCGCGGAAAAGTTGTGAGTGCGGGAGCGGGAGTCTTTTCGGAACCTGAGGCACTAGCTCTTAAAAATTTCGTGGCCGAAATTAATCCTCAAGCAGTAATTTTCTGGCACAGCCAAGCGAATAATGTTTATGCCTCTGAATGCAAAGCTGGAGTTCTACCTAAAACCTTATCCCTAATGAAAGCTTACGCTGCCGCTGGTAAATATGGCGCCGTCGCCAGCTTTGATGCCTACCCAGTAACTGGAGATGCTGAAGGTTGGTTGGCCTCCATAAATATTCCCGCTATTACAGTTGAACTTGAAAGTCGGACCGATACGGAGTGGACAAGAAATCGTGCCGGAATAGAAGCTATTCTAAATATAAACTAACTAAAATAAAAAATAATCCTGAGCTTAAGCTCAGGATTATTTTTTATTTATTTTCCCTATCAGTATGAAATTTTTTATGAACTTCTCGTAAGTGAGCATCTGTAACGTGTGTGTAGATTTGTGTAGTACCTATGTGAGCGTGCCCAAGCAAAGCTTGTACCGAACGAAGGTCTGCTCCGTTACTTAATAGGTCAGTAGCAAAACTATGTCGAATTACGTGCGGTGTCACCTTACGTGTAATACCCGCTTTGGTGGCGTAAAGTTTTAATAGTCTCTGCACCGTCCGAGGAGTAATACGTGGTTCTTCTCCAACGTGAGCTTTCTTGCCGTAGCGAATGAATAAGGCATCGTCCATATCCTTACGAGCAGCTAAATAATTTTTTATACAAGACTTAGCTGTCTCCGAGAGAAAAACCACTCTCACTTTATCTCCCTTGCCCCGAACTGAAAATTCATCTCGTGAAAGATCAACATCATCGGTCGAAAGGGAACATAGCTCTGAGATACGAAGCCCAGTTGAAAACAACAACTCCAAAATTGCTCTATCTCTTTTTCCTTCGAGGGTATCTCGAGCTGGTGTGTTTAGAAGGCGAGTAAGTTCTCCGGCTGAAATTAAATCCAAAGAGCGCTCAGGAACTTTGGCCAACTCAATTCGCTCGGGTGAAAGTGAGCTCACTCCTCTTTTACGCAAAAACTTAAGGAAGGCTCTTAAAGCAATTAGATAGTAATTTTGGGTTCGACGTTTCATACTCTCTAGCCGACCACCAACCTTCGTTCCCGCTTGCCGATTTAAATAGAGACGAAATTCTCGAACCTGTTCCTCAGTTACATCACTTGGTGATTTCGCTTTAGAAAAGGCCAAGAAACGCGTCAAATAACGATCGTAATTTTCTATCGTCTTTACGCTACGCCCTCTTTCAATTTCTAAGTATTCTAGAAATTGTCGTTTCAGTTCCACAATAGTCATTCCTAATAGTATAACCCGTTATGCGACCAGTGTTTTGACAAACTGTCGAACTAGCTGTCTGACTTGCAAAGTTTAATTTTTTATGCTATAGTAATTAGAACCTTCGCGGTTATTACTGCGAGTTACTTATAAGCACTTGTGCGTATCTAATATAAGTAACCGCTTCATACACATATATGTTAACAAAAAGAGTCAAAGAAAACACCTTAAAAGACACCCAGCGTCACGATAGTGATACTGGTTCTCCCGAGGCCCAAGTTGCTTTACTTACTAGGCAAATTGAAGAGCTTTCAACTCATCTACGAAAACACAAGAAAGATTTTCATTCACGTCGAGGACTACTCCAAATGGTAGCCGACAGACGTAAGCACCTAAAGTATTTAGAGAAGAAGGATGAAAAGTCCTACTCCTCTCTAATCAAGAAGTTAGGTCTGAAGCGTTAATAAAAATGCTCCGCTATGGAGCATTTTTATTTTACAAGTTATAGTTATGAAGAGCAGTTTTTTAAAAATTTAATAGTTTTTTTATAATAAATAAATATGGGTGTAATAAAACATCCCGAACAACGGGTCGCAATTTTGATAGACACACAAAATCTCTATCACAGCGCGAAAAATTTATACAAATCTAAAGTTAACTTTGCTGCCGTTGTAAAAGCGGCCTTAGGAGGACGTAAACTAGTTCGAGCTCTGTCTTATGTAGTGAACACGGAAGGAGGGGAAGAGAATGCATTTTTTGAAGCTCTAGAAAAAGTTGGTATTGAAATTAAAACTAAAGACCTACAAATATTTTACGGCGGTGCCAAAAAAGCTGATTGGGACGTTGGTCTGGCGATTGATGCTATCAAGCTAGCTAACAAGGTTGACTCTATAATTCTCGCAACAGGGGATGGAGATTTTATTCCATTGGTTGAATACGTAAAAAATCAAGGTTGTCAGTTTGAAGTAATAACTTTTGGCCGTTCGGCTTCATCACGCTTACGAGAAGTAGTTGATGATTTTATTGACATGGACGAACATCCGCAAGAATTTTTGATTGGCTATAAAACTACCAAAAAGAAAACTAGGCCCGGACTCAGAAAACAGCTTAGAAGCATTGTGGGTACAGATACGGACGGAATATAAAATACCAACATACAAAATAACGACGAGGTACTTGTACCTCGTCGTTATTTTGTTATGCTCATTAGATTATAAATGAGCTCTACATGTAGGTAGATTTCAAGACTTGAAATCTAAAACCTGTAGAGGTCAAATTTAAAATTTATTTATGAAACGAAAAATCTATCGGACTGAGTTTGCGGGAAAGACTTTAACGGCAGAATTCAATGACTTGACTACCCATGCCAATGGTTCGGTAATGCTAAGTTACGGCGAGACGGTTGTCTTGGTTACGGCAGTGATGGGTAAAGCAAACAATCCCTCTCTACCTTACTTTCCTCTCTCAGTGGAGTTTGAAGAAAAATTTTATGCTGCGGGTGAAATACTTGGTAGCCGTTTTGTCAGACGGGAAGGCCGCCCTAGTGACGAGGCCGTTTTGTCAGCCCGTATAGTTGACCGCACTATCCGTCCACTTTTTCCTTCTCATCTTAGAATTGATATCCAAGTAGTTGTCACCGTCTTAGCAATTGGAGAAGATGACCCAGATATTCTTGGAGTACTGGGTGCCTCTTTGGCTCTAGGGGTTTCAGATATTCCTTGGCAAGGACCAATTGGAGTAGCCCGCATCGCCAAAAGAAAAGTAGACGGAGAAATAATCATCAACCCAACCTACCAAGATAGAGTTACTGACTCACTTGAAGTTGAGGTGCTGGCCTGCGGAAAGGATGGCAAAATAAATATGATTGAAACAGCTGCTTTTGAAGTAACAGAAAGTGAGATAGTTAGCTTACTTGAAAAAGCTACTACTATTCACCAACAACTTGAGGTTTTTCAAAAAAATATTGTAGCTGAGATTGGTAAAGTCAAGAAAGAAATTCCTAAGACCGAAATTCCTCAAGCTATCATTGACTTATTTGCAGTAGCTTTCGCCGCAAAATTGCGCGAAACTCTTTTTTCAAACCAGGCTGGTAAAGATCATATCTATGAAATAAAAGATTTGTTTCTATCTGAATTAAACGCTCTTGAAGAGCCTGTCGACACTAAGATTGCGGGGGTATTCTTTGAAGAAATGGTAGATAAAGAACTACATCTTGGTGCAGTCGAAGAAAGTAAGCGAGCAGATGGTCGCAATCTAGATGGCCTACGCGAACTCTATGCTCAAGCCGGCGGAATCTCTCCAGTTTTACATGGCTCAGGCATATTTTATCGTGGGGGGACACGCATCTTTTCAGCTCTTACTCTTGGTGGGCCAGAAGCTGCCCAGATGATAGACACCATGGAAGAAAGAGATACCAAAAAGCAGTTTATGCACCACTACAATTTTCCTCCTTTTTCAGTTGGCGAAACCGGTCGCGTCGGCGGCTTTAACCGCAGAATGATTGGTCATGGCGCATTAGCTGAAAAAGCTCTAATTCCTGTTATTCCAAAAACGACCACCTTCCCTTACACTATTCGTCTAGTTTCTGAAACAATGTCCAGTAACGGTTCAAGTTCAATGGGTTCAGTTTGTGCCTCATCCTTAGCGCTTATGGATGGAGGAGTACCAATTACTAGACCAGTGGCTGGAATTGCTTCCGGGGTTATGATAGTAGGAGATAAATACGCACTACTAACCGACATTCAAGGACCAGAAGATGAGTTTGGGGATATGGATTTTAAGGTGGCTGGTACTACAGAAGGAGTTACTGCCATCCAGATGGATGTTAAAGTTGATGGCATCGCACTTAAAATACTTGGAGAAGCTCTAGAAAAAGCTCGTTTGGCTCGTTTGGCTATCTTGAACGTCATGACCAAAGAAATACCTCGAGCTAGAGAAAATATTTCTCCACGCGCACCAGAAATTATTTCTCTCCAAATATTACCGGAACAGATAGGTATGGTGATTGGCTCTGGTGGCAAAACTATTAACGGCATTAAGGAAGAGACGGGGGTCGAGGAAATAATGATAGAAGATGATGGTACGGTCTATGTAACCGGTAAAAACAAAACCGCTGAGGCCGCTGCCGAAAAAATCCGTGCTATTACTAAGCGTTATACAATTGGCGAACAAGTGACAGTAACGATTACCAAAATAGCCACTTTTGGGGCGTTTGCAAAATTAGATAGCTACAATGAAGGTCTTATTCACATTTCTGAAGTTGCTCCATTTAGACTAGAGAGCCTCGAGGGGATTTTGAAAGTAGGGGAAACTATTTTGGTAACAGTTTGTAAGTTGGAAGAAGGTAAAATTGGCTTATCAATTAAACAGGCTGATCCTGAATTTGCGGCAAAGCGAAACATAAAAAATCCAAATAAAGACACAGGTTCGTAATCACAAAACCCTTAATCCATGCGATAATAAAACTAATGGATAGTAAAAAACAGTCTGATAATAAGATTCCGGCAATACGCACGTACGCAGCGGATTTAGAAAATAATCGTAAAACACCTAGTGTAAAAGCCGAGGAAAAATTTACTTCTGTAAAAGAAGCATCATTATCTGAGAAAAATAAAGTTACTATCGATAAACAGATTATAGTTAAACCCACCGAACATAAAGTAGTAAATAAAAGCTCAGAAGAAACAGGTTCTCTACCTCCATTAAGTAGTATTAAATTTAATAAAAGGGACAATAAAGCAAAAGTTGTTTCAGCCAGTCCCAAAGAGACCTCTTTTATAGTTGATGAAGGAAGCGGTAATTTTAATGCCACGATAATTACTGACACCAAACGTGACCGTTTTAAATTATTTCCCTCCATTATTAAATCCATATCTAATTGGTTTTTGGAAAAAAAGGAAGCTTACGAACTTAGAAAAGTTCCAAGATATAGTGTTCCTGAAACAACCAGAAGGAAGGGAGTTATTCAAAAAGCGACTGGTAAGACTGGTAAATTAACCACTTCCGATTTTTCATCTATCCAAGAAAGAATCCGGAAGCGGAAGGAGGAAGACGAAAAGCCGGAGCAAACTACTACTTGGTCAGCCAAAACTGAGCCCTTCTTCCTGCTTCTAGAAAATCCGGAAAAAACAAAAATTTCAAACGTCCAACTGGTTCCACGTAAAAGTTTTCGCAATGCTCCAGTAGAGTCTACACAGCCGGAAGAGAAAAAATTAGAAACAAAAGAAGTTGCACCAAAAATTCCGGTACCAGATTTAACTAAGGAAGAAATTGTTCCTCCGGCAGTAATTCCGCCACCCCCTAAAGTAGCGGAGGCACAAATTGAACCAGTTAAAATTGAAGAACCAGAGATTGTTGAAAATTATGAAAGTAATGAAAGTAATGAAATTGCTGTCCCTGAGGAAATTTCTCTAGTAAAGCCTGAAGCCAAAAATGAACCTTTTAGACTTTTGAACCTTAATACAAACCTACTAGCAACAGGTATATTTGGTTTAATTTTTGCTTTTATAATATTAGTGATTTATTTGTACTTTGTTCTAACTTCCCCAAATATCTACGTCAGTAAAGACATTTCCTTGGATACAGCACCAGTTTTGATGGTGCCAATAAAGTTTGTAGCTGTTACAAATAATGATAAATCTTCAATTTTAAAAGCCTTAGAATTCATTTCTAAAGACAATAGCGAAACGACGCAAGTTGGCTTACTATTTAGTGGTTCAAAGACAACCTTAATTCCAACTCAAATACTAATTACAATTTTGGAATTCTCTTTGGACAAACAATTATCACAAGCAATCTCACAACTTAGACTAGGGTACACGGCGAGTAATAATCCTTACATGGTTATGAAAATATCTGACCCGATCGTCGCAAAGGGAGGTATGCTTGATTGGGAAAAAAGAATGCCTGATAATCTGGCCGATATTTTCAACTTCTCAAAAACGGTGCTAGTCAACTCTAAATTTATTGATGGTTCATTCGAAGGAATTGATGTCCGTATCCTAAAAAATCCTGCTGGTTTAGACATTATTGTCTACGGCATAAGGAATAACGTAATTGTTGTCGCCTCAAATACAGCCGATTTTAGTGAGTTAGTAAATTTAGTTAAATAATCATGACAGACTTTTCATTGTATAAATCAAAGCTGGAAGAACAACTTACTAGCCTAAATTCAGAACTTGGTGAGATCGGAATCTATGACCATATTACTGATACTTGGACAGCTGTACCCGAGGAAGACAATGGAGCTGATGACGCCGACGAAAATGAAAATGCTGACTATACTGAAGCTTGGGACGAAAGACGTTCAACTTTTTCTGCCTTAGAACATGAATACCGCGACATCAAAAGAGCTTTAACAAAAATTCAAGCTGGTGCATATGGTAGATGTGAAATAGGTGGTGAAACCATTGAAGAAAAACGTCTACAAGCAAAGCCTGCTGCCCGCACCTGCATAACCCACATGAATGATGAAGGTCAATTACCTTTGTAAAATATATGAGTCTTGCTTTAGTGCATACTGTCCAACCAAATATTTTTTCAGGAACCATAGTGCGTATTGAAGCAGACCTTTCGAGAGGCCTACATTCTTTTTCTATCGTCGGCCTAGCTGGTAAAGCAATCGAGGAATCAAAAGATAGAATTAGCAGCGCTATAAAACATTCTGGCTATGAATCGCCTAAGAGTAAAAACCAAAAAATTACTATTTCTCTTTCTCCGGCTGACTTAAAAAAAGAAGGCCCTTTATTTGATTTACCGATTGCAATTTCTTATTTAATTTCAGCAGGTGAAATTAAACAACCTAGTGATTTTATCTATATTGGAGAATTAGGTCTTGACGGAAGTCTCCACCCAGTAAAGGGGGTATTGAACGCGGTCCTTGCGGCAAAAGAAAATGGCTATTTACAAATAATTGTTCCTTTTGCCAATGCTAATGAAGCCGGTTTAATCGAGGGGGTTAATATCTATCCAGCTAAAAACCTCAATGAAGTAATTAATCATATAGACAAAACTCGAACTGAACACAAACTAATTTCCGTCCATCCTCTAACGACAATTGACGACTCACAATGGACAGACGGGGCAGTTGTACTAGAGGACATTAAAGGGCAAGAGAGTGCCAAAAGGGCTTTGACGATTGCCGCGGCTGGAAGACATAACATAATCCTAGTTGGGCCACCAGGGACAGGAAAAACTATGCTGGCCAGAGCTTTCCAAGGATTACTGCCTCCACTCTCCAGAGAGGAAACTTTGGCTGTTACCGCTATTCATTCTTTAAGTAATGAAAGTTTGCAAATTAATAGCCGTCCACCATTTCGCTCCCCACATCACACAGCTTCGCATACAGCTCTTGTTGGCGGTGGCTCCTACCCGAAGCCCGGTGAAGTGACTCTGGCTCATAAAGGAGTTTTATTTATAAGAACAGTCCCACAAAAATCACCGTTCGAGGTGTTCTTTTTAGATTATATCTGTCTCCACAGTTAGCTCATCAGAATCAACACCAAACAATCTCCCAAAGTTATATCTCCATTGAAGTGCAAAACTCATGCCAATTTTCCCATTTAAGGGGCTTTGTATTAATCGACCCCATTCATTTTCATTTGGAAAACGAGCTAAGTCTTTTTGAATTTCAGCCACCCAATTGTCACAAGCATCGATGACTCCTAAATGTAAAGGTGTCACGTCAAGTATTTTTTGAATTGCCTCAAGGTCTTCATCAGGAATTAATTCACCTAATTTGTCACTTCTTTTGCGATTCTGGACTTCAAAATCGCTAACTGCCTTTTGAATTAAACTTCTAACTTCTTCGTCATTTCCAACAGCGTTTAATATCTTAATTAAATGTCTGGCTCTCCAATCACTTTGATTTACAAAAGCCAGAAAACGGAAAATTTTTTGTGCCCAAGCCTCGTTTTCTTCAAGAAGCCATGCTCTATGTTTTAATGCAATCCCGCAAAGGTTTGTATCCGCAAGTTCAGAAGCCTCTAAGTATCTCCAGTCAGTAATTTGTAATTTTAGTGGAGGATGAGCCTTAGCCTCTTGATAATTTGTTAGTAGAACTAAAACAGGATATTCATTACCAAGAAGACGCTCATACGCTGAAAAAAATGGTTCACTGGTACAAAAATTTGTTGATGGTGATTTAATGCCAAGTCCAATATCTGGCAAATCAACGCCTCTGGCAGGATTTATACTTAATGGATTAATACCCGTTTCACTATAAGTAAATTTCTCTAATACAGCTACGAAAAGCATTTCTACTACACTCCCGACGGTTTTACCGTCAAGGTTTGGTAATACTCCAGTACTTAAAAGTGTTTGATACCAATGTGGAAGTTGATGATTTCGTCCAAGCCGTGTCAAAACGTCTTGTAAATCTTCAAGTTGCTCTCCATTAAGACTAGAATTAACCCTTAACATAGTTGATGTTAAGTTCTCCCTCAAGATTCTTCTAAGCGTTTCTTTATCTGGCATAAATGTTGTTTTCAAACGGAAGTTTTTCGCTTACTAATAAATCAGAAATTGCTAAAGGCGAATCTTGTATTAGTTGTTTAATTACCCACGAAACTAGTGGGGGTGGAACAGCATTTCCGTATAATACGTACTGTACTCTATGAGGAGCAGCCAAGCAATGATTGTCTGGAAATCCTTGAATTCGTGCATATTCATTTGGTGTTAGTCTTCGATACCTACCATCTATTTCGTATCGTTCGTAATGCCTACTGGTCGATGAAGTGAGTGTTGGTGCGACTCCATTAGCTCCAAAAATTGTGTACCCCATCCTTGCTCCGCCAGCTTGATTACTGAGGATTTCTACACCTCCCACGTATTTATTCACTGGAGTATTTTTTTCAATCCAAACCTTTGTTGCTTCTGTTAAGTCGTATACACCTCCAATATTTTGCTCAAGAATATGTCTGAGGTATTTAGTTTCTGTTTTTTCGGAAAAAATCTTTACGTCAGAGCCTATATACTTATCTCCGTCTGCGATTCCCCAAACAGGAAAGGCTCTGTTTCTATCCACAATTTTTTCCCAGCTGTCCAAATTATCAATATTTTCTACATCGCTTGTCTTCATTGACTGAAATTCAGCAGTAGAAACAAGTCTCACCTTACTATTATTCTTATTCCTCTTGTGCACACCAGTTATAGCAATTCTTTGTCGATTTTGTGGAAGACCAAAATCAACAGCATTTAAAAGCCTCCATTCAATTTTGTAATCAAGCTCAGCTAAGGAAGAAATGATTGTCGCAAAATGTCTACCATTATCCATTGATAGTAAACGCTTAACATTTTCAAGAACAAAGTATTCTGGTTGATGCTTTTTAAGAATTTTAATTATTGCTTCAAAGAGAGTGCCTCTAGGGTCTTCTACCCCTTTTTTCTTTCCAGCGCTACTAAACGGCTGGCATGGGAATCCTCCAGTAAGTAGTTGATGAGAAGGCGTTTCTTCAATCATTTTCCAAATATCACCCTCATAGAAAAATTCTTCTCCAAAACGGTCACGGTACACTTGTGCTGCATGCTTATCAATGTCGTTAGCCCAGATTGTTTTTATGCCATGTTCTTCCGCAGCAATTCGGAAACCGCCAATGCCAGCAAATAATTCAATGGCTGAAATTTGATTATTATTACTCATTTAGCCATTATTCTAACATTTTTTTTAGCCAAATTCGGGTATCAAATCTGTGAGAATTGTTATATTATTACAGGACAATTGAATATAAATGACCTAACCCCTCGTTGTGAAATAAGGGTATGGTCGCAAATCGTTGAAGACAAACAACCCATTATCAGGGCTGCGTCTTCAACGTTACTAGGGGAAACTCTAGTAGGACTTCGGTCCATCCTGGTAGTGGGCTTTTTGTATCTCGCTACCAGTTTACTAGCTTTAGTCATAGACATGGAACAAGAAAATCAAAAGATGAAGCCAGAGGATGTTAGTACAGCAGGTATGATTTTCGGATTTGTGATACTTGTCGTACTCTTTTTTATAGTAGTAAAAGTGTTGTTCTTTCTCTGGGGTGCAATAAGTGGTGCTGTGAGTAGTGAGCCAACAAATGAAAGTATTACTATTACAGAATCACTGGAAAATGATTCTTCTGCAGAAGATTTTGTAACTGAGCATCAAAATGACACTAGTCCAATAAATAATAAAGCAGAACTTGAAGATACCGCATATATTGTCAGCAAGCGATATATTGAGTCAATACTCAAATCACCAACAACGGCAGACTTCCCATTCTTAGATTTTAAATCAACTCATTTTGGTGACGGGCGATATAGGGTGACATCGTATGTTGATTCACAAAATAGTTACGGAGCAATGATTCGCAGTGATTGGTCTATACTCATGACATATAAAGGTGGTGAAGAATTCTCTCCTAATAGCTGGGAGCTGGAAGAAGTTATATTTGATGGCAAAGTAGTTTTTTCATCACCAGATTAAACTGGATTATCCTTTAGGGACTCAGGGGTAACCACGAGAGGTCCCAGAATGACACGAGAGACATTTAATGTGTAAGTATATAGGAAATACCATAAACCACTTATGCAAAGTGCAGTACCTATTATGGTATTGCATTTTGCATTAGTCACAAATACTATTGTAAGAATGAATATATCACCGTTGATAATACCATTACTAGATGACAACGACCGAAAAAAGGCGCTGTTCCTAGCTATTCCAGAACTTTATATTGACGAGTGGTTTTTTGAGATTGAAAACGCTCGAAGATTTCCAGCAAAACGGTTAGCTGTTCTTGATGAGTATATACAACTAATTAGTAGGTCGTCTTTTGCTTTTGACGAAGAGGAGCTGCAAAGCAAATTTGTTTCTTTTGAAGCTCGCTTCTCGCACCTTCGTGACTTTATGGAAAATAATTTCCTTACTAAGGGTGATACCGTAGCGCTTTCTGACCAAGATGACAGCCAGTATGATAAGACTTTAAACGCACTTGAAAACTTACTCGCTGATACTATGACTGAATACAAACTATTAGTATCATATTTCACAAAGGGAAAAAAGCACAATGTTTCTACCGCACTGCACTACAGCACGTATGATAGCAAGTTCGTATGGAATGGAACGAAATCATATAATATCTCAGGCAAAAAACAGCAACAAATGTACAGGGTATTATGGAACCATCGTTGTAAACAAAACAAACTTTCCTCAGCTCAGAGAGTAGGTGGTGCGGAGCTGGTAACTATATTGGGCTTAAGTAACAGTCCAGAGAGACTCATCAGCATTTTGAAAGACTCACGAACTTATCTACGAAGAAAAGGTGTTCCTGTTAAGATAGATGGCAATATGAAAAAGGGGTTTGTATTAGTGACTACAGAAATGAAAGTGTAATTTTTTACACCCATGAAAGGTACCCCTTTCTTAAGACAACAATTCTAAGTATTATTACTAAACTAATACAAAGAATATGGCTAAGAAAGGTTATCGAATTGGAGCAGAAATTAAAGAAGAAATTATTAACAAGCTAAAGAACGATGGTCTTAGT